>VMFW01000008.1 GCA_007376265.1 Parcubacteria group bacterium Gr01-1014_20
TTGGCGCCACCCGAGAGGGTGACGTTGGTGGGGATGATGACGTCAGAACTCCATTTGTAAATTCCGGGTACAAGAACTTGTCCACCAAGATTTCCAGCATTCAGTTCGGTAAAATCTACCGGTGCTCTTCCCGCGATATCAGTGTACTCGGCTTCCATGGTCAGTATCGCGTTGTCCACTAGAGTTTTGTTAGCTAGGGGTGGATTACCCGCAAAACATGATTGGTCGCCGCTACCCACATACGCCGCGTCCACACCGTAGATTGTTCCGGTTATTTCATCAGGACCAGAACAAAATACACCGTCCATCGCCGCCGCCGTGATCGGACTAGAACCGATGTTGCCAGTAATTACCGATGCATGGCTTCCAGTGTTGGTGATCCCGGTTTTTGAGAGAATTACGAACGCGGTGCCAGGAAAAACGTGTCCGGCCACAGCTTCACCAACTAAGACTGTTCCGTCCTGCTCAGTAATAGCGCACTTCGGCTTCTGGCGAATGAAATACTCAATGTCGTCAACCCGGTCTTCATCTAAGAAGGACTGAGAAAGACTGACTTGAAGAGGCTTATTTAAGTGCTCTTGAGGAAAAACTGTGCCAAAAGTGATACGCGTAGTCGGAACCGACAAAGCGTTTTCAATCCTGGCGGTAACATTTACAACGTGAGCTTCGAAAGCGGCAAACATGGAAGCGCCTACCAATGCGATCGCCACCGCTCCGAAACCGATAAGTAATTTTTTCATTATGTTTTAGTGTTTATTTATTATTTTTTTACTCGACCTTCTGTAAGTTATTCTTATTTTTTAAAAACAAAGCTGTTTTATAATTGCCGTCTCAGAATAATTACGATTACAAAATTTTTCTACGATCGACCCACTAAACAAAAAGGGCTATCCTTCGGATTCAGTAAAAAAATCCAAAGGATAACCCTTTTTTAAACCAAAAACTGTCTCGCTGAAGTAGTGTTGCCAAAACATAATGGTTTATGCCCCGGTTTCCCCAGCGAGACAAAAAACTAGTTTGCCAGTATGTTATACTTGAGCGAGTAGGCCGTCAAGAGCCTCTGTTGAAAAAATGTCGTCAAACTGTGGATAACTCCAAAGGGATAAATAAAAACCCCTGTACTAATTAAGAAATTTCCGTTCTAATCCTAAGTTTCTTAAATTAGTCCAGGGGAAAAACCCGGGCACAGACGCCAAATCAGGGGAAACTGCCTGAAAATCAAGCAACGATTTGGCGTCCGTGTCCGGATTCTTGATTTTTAAAATCGCTTACCTTATAACATAAGTATCTAGACCTTGTCAAAGGAATTTTGAAGCCCGAAAGGTTTTTAAAAGATAACTTCGACTCACTAATTTTTTAATGAACTACAAAAATTTTCAAATTTATTTTTTCTTAGGCATCCTGGCCGTTGTCTTCTTCGTCGTGATTTTAATGTTTCTCCCCTATCTAAGCTCGCTTGTCATCGCCGCCACTTTAGCCATCATCTTTGAACCTGTTCACAACCGAGTTTTTAAAATTGTTCGCCGACAAAAAATTTTGGCCGCCCTTATCACCATCCTCGCTATGCTTGTGATAGTCCTCGTACCTATTACTTTTTTTGGCATCAAGGTTTTCAATCAGGCCCAAAGTTTGTACCTTCAAGTGAGCGCCAAAAACGCCAATCTGGATTCCCTCGATCAGATATCGGTCAGCTTCGAGAAAAAAATCAACAGCTTATTCCCCAAATTAGGCTTCTCTTTCGATATTAATGAAAGCATTGAAAAGTTCTTCAAGTGGTTTTTCCAGAATATCGGGCCTATTTTCTCAAGTATTGCCCAAATCTTCACTAATTTCCTCCTAAGTCTTATCGCCCTCTACTACATCTTTAAGGACGGCCAGAGACTAAAAGCCACTCTTTTCAGGCTAAGCCCCTTAAATGACGATCACAACAACGAAATCTTTGGCAAACTTAAAAACGCCATCGGCTCCGTCATTCGAGGTTCCATCACTGTGGCCGTTATCCAAGGAGTCTTAGCCGGCGTGGGCTTTGCTATCTTTGGCATTCCAAACGCCGCCCTTTGGGGTTTTGTGACCGTCGTAGCCGCTCTAATCCCCATCGTGGGCACCGCCACCATCCTCGCTCCAGCTATCGGCTACCTCTTTCTTTTCGGAAATCCCATGGCCGGAGTCGGACTTTTAGTCTGGGGTATGACCGCCGTGGGCTTGATTGACAACTTCCTGGGCCCAAAACTAATTGAGCGCAGTGTCAAAATCCACCCGTTTCTAATCCTTTTAAGCGTCTTGGGTGGCATGAGCTTCTTCGGCCCGATTGGTTTTTTGGCCGGACCGCTTGCGCTGGCCCTTCTTTTCGCGCTTTTCAATCTTTACCCGGTTATTGTTTTATCTAAACCCGAGGAAGTCTAAAACGGATGATCGGAGAAAGCGCTGGAATAAAAAGTCCTCTTTGGCATTCCCTTGGAATCAAAGAACTTGAACTAGAACTTGAAACCAGTTTTGGCACCGGTCTAACTGAAAAAGAAGTTTCGAATCGATTAGAACACTTTGGAGCGAACATTATACCGGAGGGAAAGTCGGAAACCATCTTTAGTCTTTTCATAAGACAGTTTAAGAGCCCCCTCATTTACATCCTTCTTTTTGCTAGTGGCATCATTTTCGCGCTCAAGGAAACGACCGATGGCATCATCATCCTCGTCGTCCTCCTCTTCAACGCCGTAATTGGTTCGATCCAGGAGGGCCGGGCTACGAGAACCCTTTCGGCGCTAAAAAAGTTTGTCAAAACAAATACGACTGTCCTGCGAGATGGAAAAGAAATTATCATTCCGGACACGGAAATAGTTCCTGGTGACGTGATGTTTCTAATCGAAGGAGAGAAAGTGGCAGCGGACGCCCGAATCATCGAGGCGAACAGTCTGGCTATTGATGAATCCGCCCTAACCGGAGAATCCTTGCCGGTAACAAAGTCTACGAACTTCTTAGGACCACAGAAAATACCACTGATTAATAAAAAAAATATCGCTTTCCGAGGCACCAACATCATAAGCGGCCACGGCAAAGCCGTGGTTTTCGGCACCGGCATCAATTCGGAAATCGGTAAAATTAGTCAAAAAATCGCCGGCATCGACACGGAAATCCCCCTTCGGGCCAACATCCGCTACCTATCGAGGTTGATCGTTGCGACCGTTGTCTCACTTAGCGCCTTTCTCTTCTTTTTCGGCATTTTTGTGAATCAGGTTCCGGCGAGAGAGATGTTCAAAACCGTCGTTTCGCTCGCCGTTTCCATCATCCCCGAAGGACTACCCATCATCATCACTCTTGTCCTTGCAACCGGTGTCTGGCGAATGGCCAAACGAAACGCCTTGGTAAAAAAACTTCAAGCGGTGGAAGCCCTCGGCCAAGCCAGAATCATCGCGGTAGACAAAACCGGCACCATCACCAAGAACGAAATGATTGTTCGAAAAGTTTACGCCGGTGGTAAAGTTTTTGAGATTGGAGGTTTCGGCTATGATCCGGCGAGCGACATAAAATTTGACGGAAAATCAGCGGTGGGAGCCAACCACGAAGAGCTGATTTTAGCTGGCAAAATCGCCACGCTTTGCTCCGACGCGAGAGTCATCTACATCGAAAAGGACAAAACCTGGAAAATTTCCGGCGACCCAACCGAAGCCGCCATGCTCGTCTTTGGAGAGAAAATGGGGTTTAAAAAAGACGGCTTAGCCGAAGAAATGCCCCCTTTAGGCGAAGTTCCTTTTAACCACAAGATCAAATTCCACGCCGTAAGCCACAAGAACGACAAAAAACAATTCATCACCATAGCCGGCGCGCCAGAAGTCATTCTGAACCGATCAAAAAATATTTTAGAGATGGGAAAAATTTCTCCCCTCACCGCCGAAAAAAAATCCTCGCTCCTTAAAACTCTCCACGGACTTTCGAGCGAAGGACTACGCATTATCGGTTTTGGCTTCAAAGAGGAGACCTTAAGAGAAAATTTCATCTTGAACGAGAAGGACACCGAAAACACCATCTTCTGCGGCTTCTATTGCATTGAAGACTCGATTCGGCCCGAAGTTAGAGAATCAGTCGATCTAGCAAGAAGCGCTGGCGTAAAAATTGTTATGATTACCGGCGACTATAAAGTCACGGCGATGGCCATCGGGCGCCAGGCCGATATCTTTCGGGACGGCGATGAAGTTATCACGGGTGAAGAGTTCGAAAAACTAAGCGAGAACGAAATCGATCAAAAGGTAGAAAAAACCACCATTTTTGCCCAAGTGAGCCCGGACGACAAAATGAAAATCATCGAAAGCTACCGCCGCCGCGGAGAAATCATAGCTATGACCGGCGATGGCATCAATGACGCCCCTTCGCTCGTCGCCGCCGACCTTGGTGTGGCCATGGGTAAAATTGGCACCGAAGTCGCGAAGGAAGCCGCCGACATTGTTCTTTTAGACGACAACTTCGGCACCGTGATTTCCGCGATTGAAGAAGGCCGAAGCATCTACAAAACCACCAAAAAAGTTATCCTGTATCTTTTTTCAACGAGCCTTGGGGAGCTCCTCACCATCACCGTAGCCTTGTTTATCAAACTTCCCCTACCCATCCTGGCCGCCCAAATCCTTTGGCTAAACCTAGTCACCGATGGCTTTTTGGACGTCGCCCTCGCCATGGAGCCAAAAGAAAAAGACTTATTGAAAAAAAGTTTCGAACACCCGAGCAAATACATCATCGACAAACTCTCCGTCAAGAGAATGGTGGTGATGGCCATCCCGATGATGTTGGGCACCCTCTACCTTTTCACTCAAACCTATCAAACCGATATTGTGAAAGCCTGGACTATTTCACTTACCACGCTCGCGGTTTTCCAGTGGCTAAACGCCTGGAACTGTAAATCCGAAGATCACTCCATCTTTAAAACCAACCCGCTCGAAAATAAGTTTTTAATCGCCGCCACTTTTATGGTTGTCCTCCTCCAACTTTTCGCGCTCTATAATCCTTTCATGCAAAAAATTCTCCACACCACTCCCCTTTCGCCCGCCGACTGGGTTCCGATAATCCTCATCTCCTTCTCGGTCATAGTGGTTGAGGAAGTGAGAAAATTTTACGCCCGCCGAAAACTAGTTCTTCAGTTGACTTGAAACCACACATATTGTAAAATCCGAAACAGCTAATTACCCCTAGGCCCTGCCCAGTAAACCATAGGACGGTAATAATGAGACTGTGTCGAAAGTGTCACGCTCTAAGCGGGTGTCAGAGTGAGCATTTTTTAGAATATCGGGTTCCTTGCGCTAAATGCCACAAAACCTCCACTTGCCTCGGTTGTTACAACTATACGCCAGAGTTCTACCACCTCATCCACCGTAAACCCCGTCGGAGACGGTATAGACCTAGAAGCTCTCAAAGAGTAGGAGGGAAGAAGTAGATGCAACTCTGCACGAGCTGTCACCGGAAAAGCGGTTGTAAGTCCACGAGTCACCCCGAACGGTCTCAAGCCATTTGCAAGAAATGTGGCAAAAAGAGAAGCTGTTTCAACTGTTACTCGCATGGAAAAAAATTCCCTGCCACCATCGAAAAAGAGGCCGCCTCTCGCTCCCGATCCGACTAACCCAAATCCCCTCCGATAGAACATCGGAGGGGATTTCTTTTTTCCATACTAACCCTTCTCTACTCTCTCCACATAAAGCCCCGTTTCCGTATTCACCCTAACCGTATCCCCCTCGTCCACAAAAAGTGGCACTGCCACTTTAGCGCCGCCCTCAAGCGTCACCACCTTATTCCCCCCCTGAGCGGTGTTGCCCTTGGTACTTGGTGGAGCCTCGGTTACTTTAAGCTCTATCTTGACCGGCAGCTTCACGCCAATCACCTTTTCGTTAAAAACCATCGTCACGACCGATGTGTTCTGTTTCAAAAACTGCGCCCCCTCACCAACCACCTCGCCGGATAAAGAAAAGCGATTTTTGGGATTTCCATTTTCATGAAACCAATACTCTCCCTTACTGTTATAAATAAAAACAGCCTCCTTACGCTCCACTTCCGCTTCCTCAAAATTATCACTGGGCTGAAAATTCCGGTCTAAAATTTTGCCAGTAATCAGATTTTTAATTTTAGTCTGAACCACGGCTTTTCGTTGTTGCATCCGAAGAAAATGAGACTCCATAACCTCGTAGGGATGCCCCTCAAACACAAAAACTGTTCCCTTTTTTAAATCGGTATAAGAAAGTGACATAACGAGCCCTGATTCTAGCAAAAAGAACGCCCCGAATCAAACAAAAGCGGCGGCAACGTTTTCGTTGCCGCCGGTGGTTGTTATTTACTTTTCCGCTCCCTCTTCTTTTTTTCTTTCTCGAGGCGCTTTTTGAGAGTTCCGTTTCTAACCATCCTGGCCAATTCTGCCCCCGTGGGAATAAAAACCCCGGGGTTCATCTGGCGAATTATTTCGATTGGCTTCTTTCCTTGAATCGTACCTTTTGTTTCAAGCTCTTCTATGTCTTTGAGCTCCTGCGGTCGATCGTCCGACTCTTCTTTCTCTCCCACAACATCCTCCTCGCGTTTAACATCTTTCAAGATCTTATCAAACCAACTGAAAAAAATAAATAGCCCCGCCATAGCGGGACTATTTATCAACCATTTAGGTAGATTCGATTTACATCGCCGGCTCCCTTCTTGGGGGTCGGGTACTGCCCTCTGGTTCCTCAATTTTTAAGTTAACACGAGCGTTGTTTTTAATGCCCACGATGCGAAGCAAAGAACGAATCGCCTTTGCCGTCGCGCCTTGTCGGCCAACAACCTGACCCATGTCAAGCGCATTCACCCGTAAGGTGAGGAGCACTCCCATCTCGTCAACCTTGCGGTCAACCTTCACATCGTCCGGATGATCCACTAAGGATTTCACGAGATATTCGAGAAATACTTGATCGTTATAGTCAGCTGCCATTTCTTGTTTTATCAGATTCTCATCTCCCCCGGCACTAACCGGGGTTCGACCTTTTCATTAGCCAGTAAGCGTGTCGGCTTATCTGTCTTTTAGTTTACCTTTGAATTATACACGAAAACAACTTTTTGTCAACCCCTGAACTAATTGTGGAATATCTTCCACTTTTTGCGTTCCACAATTAGTACGGGGGTCAATCCTATGCAGCAGCCTCTACTGGCTTCTCCTCGGTCTTAGCCGCCTCCTCGACGGGAGTTTCAGCGACCGGGGTTTCGCTGGCCACGGTAGGAACATCTGCTTTAACGGCCACCTTCATCTTTACCGCTATTTTCTTACCTTCGATTACCCCAGCTGTCACAAGCAAGTTGTGGGAAGTTGCGGTTGGCCTAGCTCCCACCCCCAACCAATACTTAACTCTTTCACTATTCAGTGTGGTTTTCTTGGTCGCTGGGTTATAAGAACCTAAATCCTCCACCGGGGGCGCGATCATTTTAGACTTTTTCTCGGCCACAACTAACCGATAAAACGGCTGGTGTTTTTTCCCGATTCTTTGTAATTTGATGGCTAACATAAAAACGTAGCTTCGATTATAACCCAAAATCTTTAAAAAACGCAAGTCACCCCTAAAAACAAGCTCCCTTAGCTATCCTTACGAAAAAACTTAAAACCCGTTCCAAAATTGGAACGGGGTCATCTTTCTATTGAGGAGAGTGATCAGAATCGGTCGGTAAGTGCTCCGGTGAAGCCTGACTTGGGCCGGGCACCAGCGCAGGATCAGGAGTCGAGATCGGTTCGGCCTGAACGGGTGCTGGTGAAACTGGCTCTGGTTGAACCGTTGTCGCCCCAGGAACCTTCGGCGCGCTAGACCTGGCTAAAATCTCATTAATTTTTTTAACCAAATCATCCAAGTTGCCGGTCTTTTCCAAAAAATCTTCCATACCTAACTCCTGACTAATCTTCTGATGGTCACCCTGAATCGCCGGCCACGGCTCCTTTAGATTAGTAAGAAAAGCTATCTTTAACATTTTAGTTTCAGAGTCTTGATGAATGTTTAAAGCTATGTCGGTTCCAGTCGGGCCTGGTGGCATAAAAATATCCATCAAAATCAAATCTGGCATCAACTCCTTCGCCTTCGCGATAGCCTCTGCTTCGTTTTTTGCCACTTGAACATCAAAACCAGCTGCTCCAATCTTGGCCGAAAAAATCTCGCGAAAATTCTCCTCGTCGTCAACAATTAAAATTAAGGGTTTAGATCTCATGTTTTAATTGTACAAAGCAAAAAAAGACTTAACCTTATCGGAAATCATTCCCAAGTCGTCAGTTTTTCTTAAATAGGCATCCGCCCCAATCTCTTCCGAAAAATGAATGTCGGCGGCTCTCATCTCTGACCGTGGATCTCCGTAGTTAGTGAGAAAGATGACTCGAATCTCCTTGGTATCTGGGTCGTTCTTAAGTTTCATGACAGTTGCGGCTCCATTTAATCCAGGCATCTCCATGTCCATGAGAATCAAATCGGGTTTCATTTTCCTGGCAAAGGCATAGCCCTCCTCTCCGTTCTTAGCCGTTTCAACCTTAAACCCATCCTGGGTTAACCTGGTCGAAAAAATCTCCCTGAAATTTTCTTCATCGTCTACGATTAAAATAAGCGGTGGATTATTCATGTCTCTTATGATAACATACCCCTTATAAAAACTGAATCCACACTTTGAAAAACCACCGACATGGAAAACGTCAATAAAATCATCATGGAAATAAGGGCTGGGGCAGGCGGCGACGAAGCCGCTATTTTCGCCGGCGACCTAACTAGGATGTACCAACGCTATGCGAGTAAGCGGGGTTGGAACTTCCACGTTGTCGACACTAGCCAAACCTCCCTCGATGGGTATAAATCCCTGGTGGCCGAACTCTCGGGCCTGGGAGTTTACGACGAGCTGAAGCAAGAATCTGGCGTGCACCGAGTCCAAAGGGTCCCAAAAACCGAAAAGTCCGGCCGGGTCCACACTTCGACCGCCTCCGTGGCTATCCTACCCATGGTGGAAGCTAGAGAAGTTGACGTTAAAGATAGCGACCTCGAAGTTACCTTCACTCGGGCTGGCGGCCCAGGTGGCCAAAATGTTAACAAAGTGGAAACTGCCGTTCGCATCTTGCACAAACCCACCGGGATCGTTGTCGGTTCCCGCGAAGAACGTTCCCAACTCTCCAACCGCGAAAAAGCCATGGCCGTTCTAAGAGCCAAGCTTTATGAAATGGAACAACAAAGAGTCACTGGCAACATCTCCGAAACCCGCCGTGATCAAATTGGCACCGCCGACCGCTCCGAAAAAATCCGCACCTATAACTTCCCCGACGATCGCATCACTGACCATCGCATCGGCAAAAAATTCTCCATGATTGAAAGTATATTGGAGGGCAACATGGAACCAATTATAAAGGCGTTTAAAAAAACGCCTTTATCCTGAGCCTGTCGAAAGGATTAAAGCCTTCAAAAAAACAAATGACCAAACCTCTTAAGGCTTGGTCATGATTTTAAAGAAATCACATCGACTTGAGCATGCTTCGTTTTGATCGCCTCCCTCTCAGCTTTTTTATGCCGTCCCGCGTAACACTCAAAACGCTGTTGTTGCTGTTAATCGGCCCTTGAATCAAGAACTGTCCGTTTGAAACGTAAGCGCACACAGAAACCTCAGTAGATCCTTTCAGGCTAATACAAATACTGTCGCCGTCGTTTAAGCGAATCTTCTCAATCGAGGCCGCCATAAACTCTCCTTTTTTTAAAGAACAAAGCCTAGTCTTCTTTGAGCGTAAACTTCGTATACGCCGGCTGGTGACTAACTAATTCTTCCGGTTTAAACCAAACATTTATCTCGGACTTTGCTTCTTCGGGCGAACCAGAAGCGTGAATCAGATTAAAAACCCCAATTCCCTTTTCGTCCGCGTGCTTAAAAGAAACGTGAGAATAATCGCCTCGAATGGTTCCGGGCGCGGCGGCTTTGGGCTCCGTCACCCCCACCATCTTCCGAGCAATCTCAACAATCTCAATTCCCTCTAGAACCATCGCCATAATCGGGCCCGAAGTGAGCATCTCGATCATCAAATTCCGCACCTTCTCTCCTCGCCTCTTAGCTAAATCATCCGTGTAATGCAAACTTGCAGTGTCTTTCGCTGAAACCAAAAGTTTAAGGCCAATAATCTTCGCTCCCACTCTTTCAAAGCGAGTAATGATCTCGCCCGTAATCCCCCTCTCTAGGGTGTCTGGTTTTAACAAAATTAGTGTCTTTTCCATTTGGCTTAAATTCTAAACGAAAAATAAAAAACTAGCAAACTAGAACTCGTAAGCGTAAAATTAAATCATGAGTGGTAGAAAAAATATCAAGGCCCTTAAGTTTGCCACCGTCGTGACGGCAACCCTCACAGTTTATTTCGCCGTTGTCGGAATTCCGACTTATCCTCATGGCATTGAAGCAACTTGGGATATTCCTAATTTTGCGCTTACCCACATTATATTTGTCATCGTAGATCTTGTCGCGGTTTTAGGATTTTTTGCCTACTTTCAAAAACCCGGTCTCAAAGCCCTAGCTCAAGAACCAAAAGATACCGACAAGTTTATCGATTATGTTCGTAAAAAAAGAGAGGAGGGTTCCTGGGCTAGGGCCTTTGTGGGCTTTAGCTTTCTAAGTCTAGGTTTTTTGGCAATGGGGTTTGACTGGCAAAATCCAATATACCTTATCTGTTTTTTTATGGGCGCCTGGGGACTCTTCTTCGCGCTTTGGATAATGCACGACAGCTACTACGAATTTCTAAAGAAAATCAAAAACTTTCTACCTTATCTCCGAAATTTCATAAGAAAAAACGTATAAGCAAGGATATTGCTACTTCCTCTTTATCTCTAGTCCTAATTCTTTAAGTTGATCGGGGTCAACTTCACTCGGTGAGTCCATCATCAAGTCCCTTCCATCGCCAGTTTTTGGAAAGGCAATTACCTCTCGAATATTCGGTTCATTCTGCAAAATCATAATTAGCCTATCCAATCCCCACGCAATCCCTCCGTGCGGCGGGGCGCCGGATTCAAGCGCAGCAAACATGTGATTAAACTGACTCGTGTCTTTATAACCCAAAACATCAAAAACCGCTCTAAGCGCCTCGGGTTTGTGATTACGAATACTCCCTCCTCCAATCTCCCAGCCATTTAGCACGACATCGTATTGGCTCGCAATAATATCTTTTACATTTCGCTTCTCTAGTAAATCCGATTCGAACTCCGGCTTCGGCGCCGAAAAAGGATTGTGCGTAAAAGTCCAACCACCCTCTTCGGTAAGCTCGAAAAATGGAAAATCCACCACCCAGCAAAAAGCGAGCAAGTTCGGGTCATCTTTATCCTTCCTTAAATCCGGCCGGTCGGTCTCATATTTTTCCATTGCGTCCTTATAAGCAATTCTAGGAAAAGGTGTCTCTTGGATTTTTTTCTCTGGATAAAGCTTAGTCACGATCAGGGTAAGAAGTTTTTCGTTCAATGCCATCACTTCTTCTCGATCCACAAAACTCATTTCTAAATCTAGTTGTGTAAACTCTGGCTGTCTGTCCCCTCTTGTATCTTCGTCACGGAAACATCGCGCAACTTGAAAATACTTTTCGAGGCCCGCCACCATCAAAAGCTGTTTATACTGCTGGGGCGATTGTGGCAAGGCATAAAAACTGCCTTTTTGAAGCCGAGACGGCACTAGGTAATCCCGCGCGCCCTCTGGTGTGGATTTAGTAAGAATCGGCGTTTCAACTTCTACGAAATCTCTTTCTGTCAAAAAATCACGGATGTATTTAACCACCTTGTGTCGATTGATTAAATTCCTAGCTAACCTCTCCCGTCTCAAATCCAAATACCGATACTTCATTCTGGTATCCTCGCCGATCTCGCGTCCATCTGTATCCAGCGGCATCGACAACTCTCTCGACGTATTCAAAATCTCCAGGCCCGTCGCCTGGAGCTCATAAGCGCCAGTCGGAATTTTATCGTTCACTAGCTTTTCCGGCCGCTTTGCCACCTTGCCCGTCAGCTTAATAACGTATTCTAACCTCAAATCCCCAGCTCCTTTGATGTCTGACCCAAGCACCACCTGCACGACCCCCGAACGGTCTCGGAGATCAATAAAAACGAGCTTCCCATGATCCCGCCTCGAATGCACCCAACCAAAGAGCTGAACCTCTTTCCCAGTGTGCTGGGAAACTTCTCCAATCATCACCCTAGTGTCTTCCATAAAGAAATCCTTAAACTATACTTATACTAGTCAAAGTATAAGGTAGCCAGCCGTTTTTCTCAAATGCGGAGGTCATTACTCATAAAAATACGCGCCAATCTAAAAAAGCGACGTCGCTCCTTCACCCTTATAGAGCTCCTCATCGTAATTGCGCTTGTAGCCATCATCGCCGCAATCGTACTTTATGTTTTAAACCCAGCGGAACTTCAAAGGCAAGCCCGTGACAGCAATCGCTTCAGCGACTCTCAAACCATCGACCTAGGCACCAGCCTTCTCGCAGTCGATGTCTCAAATCTGTTTTTAGGGAACGCCTCAACCACCTATATCTCCGTTCCCGACCCGACCGCTCCCGTATCGGGTGGCAATAACTGCTCGGGCTTAACCGGCCTCCCCACCCAACCGCCTGGTTGGACCTATCGTTGCGCTCATCCATCCAAGTACCGCAACGTTGACGGAAGCGGTTGGCTCCCAATAAATTTCACTTTGGCGAGTGCCGGCTCCTCATTCGGTGTACTCCCCATAGATCCAGCTAACACCGTGTCCGGAAATCGATTCTATACATATGTCACAAACGGCAAAGACTACGTCTTCACCATCCTCCAAGAATCAGAAAAATATGTTGCTAAAGAAAAAGCATCTCAAAAAGATAAGGGCACAGATCCAACTCGAATCGAGATTGGTCGCAAACTCTTACTCTGGGCCGAGGCCACTGGTCTCACCGCCTATTGGCCATTTGACGAGGGAAAAGGAGTTAGTGGCAAAAACTATTCCATTGATCAGGGTTTAATCGCCGAATTTGAAAATGGTGTGAGTTGGACGAACGGCAAAGTCGGTGGTGGTGTTAGATTTGACGGAATCAACGACATGGTAACAGTTGGAGCGAGTCAGGGCTATAACGAACCCAACTTTGGCGCTCGAAGTTTTAGCTATGGCGGCTGGGCTAATATAGAAGCAATAGGAAACACTGATCACGGGATAATTTATAAAGGCGGTGGTGGATCTCGAGGCTATCGTCTTAATTTCTGGGAAGGCGGCAACGAACTTTACGCCTCTGTTACCGATAATAGTTTTATGAGTGTATCCGCCAGTTTCATAAAAAACTTCCTCGATGGCACTTGGCATCACTTTTTCGCGGTAATAGACAAACAGGCCAACCTGCTAAAACTCTTCGTAGATGGCGAGCCTCTTGCCCAAACCAACATTCCTGGAGGCTTTAGCAGCCTCACCAACACCGGCCAGCCTCTCCGCCTTGGTCAAAATGCCCTCTTTAAGGGAATACAGGATGAAACCAGAATCTACGACCGCGCGCTAAACGAAACTGAAATTAAACAGATTTACACAGCCCAAAAATAGTTCGTGATATAATCAAGAAATGCTTACATTCGATCAAATGCTTGTGAACCTCATCGTCGCGCTCGTGCTCGGCGGCTTAATTGGGGTAGAGCGCGAATTCGCGGGTAAAGAAGCCGGCATTAGAACCTCGATGCTCGTCTGCGCCGGAGCCGCCATTTTCACCATGATTGCTCTCGCTCTGCCCACCCTAATCGCGAAAGACCTACTCGACTACAACCAAGCCATCACCGTTCAAAACTCTGGTTTTATAAACATCATTGCGAACATCGTTGTCGGTATCGGTTTCTTAGGCGCCGGCATCATCATTAAAAATAAAAACCATGTCCACGGCCTCACGACCGCCGCCGACATCTGGATGACTTCCGCGATCGGTGTTCTGGTTGGTGTAGGACTCATAAAATTTGCGGTCCTCTCCGCCATTATCGTTTCTGGCCTCCTCTATCTCCTGCGACAAATCAAAATATCCGAACGCATCGACAAAAACTTCCCCGGCAAAGACGACGACCAGAATTAGGTCTTAGAAAAAAACAACCCCGCCTGAAAAAGCGGGGTTCAAATTCACCATCGGAAAAGCGGTCCTGGGGGTGAGCACATTCTCGAAAGAAAAAGCATCGCCGCCACAAACCAAGCAATCACAACCAGAGACTTCGCGGTCCCTAAAACAATCATCATGACAGCCGGACCGACTCCGACTACAAGTTCAATAGTCATCGTCAGCAAAACCAACACAGTAGAAGTCCAAAAATTGAGGAGCAAAACTCCAACAATCATCGAGAGTACGGCCACCAAAATCACACATACGTAGAACTTTAAAACGTTGACCTTGGTAACTCCCTCGGTCGCTTGAGGCTGACTACCAACCATTGGCCCTCCTTTTGAATTATCCGACGTGATTATACTACTAAATGTATGATTTGACAATAGCCGACAATTTGCTAGAATTATCTAGGAAAAATCGGCAGTTCAGGTAATAACTCTCTCTGAATAATATCGGAGAGAGAGGAAAGTCCGGACACCATCTTGCGCAAGCAAGATAAAAAGGTAGCGGCTAACAGCCGTCGCGCGTAAGCGTAGAGGTGCGAGCAGTGACGCTCTCGTTCGAAAGGACGAAAGAGACCCAATCCCAAGCTAGTTCGGTCTAACTCTGTTATAGGGACGAAAAGACAGAGGTGAAACGGCTAAATCCTTACTGGGTGCAAGGTCGTACTCCAATGCATAGCATTGGTTTGTGCCGCATAGCCCATTCGACAAGCTCAGGGCAAGTCCTGAGTGAAATCGAAGGACTTGAGCCTACGAGTAATCAAAGGCCCAGATAAATTATTATCCTAGACAGAATCCGGCTTATGAACAGCCGGTTTTTCTTTTCTAGATAGAGTCTAATTCACTATTTACTAGTCGATCCGCCCGCTTGTTTTGTTCTCGCGGAATATGCTTGAAAATAACTTTCCCAAAATCCAACCTTGAATTCCAAACCTCAATAAAAAGCGGCTGTAAATCTGGCTCCTTAATCTTATAGATTCCATTCAACTGCCGAACGATAAGTTCCGAATCCATCCTCACTTCAAGCTCCGCCTCCCCCGCCCTCTTCCCACCCAAGAGTGCTTTGGCTTTTTTGAGTGCAAAAACAAGCGCCAAATACTCCGCTTTATTGTTTGTCATTTCCCCCAAATATTCCGAATACTCCTTATCCCCCACTACTACGCCCAAAGCCGCCGGCCCGGGATTTCCCCTGGCACCTCCATCGGTGTAAATAACCAATTTGCCCCCATCTCCACCTTCCCCAAAAAGCTTTTGCGATTTTTTTACCATCTTTAAATTATATCTTAAGTTGGGTTTTCGAGTTTTTTCGGTACAAATCTTTTCTAAAGCTAAAATTTACTTTTGTAACCATAAGTGGAGGCGAGCTAAAAATTACCGAGCGAATAGAAAAAATGTCCGGGTGCCCCCGAGTTCGCGAGTAGACGAAAGAGGTAGGGCGGCATTTTTTCGTTCATGAGCAAGTTTAATTTTGCGAACTGGAGCGGGTTACAAAAGTAAATTTTAGCGTCGTAAAACCTCATTTGCCTAAAATCTGAATCAACTCATTAACGATCCGCAAAGCTTCCCCCCGGCTCTTTATGCCCGCAATCCCCGCCGCATACTTGTGTCCTCCGCCGCCATATTTTTTCCTTACCAAATCCCCCAAGTCTAGGTTGCAAGAGCTTCGCCGCCAGGGATTTCCCCCTACGGAAATCCGGAACATTCCTTCGGTTTTGAGCATCGTAATTACATAATTTAATTTTGGATAAAGATAATGGGGGCCGAACCGAACTCGATATACGTTCGAGCTTAAATCAACAAAAGCCACTCGGTCGTAAATCTGGAGATGTTTCTTTTGAAAAACGAGTCCAGCTTTAATTTTCTTTCTGACCAACACGGTTGCACTTCTCACTCTCTTATCGTTTGCAAGCGAACGAAGCGACTTACGACTTAAACTTTCAATCAGCCACTCGAGCGGCTTCCCTCCTGAAGAATTTTCATCAATATACGCGTCAATCTGAAGTGCTGGCTCCTTAATTTCAATAGCCTGCTTCGGAGATTTATATCTCGCGCCATCAACCACCTCCAACCACTTAGCTAATTCTCTAACATGCTCGGATGGCTTATACCCAAAATTTTTCCTAAGGTAATCCATCACTAACCGACAACACGAAAGATACTCCGGTTTCAAAATATGGAATTTTGTTTGTTTAAAAACTTTTTGCCACTTGGTCTTTTTAAAAGTTGTCCGATGGTGGTCAAACCAAAAAGTCGCCCTCGGGTGGTAGTAGAAATCAAAAATCGCCACCTTATTCTTTGATTTACTAATAACTTTCTCCCAATTTAGAGCCAGTTTATCGCCATGATCGACGGCATAGAATTGACCAACGCCATCTCCCCTTTTTCGCAAAAAATCCCAAAAAATCGCCGCCGAAGCCCTTCCATCGAAGTCGTTATGAAAATAAACGTCGTATTTCATCGGCTCAAGTTCATGTTTTTCCTCCGAGGGAGGATCCGCCTCCGGCGAAATGATTCGCGCCTCAAAGCCTCAACTCCAGGAAGCTTTTTCCCCGCTAAAAAATCGAGCATCGCGCCTCCGCCGGTAGAAATAAAAGTGAACTTCTTATCGAGCCCATGCTTTTTTAAAAACATCACGGTTTCCCCACCACCAGCCACGGAAAAACATTTTCCATTCCCTGCGACAGCCCTGGCGAGCGCAAGTGTTCCTCGATCGAAGGGTTTCTTTTCGAATAATCCCACGGGCCCATTCCAAATCACCGTTCTTGCCTCTTTGATTTTTGAAACATAAAACTCGACAGTTTTTGCCCCAATATCTAAAATTTTACCACCCGAAACCGCGTAATCCAAAGGCAAAAGCAAGTTTTTAAACTTTAAAATGTCCCTAAAATTCTTGGCCCCCGAGCGGTCAGCCAAAGAACCTTGAATGTCATAACCAGAAGCCAGCAAAAGCGTATTAGCCGCCGCCCCTCCGGTTAAGATATAGTCGGCCCTATTTTTGAAAAACTTCATAAGAGCCACCTTATCATCAGCTTTCCCACCCCCCACGATCAACACCAACGGCCTTTTGGGTTTCTTCATGAGTTTTGAAAGGTGAAGTATCTCTCCTTCAAAACCAAACCCTGCAAAACTCGGCAGAAAACGAGTAATCGCATCAACTGAAACATCATCTCTGTGAGAATTAGCAAAAGCGTCATTCACGTAAAAATCTCCCAAACCCGCTAGTTCCTTAGCCAGTTTTGGGCTATTGTCGTATTCACCTTTTAGAAACCTAATGTTTTCTAAAACAAAAACCGAAGCTTTTGGCGCTTCGGCTATTCGACTTTTTGCACTTTTAAGGTTGAAGTTGTTAATAAAGGAAACTTTTAGACCCGTAAGTTTTGCCAGCTTGATTGCGTCTTTTTTTAGACTAAGTTTGGGTTCAATTCCCTTTGGCCTACCCTTATGACTCAAAATTAAAACCTTAGCACCCTTACTTGAGAGAAATTTGACAGTTGGAAGAGAAGCCCTAAGTCGCCAATCATCCTCCGTATTAAAATCTAGCGCCACAATCGCAACTCCCTTTAAATCACTGGATTTTGCTTTTCTTAAAAACTTCATCCTCAAATCGGTTCCCTAATTATAGCACAAAAAACTGACAGCCTTAGCCGTCAGTTATAAATTAACTATTCACAAGAAACATCTTGCGGATTAACGGTGGGATTTATAAATCTCACCTGAACCCTTTTTGGTCGTTTTCTCCGATTTAGCCCCCGCTCCAACCCGTCGAGAGCCGCGTCCAACCGCATCGCTTCCTTTGCCATCTTGTCTAAGTTCATCCTTACCCTCGAGATCGAAACTCTTGTGCCATAACGATCAATAATCATCCCGACCATCGCCGCAATCGCCACCGTCGGCTCACTCTCGCCTGTCGCCTTCCCCCAGTCAAACAAGGCCAATTGGATTGCCCTCGCCTCCCCTTTCGACACGACCCCCTCCCTTTTTAAAGTAGCGGTTACCCGTCCCCATGGGCAAGCTCTCATTGTAACCAAGAACAAAAAAATTTGACAGTCTATCAAGAAAAAACTTACACTACCCCCAGAAACCTAAAAAGGAGAAAAAATGGGAGACAACGGCCACACCACAAAGGAACCTGCTCACAAGGTAATCTTGAGCAGGTTAACTGAATTCACCCACACTGGACACACCATACGTACGATCATTGGCACAACCGAAAGGGAAGCCATGATCATCGAGTTCAGAACTCTATGCGGGATCATGGGGGAAATGGATATTCCGCAGAAAGAGAAAGATAACGTCAGAAAGAATCTGGAACAACTGCAAGGAGACATCGAGTCGTTCAAAGAAGTAGTTGACGCAAACCTGGAAAGCGTTACATCTGCCATAAGAAGCCTGAACGATTAGCCCAAATCTCTCACCATTCAAACCCCGATCCACTCGGGGTTTTTCTTTCCCCCAACCCACCCCAAATAAATCGGCGACTAAAAACGGCAGGGAAAATTCTGTCAAAATTACTTGAGGAAGCTCTCGGAGGCGCGATGAGCTTGGTGTCGCCTAAGGCGACTCATCGCGCCGAGAGGCAGTGGGCAGCTTGCCGCCGGAGCAAGCGCGACGCCGGTTCTCAAAAATCATAAAATTACCGAGCTACTCCCTAAGCCGCCGGTAAATATCCGCCTCAATCACTTGCCGATCCTCCCCATACTTCGCCCTCGTGTAATCTTTCAAGCTCTGTGCCACCTCCGGGTTACCACTCTCAACCGGTAAAGTTTTTATGTTAAAGGGCTTCGAAGTCTCACCATTGATCAAAATCTTCACGTAAGCGTTAAAGTTATCGATGCTAATTAAATCATTCAAATCAAATACAGGATCGAATTGCTTGACCAAAAAATCGGCGTCCTGCACACCTACCCTGAAAACCACCTGACTTCCAACGTTTCCAAAAACCGCGTCTCGAATTTTTTCCGTGAGCTGGGCAATGAATTGATGAGCCATCGTCAAACTCAATTTATACTTTCGAGCTTCAGACAAAATAGTGGAAATAGAATCGGTGGTGAAATTCTGAAACTCGTCTATGTACAAATTAAAATCGCGCCGCTTAGAAGCGTCAGCTATGTCCACTCGGGAAAGGGCCGCCATCAAAATCTTGCCCGTAATCACCATCCCCAAAAGTCCGGCATTAATGTCCCCGATCCTTCCTTTCGACAAATTGACCAGTAAAATCTTCCCCTCGTCCATTACTTGCCTGAAGTTAAAAGCCGACTTAGCCTGTCCAATAATCGGCCGCATGTAATCATTCGAAATGAAGTTGTTAAACTTTGAAGTGATGTAGGGGGTCATGTTCGCAAGCGATGCCTCACCCCCAGCCTTAACAGCTTCCTTCTCCCAAAAATCAATCACCACCGGATTGTGAATTCGCGCCAATTTCTTCTTCCGATACTCCGCATCGGTGAAAACTCTCGGCACCTCTATGAGGGTCGCTGGCTCATTTGGCATGTCTTCCATCAGAAGCAAAAGCGCGTTTCGCATGTACTGCTCAAACATCGGCCCCATCGTCTCCGCCGTAAAAAGCTTGTTAAATATCCCCTGCATCTCGTTCACGATAAAAGTTTTTTCTTCGGGGCGATCAAAATTGTAATCGAGCATATTGAGACCGAGCGGACGGTCCAAGTCTGACGGATCAAAATAGATCACATCTTCAATTCTATGGCGGGGAATGTGCTTTAAGGCATCTTCAACCAGATCGCCATGAGGATCGATCATGGCCACCCCATTACCCTTCTTAATATCATCAATCACCATATTGGTCATAAGGGTCGATTTACCGGTTCCCGTCTGCCCAACGATATACACATGCCTCCGCCTGTCTTCTTCAGTCACATAAACTGGCCCCGATTGACCCCGAAAATTACTTAAGCCCAAAGGCACTCCGGAGGTTGGAAGATTTGATGGCGGCGGAGCTTCTTTAGACTTGAGCCACTTAATTCTAGGAGTCTCGGTCGTTGCCGCGGGCAAATGGTAAAAACTAGCCAATTCTTCGCTGTTTAAAACCATCGCCTGGGAACTATCGAAATTCCTGAAGCTAAAGTCATAGACAACTTTTTTGATATTTCTTGGCTTAACCACCTTAAATTCATTTCTCTTGGGCGCGCCAAATTGATTAAATCCAGCCAAAAGGCCGTCTAAAATATCATTGGCCTGAAATGGCGTTCCAGCCGAAGCCAAAACCCGAGCGTTCACCAAAAAAAGCGGTTTCGCCACTTTTCCTTCAAGCGTCTTGATAGTTTCCTCATCTAGAATTTTATTCAGTTTAGCTTCATTTTTGTCTTTTTCTGCTTTCTCTGGGTTGAAAGCTCCAGCAATATCAGAAAATTTAATCGGAAATCCCTTACCTAAAACATCCTCGGTCGGTGTCCCCTTTTTGAGTTGCTGAATCGATTTCAAAATCTGTTTCTTATAGTCGCTCGCTGCTGGCTGAATAATTATTTGAAACGCGGCTCCCTCCCCCACTTCGTTAATTTTTGAAAAACCTCCAGCTATCGGCGAAAAAGAATCGTTGCCAATCTCCGGGTAAGTTCGAATGGGTAAAACATAAGTCTCTTTCTGCATCAAGTAAGCACCGGCGGTTGCTCCCTGCGCGTTAAAAATGTTGTAATCCCCATGGGCCGGTGCCACGCTTGCGCCATTCCAGATACCCTGAATCTGTTTCGCCGCCACCTCGCTAAACACTCTTGGGATCGCAATGTAAAAATGTATCTCCTCTCCAATGTGGGGCACCGCCACTTCGAAGCAAAAAGGTTTCTTAAGCGCCGCAAGATTGCCGAGGAGTTGTTCAAATTTATTTATCTCCAACTTAAAATCTTTATCGGCAACCTGTTTATCCTGGCGCTCCCGAGGAATTTTAACTAGGAAAACGGACAACTTCAGGGATTCAAAAAAACTTACTCTTTTCCAGTGTCGAATCAAAAAGTAAAAACCCACTGCAATTAAAGCTCCGGCAACGAAAACTAGTATCAAGCTCATTTACTTTAGAATTCCTCTTTTCTGAAGCTCTGGATAAAGTTTATCGGTTAAGGCGTCGTGAAACGCATCCAGTACAAAAGCCGAAGACTTGCTCGCCTCGTTCGCTGCCTCAATAACCCCTTTGGTAAAAGCCGCCTCAACCAGAGCCTCTATCTCCAGCTTCACTTCTGGCGAGGCCGACTGGGCATAGTCTGGTAAAACCCCTGGGAGAGCGCTACTCTGCGAACCACCCGAAATCGGCGTAATTGACACGATTGCTTTCTTCAGAAGTTGTTGTTCGGTAAAACCCTTGGCCTCCGGAGCCTCTCGGTGTTTTTCCACCTCCCTCCTCAGTATTTCAACATCTTGTGGCCTAACCTCAGGCTTAAATTCTGGTGAAAATTGATCTGGCATTTTTCCACAGCCCTTAGGTTATAAGAGCTAAACATTATTCGTTTTATTCTATATAATTACCCTGGATCACTTACCACCTCAGCAAGCCAATCTTGCTAAGGTTTTTGCTTTTAGATTATAACACGTTCACCATCATGCCTCATAATTTTTCGCATCTAATTCACAACTCCTCGAAATCATGACCCGCTATATCTTCGTCACTGGGGGTGTAATGTCCGGCATTGGCAAGGGTATCGCCACCGCCTCCATTGCCTCCCTCCTCGAAGAGCGTGGTTATAACACGACCGCCGTCAAAATTGATCCTTATATTAACGTTGATGCTGGGACTATGAACCCAGTTGAGCACGGCGAAGTTTTTGTGACCGAAGACGGCCTAGAGTGCGATCAAGATATCGGCAACTACGAAAGGTTTCTTCATAAAAATATCCTCAAGGCCAACTACATGACAACTGGCCTCGTCTACAAGACGGTGATCGAGAACGAACGAGCGCTAAAATACGACGGCAAGTGCGTCGAAGTCGTTCCCCACATCCCGGAAGAAGTCATTCGCCGCATCAAGCTGGCCGGAAAAAAATCAAAAGCGGATTTTGTGCTGATTGAAATCGGAGGCACCATCGGTGAGTATCAAAATATCCTTTATCTCGAGGCCGGGCGTATGCTCAAAATTCAAAACCCCGGCGCCGTAATTTTTGTAATCGTAAGCTACCTTCCAGTTCCTTCTAGCTTAGGCGAAATGAAAACCAAACCCACCCAGTACGCGGTAAGAACCCTAAACTCCGCTGGCCTTCAACCCGATATTATCATCGCGAGATCAAGCTCCCCCATAGACGAACCTCGCAAGAAGAAACTTTCCGTTTTTTGCAACGTAGCAGCCGAAGACATCATCTCTGCGCCAGACGTAAAAAGCATTTACGAAGTGCCGATTAATTTCGAGAGGGATCAGCTGACCCAAAGAATTCTTAAAAAATTTGGGATAGCGGCTAGAAAAAATGGTCATACTCCCTGGGTCAAACTATTGAAAAAAATCTCCCTCGCGAAAAAAGAGGTTAAGATAGGCATCGTCGGAAAATATTTCGATACCGGCAAATTTGTTCTCAAGGACTCCTACATTTCGGTCATTGAAGCCATCAAACACGCAGCCTGGTCTCTGAATTTAAAACCAGAAATCCAGTGGATAAACGCTCTCGACTACGAAACGAAACCAAGGCTTGTTAAGGAATTGAAAGAATATGCTGGCTTAATTGTCCCAGGGGGTTTTGGCAGCCGGGCGGTAGAAGGCAAAATCAAAGCCATCAATTTTGCCAGAGAAAATAAAATTCCCTTCTTGGGATTGTGTTACGGAATGCAACTCGCCACCGTTGAATTTGCTAGAAACGCCGCTAAGCTTGCTAAAGCTCATACAACCGAAATCAACCCCAAGACTCCCCATCCGGTCATCCACATCCTCCCCGAACAGGAAAAAAACCTTGAGAAAGGCGATCTGGGCGGATCAATGCGACTCGGGGCCTATCGCTGTCGCTTGGCTAAGGATACGATAGCCCAGAAGGCTTATGGGAAAAATCTAATCAGTGAACGCCATCGTCATCGCTACGAAGTTAACAACTCCTATCGAGCCAAGCTCGAAAAAGCCGGCTTAACTTTTTCTGGCCTAAACCCTGATCGCAACCTAGTTGAAATCATTGAGTTAAGAAATCATCCTTTTTTCGTTGGCACCCAGTTCCATCCAGAGCTAAAATCTCGCCCCTTCGAACCGCACCCTCTTTTTGTAGAATTTGTGAAAGCCGCATCCAAAAGTAAGAAATAAAAAACGGACCGACACCCACGGGTAATCGGTCCGCCAGGGAAAAGGCGGTGAGCCGAGTTGGAAAGGAGGCAAGCGCCACGGCTAGCTTATTTAAACCAAACAATGACCGGTACTATTCCCGCCCAAGCTAGCGAAGAGAGACCGGTCACCCTACATATGTCGAGTTTAAATAGCCTCACCCTTCCCCACCCCCAACCGGACTAAGCTATCCGTTGGGACTAAAAATCAGCAATAGCTACAAGTAAATATACCGCCTAGAATCACAAAGGCAAGTTCATGAACCTATCCATTCCCAGAACCAAAAATCCCCCGACGCTACATCGGGGGATTTTTTTAGATCTTTGTAATCTCCAATTCAGTAAAAGGCTGTCGGTGTCCTTTCTTTTTTCTATATCTAGTTTTTGAATGATAACGAAAAATGATTTTCTTCTCGCCTCGTCCCTGGCCCAAAACTTTCGCCTCAACTTTTCCGCCCACAAGGTGAGGAGTTCCAATTTCTACCTTATCGCCATCAACTTTGAGTAGCGCGTCGAAAACAAGACTCCCTCCGTCTTCGGTTTTGAGTTTTTCCACTTTTAACTTGTCTCCGGCAGAAACCCGGTATTGTTTCCCACCAGTTTCGATAATTGCGAATTTTGACATAGTGATAGAAAGTCCAAAATGCAAATCCCAAATAACAAACAACCTCCAATAACTGTTTTCCTCAAATAATCCTTTGGATTTGGGGCTTATTTGTAATTTGATGCTTGAAAGTTGCGTTAGCTAATTGACGCTCATAATAGCCGCAAAATAAATAAAAATCAAGAGCCCCAAAAGCAGGGTCACACCGGAGGTTAATCGTCCCAAAAACCTGTCTTTTTGTTCCAACTCAACGGCAATCAAAAAGTTAATGAGAATAACCACGATCCCGAAAATACCGACTTTCGCTAAATCACCGGCATAACCCACCTGATCAATCCCAACTTCCTGACTATAGTGAATTATGAGTGGATCAGAAATGGTCTTCAGGTCAAAATACGACCAAACCCACCCCCCTAAAACCATGGTCAAACTTAAAACCAAAACTAAATTCGGAATTTTGTGCTTAAAAAACTCGCTGAAATGAATGTTCATATGCCATGATTAGTAAAGCGATACCTTATAAATACTACACGATTTCACGGCCGCCTCAAAATCGCCGCCGCGCTGTTTGGATCAATCACATTGATTTCCACTCCCGTACTAAGCTCAAACCCGGCCGGAACTGTTATCTTTGGCAAAAGCTCAATGTGCCAGTGGTAATGATCGTATCTTCCTTTCCGCCTAAATGGCGCCGTATGGATAAAAAAATTGAAATCGGGATCACCTAGATGTTTTGTGATTTTTCTAATGGCTTTTTGAAGTACACTCACTATTCCCCTTAAATCCTCCGCTCGACTCTCCTCAAAATACGGAAGGTGTTTCTTGGGAGCCACCCTAATCTCAAACGGTTGCCTTGAAAAAAAGGGGGCAAAAGCCAAAGCCCGAGAATTCTCCGCGACCACCCTCTCTCCCTCTCTTAACTCATACTTCGTCATTTCGCAGTGAGCGCACTTCTTGTTCTTTCTAAAGTAACTTTCAGTACCGGAAATAGAGTGCTGGACGTCCGGTGGGATAATCGGCAATGAGATTATTTGATAGTGGGGATGATAAATCGAGGCTCCAGCCGAAGCGCCCCAGTTGAAAAAAGTTGAGGTATAAAGAACACACTTATCCTTTGCCATCATCTTATACCGCGCCTGCATCACTTGAAGGACTTCCAATGCTTCACCCTCACTCAAATCAGCAAAATTCTTTTGATGGTCACGCGTCACTACCACGTCGTGCCATCCCACACCCTCTCTTAAATTATAGGGACCCCGCTTAAAGACCTTGGCGCAAGTTTCACGACGGGTTAAGGCTGGATATTTGTTAGGGGTCACAATCACCCGCCAGTCTTGAAGATTGGGAAAAGCTAAAACCGGAGACCAGCTCTTGTCCTTTTTGAAAGCAGAAGCCTCAAACGGGCACCCCGCCTTAGGCGAAGGTTTTCGGATCCTTCTTTTCGAAACAAAATCGTGTGGTCGTCGCAACCTCTCGGGCGCCATAATGATCCAGTCACCCGAAACTAAATCTTGTCTTAGTTCGCTCATGATTCGAAGCTATTGTTTCTTAAACCTATTTTCATGGTACCAATTGAAAACATCCTTCGCAATCGGAATCGCATTCAGGCTACCCTGACGAGAATTTTCAACCAAAACCAAAATGGCGATTTGTGGTTCTAGAGCTGGCTTGTCTGGTGTAACTAGAGCGGACGCGGGAGCGTAACCCACAAAAAAAGCATTCACTTCAACATTGTTCTTGACTTGAGCGCTTCCCGTTTTTCCCGCCACTTGAAAAGGTAGATCGCTCATCGTGTAGATTGACCCAAGTTTTGAATTTACGGCCGCGATCATCCCCTTTTGAACTTCCTTAATTGAATTTAAGGCAAACGAAACATTCTTAACAACCTCCGGAAATTTACTTTCGGCTACCAAAAACGGCTTTAAAACTTTTCCGCCATTTGCAATCGCCCCAATATAACTTAGAAGCTGAATCGGTGTTACCAACAAATCTCCTTGACCAATACTAACATTGTAAGTGTCGCCTAAAAGCCACGGCTTTCCAGTTTTTTTCTCTTTATCCTCAATGCTTGGTAAAAATCCCTTAACTTCTCCCGGCAAATCAATCCCGGTCAAACTACCTAAATTGAACTTTTGCCACCAATCACGGAGTCTCGCGACTCCCAGACCCTTCATCCCTCCAGGAACCGGAGAGCCACCCCCAACGGTATAGAAATAAACGTTGCTCGACTGAGCAATGGCCGAGGCCAAGTTCACATCACCCTGATAACGCCAATCTAAAAACCTTGTCGGCTGATCTGGGCTATAGGGATTGGGAACATCCAAGAATCCCGGCGAAAAAATGTATTTCTGGGGAGTGATCACACCCTCTTCTAACGCGGCTACAGCTACAAGTGGTTTAATAGTGGAACCCGGCGCGTAAAACCCACTAATCGCCCTATTAAACATTGGTTTAAGAGGCGAGCTCAAAACCTCTTTTATCGCCTTCGTATGCCCAGAACCGGTAAAAATATTCCCATCAAAACCAGGAAAATTGACCATCGCTAACACTTCTCCGGACTTTGGATTAATGGCAATTCCCACGCCAATTTTCCGACCTAGTTCGTTAAGTCCGCTCTCCATTCGTTTGTGAAAATAACGCTGAAGATCAGCGTCTATCGTGAGTTTTAGGGTCCTACCAATCTTTGGCTCATCACTTCCTTTTTCCTCTAGAACTTTCCCTTTTGCATCCTTTACTCGAATGAAAGATCCGGGCGTCCCTCTTAGCTCGCGTTCATAAACCAGCTCCACCCCAGCCTTCCCGATAAAATCCTGTCCAGTCAATTCTGGATAATTATCCAAGTCTCGTCCATCAACTACGCCAGTGTATCCAAGAATCATGGAGAAAATCTGACGATCCGGGTAGAACCTCTGAAAACCGCTTGTAATCTGGATAGCCTTAGAATTCAGCGCTTTTAACCTCACTAATTGGTCTTGGGTCAAGTCTGGACTTAAAACAATTGAATCACCCAAAACTGCGTCATTTCCACTCTTAATCTGGCTCAAGATATCGAGAGTGTCGAGTTCAAGGATCTCAGAAATAGCCTGGAGGGTGGAGGCCTGAATATCCTCATTTCGCGTGAACTCACCGACCTTGAGGAGTGCTAGAAAAACCGGCTTATTTTCGGCTAAAACCTGCCCATTCCGATCAACAATGATCCCTCTCGGTGCTGAAATTTTTTCAAGGTTTGCAGAATTTGCTTCAGATCTAAGCGCGTAAAAACTCCCTTTAAAAAAATTCAGGTACGTAAAACGTCCAGCAATGATAACGCCTAAAATAAAAACTGACAGCCACAGGTAAAAAAGCGACCGCGGTGATAACGGTGTCTCAGCCACCTCAAAATCACTTGACCAATCGTCACTTATGGCCTCTTCGAAAGATAGATCTTGTTGAGATTTTAATCGAAACATAGGTTTATTTGGTTTTCAACTTCTCAAATAAGTTAAAAATTAGAAAACCAAAAACGAGGCACACCGAAACATCAAGCGCGATCAACCTAGAGCTGTCCAAAAAATTTCTAAAAATTACCGAGGCATACAAAATAAAAATACCTAAAGCAATCATGATCAATGAATTAAACCATGCCTTCCCGGGGAAAAAACGATTTAAAAAATAAACCAAGATTGGCCACAAAACCAAGATCAAAATCTCATAGCTCAGAATCGGCTGCCAGTTAATGATGAGGGCCGAAAGAAGTACGACAAAGATTAATTCGAAAAAACCCAGAAAAAAAGCGGAAACAATAAGCGCCACTAGCACAAAATCCGGTCTAAAGTTAAAAACGTCATCAAAGTTAAGCTGAAGAACGGTGGATATCAAAACAAGGATTAAGCTCAAGAAAAACAAGCGACCCCCTTCGTGCACCCTAGTCATTGTTAGTCAAAACTGCTACCGCCTTTATATTTGAAAAATCGTAAGGAAAGGAAAGTTTCGCTTCCTGAAAAACTTGGTCAGATGAAAGTCCAACTTCCGAAACTTCGCCGACTGGAAGCGAGTTCGGGAATTCAGGTTGAACACTGTAAACAACGTCTCCCACGCTAATTTTTGCATCCTTCGGGATCAGTCTGATCACAGGCTCACCCCCGCCCTGAAGCAAGGCTAAGTATCCCTTCTTGCCAATTCTGACCGAAGACTGCCATTCCTTGTCAAAAACAGTTCGAACCAGGGAACTATCCCTAAAAACCTTATCAACCTTTCCCAAGAGTAATCCCCGCGGGTAGAGTCCAGACCCCCCCAAAAAAACCACTGGTTGCCCGAACTCTAAAGCTCCATTTTCCCCAACATCAATCAAAATCTCATTTTTAAAATTAAAAGGGTACTTCGAAAAAACCGAAGCTACAACACTATCCGAGTTTCTAAACGTTTGCTCGTCTAGGGCCTCTAGCCGGTAAACTTCTGCCCTCAGAATCTCGTTTTCCAAGATTGCCTCGCCGAGTCGTGGCCCGTCATAAACAAAACCACCATCCAAAAAACCCCTAAACCAGGAACCCACCCCCGGTCCCAGAAAAATTAGGGAGATTAATATAATTATTGGGATTACAAGAAACCATCTCTCTTTTCTCATTTTCTAGCATTACAGACCCCCAAAGAACTTCTCACTCTTTTCTCGGTTTAAAGATTGATTGTCATCGGTTTCAGGGGGTTGTTCAAGAGTTCCCTATGATCGTCAAATCTATCGACAATCTTTCCAAGACCCCTAACCACGCAAGTCAAAGGATCATCCACCACCGAAGTTTCCACCGAAGTTTCACGCTCGATAAGCTGGGGTAAACCTCTAAGCAAAGCCCCGCCACCGCAAAGATAAATCCCCTGTTTCAGCATGTCCCCGGTCAACTCTGGTGGAGTCATCTCAATCGCTTCTTTCACAGAATCAACTATGCTCTTAATAGATTTAGCTAAAGCCGCCCGAATGTGGGTATCCTTCACTAAAATCTCCCGAGGCAAACCCGACGAAAAATCTCGACCCCTCACGTTTACCTCAAGCTTCTCGCCATGGGGCATAGCCGAGCCAACTAAAACCTTAGCCAATTCCGCCGTTGGCTCACCGATATCAAGTTTAAACTCCTCCTTAATAAAGCCAATGATGTCTTCATTAAATCGATCACCGGCCACCTTAAGCGTTTTAGAAACCACCGTCCCGCCCATCGAAATCACAGCTATGTCCGTCGTCCCACCCCCAATGTCGACAATCAAACTCGCCGTGGGCAGGTGAATAGGCAAGTTAGCTCCTAAGGCCGCTGACACTGGAGATTGAATCAAATAAACCTTTCCGCAACCTCCGTTTATAGCGGCATCTTCAACCGACTTTCTCTCCACTTCAGTTAAATTGTCAGGAATAGCCAGAATCCCTTTTCGAAAACTAAAAGCGGAATTTTTACTCACTCTTTTCAAAAAACTCCGAATAATCTCTTGAGTCATTTCAAAATCTGAAATCACCCCGCTTACCAAAGGGCGAACAACCCGAATGTGGGTGGGGGTGCGTCCGAGCATCCTCTTTGCGTCATCCCCAACCGCCAAAATCTGATTGGTCTTGTTATTCATGGCCACCACCGTCGGCTCATTCACCACCACTCCTCTCCCCTTTAGGTAAACAAGCGAATTAGCGGTACCCAAGTCAATTCCCACATCCTTAAAAAAATTATCTAGAAGGGCCATTAGTTTAGTAAATTCAAAAATTCTTTTAGAGTGATGAGCGCTGCCTTTTCCTCATCCCTACGCTTAACCTCCACCTTCGCGCCTGTTTTTTTACTTACCACCAATCGCCAGGGAATCCCAATCAGGTCAGCCTCGGCAAACTTCTCTCCTGGCGTCAATTTCCTGTCATCATAGAGTACTTCAACCTGGGCTCCCTGTAAATCTTTATAGACCGTATCGCCCTTACCCTCCTCAAGCTCAACTAAATGAACTCGGAAAGGGGCGATCGCTTGCGGCCAAAGCAGACCCCTCTCGTCGTTGAAAAGTTCCGCCACCGTCCCAAGAACTCGGGATATTCCAATCCCGTAACAACCAGCGAAAACTGGCTTCTCTTCCCCCTTCTCATCTTTATAGGTCACCTGAAATGGATCGGAAAATTTAGTGTTAAGTTTAAAAATATTACCCACTTCGATTCCATTTGAAGCCTCAATCTTTCCCTTTTTACAGCTCGGACAAGTCGCCTGGTTGGCCAACCCAAAGACCTCTTTGTTCTGGGCAAAATCGCATTTATCGCAAAAGTAAATCTCATCTTCACCCACCGAAGTCAAAACCTGAAACTCGTGGGAGTATTTTGAAAAAGTGCCTCCGGAAGCCTCCACGAGTCTTGCGTTAAGCCCTAAACGCTCAAAAACTCGGGCGTAAACCCCCTTCATTTTCTCATAAAACCTATCTAAATCAGCCTCGTTGGCGTGAAAACTGTAAAAATCTTTCATTAAAAACTCCCGACCTCTCAAAATTCCGGATTTAGTCCTCGCCTCATCTCGCATCTTGTCCTGAATTTGGTAAAAACTAATCGGCAAATCCTTGTAGGAATTTATGAGTTTTTTCGCGAGCGGAAAAATAATCTCCTCGTGTGTTGGACCAAGCGCCATCTCTCGCCCATCTCGCGCCTTCACTTTATAGAGGGCATCAAACGATTCCCATCTTTTGGTTGTCACCCAATTCTCTTTCGGGTGAAGCACCGGCATCAAAACCTCCCGTCCTCCGGCAAGTTCCATCTCTTCTCGAATAATGGCCTCTATCTTTCTTATCACCCTTAAACCCAAAGGCAGAAAAGAATACACCCCCGCCATCTCCTTATTTATAAATCCAGCTCGAATCAAAAGTTTAGCATTCAAAGCCTCCTCATCAGCCGGAAAGTTTTTTGAAACCTTAGAAAAAAGTTCGGACTGCCTCATTAATTTGTTCTAAGAATAGCACGGAAAAAAAGCGCCAGCAATTAGACAGCTCTGTGCGTTTATGTTATTTTCCAATAAGTTCCTAAAAACTTAAACCAAGGAGGGGTATGGGTTATCCGATCAAGTACTGGACCCGTGAAGAGCTAGATTCGGGCGAAGCCGAAACAACCAGTGAACCACTCACCGTAGAGATCATTGAAGATCCTGATGATCTTAGGATCGACAGCATCTGTCATGATGTAAACGGCGCCGCCTGGGGTGTTATCGAAATCATCAAACCCAACGGCGAAAGCGAACTAGACTTCGGAGACAGCAAACTTACTTCCATCCTACCGTTTCTCGAAAATCTGGCCAACGAAGAAGACTGGGTTATTTTTATCTTGGAGGGCGTCGACCCAGTCAGCGTGGAAAGAGAAACCTCAAAACCAATAAGCCCTAAACTCGTTCGAGCAAGGAGGCGCAAAAATGCAGTGGAAAAGCCTGGGTCCCCTGGTAGTCTTGATGCTACTCTCAAAAATCAGTGAGCCGGCCTGCCAAACGCAAGCAAGCGAAGATAGTGTCAGCTTCAAAACTATCGTCGTCGGCGACGGTGGTCGCGTCGGCGATCCCTTCCGAGTCATCGATCACTCAAAAAAGATTTCCTTTGTCTGGACAGGAAGGGGTAAAACGGTTACAACGGTAATCGCGGACAGGATGTGGGATGAGTACGTTGAAAAAGACCCCGAAGCCACCGATGCTGGCTGTCTCGACATCTGCGTCTTCAAAAACGAAAGATGGAAAGTCACAACCGTATTTTTTCCGACCATGTACCGACAAGATGGCCGAATCCGAATCCATGAGAGTTTCCCTATTCCGGAAAACCTAGTCTGGTACGAAAACGGCGAATTCCACTTCGCCGAATGCTCCATGGTTCTGGTAAATTACAAAATGGGTATCGGCATGCTGGAAACCGAAAATAAGATCGCCGGCCTGAATGCCTTCTTGAGCATCTGGTACTGGCCGTACCTAACCTTTGAAAGAACCTCGTGGGAGCCTGTAAACTACCAACTCAAAGGCCGCGACACTAGCCCCACCAATCAAGTCGAACGCCCAAAATTGATCTTTGGGAAAAGAATGCCCTACACCGGGATATTGCCCTAAGTAATTCCAAACCCTCGCCACCAGCGAGGGTTTTTTACTTGTCCCGAGGCACCATCAAAAAATTAAAAATGTCGTCGAACGGATTGACAAAAAAAGGAAAACTGTTAGTCTCTACCCAAGAAACTTGATAATCAAATCCTAACAAAGGAGGGAAAGTTGAACGGAAAAACCAGTACGCTTATCCTCGCGATCGCCATCGGTTTTCTAACCGGCGTGGCGCTAGCCACCAAACTCGGCGACGCTCTAGCTTGGGTCTTCGGACCTCTCGTGGGCGGTTTGGTTGGCTATCTGGCTTACGAGTTCAAAGCTGTCTTAGCAGCTATCCCCAAAGCCTGGGAAACGGCTACTGGATGGCAACCTGATTGGAAAGCAATAAAAGAAAGGGCATTAACTACCTGTGCGTGGCTCGCTTGCTCCATGAACTTAGTAGTCTTGGGAGTTTTCTTCAAAAAATCGGTGCTCATTGATCCGGTACTTTTAATGCTGTTTGGTGTATTTGGCATTTTTATATTTTTCATTGCAACATCAGCGGTAATGGAAAAGGAGAAAGAATGGCCAACAGTCATGAAAAAAGTAATACTTCTTGCAAACCCACTAGCAGTATTTCTTTACTGGCCAATCCGAATACTGTTCTTGGTAGTGATAAACATCCCAAAAATCGCCAAAGCTATTGGCCTCTTCTTCTGGCACCTCTTCCGCCTGATTCACTCGCAAAGCCGACTCATCGCTGGCGTCTGGGCTTTGACTGGCGTAGTCTCCTGGCTCACCACCGACGCATTCTTTGTCTGCGGCATCTCCGCAATTTTAGGCGGCATCGTGAGCCGAGAACTGATTGGCAAGCGCATCCTGAAACTCATCCCCCTCCACAACCCCGCGTAATCCCAAACTCAACATCAACCCTCGCCACCAGCGAGGGTTTTTATTTTTCTAGACCCGCCTCCGAAGCGGAGGGTTTTTCGAACCCTTGCGGAGCGCGACGGCGCGAGCAGAGGAATTTTTTAGTCAAAAAAATATCCGAGGTGAGAAAATTCTTGCGCTTCGGAAAAACTAGTTAAAGAACCTCGCCAAAAAGAAAATCACAAGCCCAAATGAAGCAAACACTGCCGATATAATCCAAAACCTCATGGTCACTTGCGATTCTGGCCATCCTAAGGCTTCAAAGTGATGGTGCACCGGCGTCGATAGAAATATCTTCTTTTTAAAAGCCTTTTTAGAAATCATTTGTAAAATAACCGAAAGCGACTCCGCTACTAAAATGATGGCGAAAAATGGCAAAAGTAAAACCGTATTCGTTAGCATCGCCACTACCCCCATCGTAATCCCTAAAGACATCGAACCAGTGTCCCCCATGAAAAACTTCGCCGGGTAAATATTGAACCACAAAAACGCCAAAAGACTCCCGATAATCGCCCCACCAAAGGCCGCTAAATGATACCGCCCCAAAACAAAGGCGACCGCCGTAAGCGCCACGAAAGCGAAGAGGGAAACCCCACCCAAAAGACCATCCAGTCCATCAGTTTCATTCGCCGAAAAAGCGCTTGCGATAATAATGAACATGAAGAGCGGGAAGTACCAAAAACCTATCTCAAAGTTTCCCAAAAAAGGAATGTTGATCACATGCCAGTCCAGCTTAAAATAAAACCACCACGCTCCGACCGCCGCGATCAGGGTGTGGGCAACTAACTTATAACGAACCTTCAAACCTCCGCCGCTTGAACCTATTCTTAAAACCCCCAACCAGTCATCGAAAAGACCTAAGAGCGCGGCAATGAGTAGTGCCGCAATCGGCAAGTAAGTTTCGGCCCGGTCAATAAAATTTAGATACTCCCAATTCCCATCAAAAATAAACGCCATTAGACTGAAAAACAGAGCTAGTAAAGCAACGGTTGTCCAAATAATCAGCCCGCCCGCCGTCGGTGTCCCCTCCTTGGCTTTATGAAGTTTGTTATAAACCGGAGCCTCATCTGCCGTCCGAATCTGCTTTCTCATCTGGTATTTCTTGATAATCCGGAACCAGAACGGGGTAAGTACGAGAGCCACCAAAAAAGCGATCACGGTGATAAGTATCACCCTAATCGCCTGACCGAAAATGAAATTTAATCCGAGTAAGCCGATCATCGAAAACTATTATTTATAATTTCTTTTAAACCAACTGAATAAGCCTTCTGTCTGCCCAAATCGATCTTGGGTGCCTAAAATTATAATAAGCAACGGACGCTTGTTGTACGAAAAAATTGAAACCAGATTTTCTAGAGCATCTTCAGTATATCCGGTTTTCCCTCCTAAAAAATCTACTTGCCCGGCAAATTCATTGTTACTCAAAACCGTCTGCTTTCGTCCTAAGTTAATCTCGGTCACATCCGCCGACTTTCTTCTGGTTATTTTAAGAACATCTGGGTAAGTATCGTAAATTCGCTTAACGATCCGTTGCAAATCAAAAGCCGTAGATTGATTGGAAACCGATATTCCTACTGGATCTTTAAAGAATGTTTCACTTAGGCTCCAGCCTTTAGCCATGCTGTTCATTGAAACCATAAAATCGCTGTAACCATAGAAGGTGGCGAGCACCTCCGCCGCTTCATTGCTCGAAGAAATCAGCATTTTCTCTAACAAGTCGTAAGCGGTATACTTTTCCCCCGCGAGAATTACCCCGCCATCAACCTGCGCGTTCAAGGTGTTTTTTTGAAACACGGCCGCGGCTGTCATCAGTTTTGTAATCGAAGCCGTTGGCCAACGCTTGTCTGGATTCAGGCTAAAGTAGACTTCCCCGGTCAGAAGATCAGAAACCAAAACCGCCTCCGCCAAACCTAAATTAGGTTTCTCTTCGCCATATTTTCGAAAAGGATTAGCGGTGACGGAGCCCACCACCTCCGCCCCGCCTGAAAAAAAACCCCCATCAGGTGAACCAGCTTGGGCTTGAGAAGTTAAACTTGGCGTGGAAGTCTCCTTTCCCACCTTAAGTAGTTCGTTTTTATCAACTTTCGGAGTGGTTATGATTTCGTTTATTTCGCTCGAAATTCCGTCCTCTTCGCTTGAGAGATTTTCGCTCGTTCCGTTTAAAACTTTCTGATCGCCTGACTCTATCGTTCCCACCGTAACCAACCCCTCTGAATTCTGGCCCGAGAAAACCGTTTGGTGAGACTCAGCGGAAACCGTAAAAGCCTCACCCAGAGAAGCCAGATTGCCATAAGTTTTCTGATTAAAGAAAAACGTCAAAACCACCATCACTCCCAAAAATAAAAATTTTTCAAAATTAGCTCTCATTCTTTTCATCCTTTGTAACTGGCGGCGGTGGTCCAGAAACAGTCACCTCCTGCTCTTGAGGAGTCTCAAACTTTTTAACCAACGAGTTAAACCTCTCATATCCTGACAGGTCTTTTGACCCGCCGATTCCAAGGTGTTTAAATAAGTCAAAACTGGCTCGATATAAATAGGCGTTGGCCCTCTTCGGATCCTGCGCGCGCGCTATAAGCCCCCGAAGCATCAAACTCCGCAAGGTAAACATAGAATTTACCCCCCTCAAATACTCCAATCGACTCCTAGAAATTGGACCGAGATAACTTATTATTGAGAGCGCCTCGAGACCAGCCGGCGTAAGATCTGCGCTTAACTCCTCTTTAACAAAGTCTTCAAGAATCTTAGCGAACTCCGGCTTGGTCACCATCTGGACCTTCTCGCCATCAAAAACTAATCTTAACCCTCGGCCACCAACTTTTAACTCCTCCGAGAGTTGATTGACTAATGTCTCACCCTCACCTCCAACCAAACCCAAGATTTTCTCAACCTTATCAACCTCAATCGGCTCACCGTGAATAAAAAGCAGGGCTTCGAGTTCCGCGACTTTAGAGTTATGTGTATCTGTGTCCATATTCGTATATTCGTAACAAATTCGTAATTAGTAACTATTTCTTCCTAACCATTATATCAGAAAAATTACCCTCCTGCTCCAAATGAACGAGCTGTTCTCGAGCCAAATGTAAAATCGCGAGAAAAATAACAATGATCTCTGACCTGGTCTTTGAAACTGATAAACTTTTTAAGCTGGAACTGGCTGTTTCACTTAACCTAGCTATAATCTCTTTTACTTTTTCCTCCAAACTAACCACCTTCTCCCTGATTGTTTGGGTATCAACCTCAACATCTTTGAAAGCAGAGACTAGTATGTTAAAGGCCTCGGCTAAACTTCCCAAACTTACGTTTCCCCCAGGGTAAAAAGCCGCTCCCTCCCCTGATCCCTCCAGACTAGAAAATTGATGAGTCATAAAATACGGTCGGCTATATTGGGGTTTACCACTCTTCCAGGCCAAAGCCAACGCCCTTACGGCTGGCTTTAGCTCTGAATAAAGTCGCAGACGGTATTCCAAATCCTTTAGCTCACTCTCCTCGTCTTCATTGGTTTCCTCGCCTGGCAAAAGGGATTTTGACTTTAAAAATATTAAACGACTCGCTACGGCTATGAAATCAGCCAAGAGCCTAAGTGCCATTGGCGAAGGCCTCTCTGCCGAATCAGAACCAGCCACCTTCTTCATATAGCTCAAGAAATCCTCGGTAACCGCCGAGAGACTTATCTCGGTAATCTCTAACTTTCTGTCCTCGATTAACTCAAGCAACTTCTCGATCGGACCAGAAAACTGCTCAGTTTTAAGCTCATAGTTACTCATTGTGTTTCTAAATTCAAAGCCTCCCTCGTATAAATATTTTTCGGGTCCCAAAGCATCCAACCCGACCCTCCCGCCTCATCACTCCCTCTCATTTGAGCCCTAATTTTTTCCGCATCGTAGTCAGCACCCAAATCAAAATCCTGAAGCCACGGTCGGAGTTTCGCCCGCGCCTCTCTAATTTTAATAGCCGGTAAAGTCCCGGAATTATTAACCGTGGAAGAACTGTCGCCTGGAATTCCAAACTCAAAGTTTTTGATCTTCGTGATCGCCCCGAGAATAGAATTGTGAACAATCTCGTAAGGATGGGTAGCTGGGCTCGCAAATCCAAAAACTCCATTTGCATAGTGAGATGGATAAACCATAGGCGCCACAAAATCAAAGTACAGCAAGGCGTCTTCAAGCTTCTGACCAATTCCTAAGTCATCAATTGCAACCGTTACCAACCCAAAAAGATCCGCCGATATCTTGGCTTCTCCTAGATTTTCTCTCAAGTATTTAAAAAAATCCCTCATCGCCAAATGCTTCTCACGTAGACCATCCCAATAAGGATATTCAATCTCTTGAAGATTCCCATCCGATGGAAACCGAATGTAATCAAAATTAACCTCATCGAAACCCCGCCCCAGGGCATCTTTGGCCAAAGCCACGTTGTAGTCCCAAACTTCCTTCGAGGCCGGGTCCATCCAGGCTAAACTTTTTCGATCCCGCCATAACTCCCCAGTAGTTTTATTTTTAAGCGCCCACTCCGGATGGGCCTTGGCCAAAATGCTATCCTGAAAAACCGATACTCTTGCAATCGCATAAATGCCATGATCATGCAATTTTTTTATAAGCAGATTCGGCTTCAAAATTCGGAGCTCTTTAAGCGCCCCTGCCGATTCGAATTGGGAATCGTTTATATCGTATGAAATAAAACCAGAGTAGTCTTTGATATCGATAACAATGGCGTTCACCTCGGTTTTATCAATCAACTCAACCAAAGCGTTAATTCTTTTTTCCGATCCAGCCGTCCAACCCGTCACGTATATACCCTTAATCACCGCCGGCGGATTAGAAAGTTGGGTTTGATAACCCAGGTCACCAAAACTGTTTTTCCCAGCTGGCGGCAAGTCGGGTTTCTCCTCGGCCGCCTCTGGGGTAACGAGTGTGTCGAGTGGAACGTTGGCCAAAACCGCTCCAGTCGTACTCGATTCATTTTCTTGGGTTGAAATCTGAATCACCCTCGCCTCCCTTAAAAACAAAAAAAATCCGGCCAAAGCCAAAATAAAGACTAGAGTAATTAAGCCCCAAAATTTCATGAAAAGTGTCTGTTAAACAGTGTTAGCTTATCACGAAAAAACCACGCAATCAAAAGAAAAAGCCCCCGCAAATACAGGGGCTATTATTAGTTCAAAGCGACTCAAGGGACCCTTTCCCACTTCTCGCTTTCGTTCTGGACATATTTTCCGGGCTGGATTCCAGCTTGTGGGTTTGAAAGTAGAATAGCTAGAACAATCTCCAACTCTTCATGTAGCTTCCTGCAGATTTCTCTCTGCTCGTTCGTTGCTCTAACCTCATCATCGATTTTAACAAGTTGTAGGCCAATAATCTCCGCGATTTGTTCATAAATCATCATGCTGTTACCGTATGGCCTCTTGGGATCAATCCCCGGAGCACCAAACTCTATGTTCAGCCACTGAACGTAGCATTCTTCCAAAAGCTTGATGTGATTCGCGGTTATCTCAAACACTGCCTCGCTCGAACCAGAGCTTCCCATTTACGTCCTCCCAGTTTATGTTCAAAAATCTCTCATTTGATTGTCACGAAATCTACATTGGATTATACTTTAAAATGTAGTAAAAGTCAATCGCTTTAAGAACTTGTCATAGTCCCTTATAATCCTACGTATGGCTCTTGCTCTATATAGAAAATATCGCCCAAGATTGCTCTCGGATCTTTTGGGCCAAGAAACGACCGTCCAGATCTTAAAAAACGCCGCTCGAGCCGACAAAATTGGCCACGCCTATCTTTTCTACGGCGCTCGTGGCACTGGCAAGACATCCACCGCCAGGCTAATCGCCAAACTTCTTAACTGTTCAAAAAGGAAAACTGATAAAAAATTCGCCGGGGAAGGCGAGCCATGCAACACCTGCGAGCATTGCCTCGAAATCGAATCGGGTAATTCTTTTGACGTTGTCGAAATCGACGCCGCCTCGAATCGTGGCATCGACGAAATCCGAAACTTGAAAGACTCAATCGTAACTGCCCCCGCCAAGGGTGACTATAAAGTTTACATCATCGACGAAGTCCACATGTTAACCGGGCCAGCTTTTAACGCTCTCTTAAAAACCCTCGAGGAACCCCCGGCTCACGCCTGTTTCGTCCTCGCCACCACCGAATACGAAAAACTTCCCGCCACGATTACCTCGCGTACCCAAAGGTTTGTCTTTAAAAAAGCCTCTAAAATAAAAATCTTAGAGAAACTGAAGGCCATCGCCACGGCCGAAAAAATCGACATTGATGACGACGCGCTCGAAGTCATAGCGGCTGGCGGGGAAGGCAGCTTCCGCGACGCTGAATCCTTACTCGATCAGTTAAGCGCCTCAACAAAAAAAATTGACCTGGAAATTGCGGAAAATCTCACCGGTCGAGTGGGCTTAAAAAAAGTTAGCCGGCTTGCCGAATTGATTATTCAAAACAATGTCCAGGAAGCCCTGGTTTTTATCCAAAAAGTAAATGAAGAGGGGGTCAACCTCACTCAATTCACCAAGGACTTAATTCACTATTTTCGAAAAATTTTGAGCCTCAAAACCAACCCGGCGCTTGAAACCTTCTTCTCCTCCGAACTCACAGTTGAAGAAATTAGTGTCTTAAAAAAATTAGCCGCTGGAACTGATGTTGATCGGCAGATTAAATTTCTAAAATCCCTCATCACAGCCTACACCGAAATCCGCTACAGTCCCTTCCCAATTGTCCCCCTCGAGGTAGCCATTATAGAGAACCTGAAAACTACTGGGTAACCGAAACAGTTTTACCAAGCTCTGCGAAAGGCGCCGAGACCGTGATCTCGCCTGTTGAAGCATTCCTCAAAATATTGTAACCCGTGTTGTAGTCGCTCGCGCTTGTCCAGTGCGCTCCGGTAGCCGCTGGATCAAACGGCAAATTGTTCAGATAAGTCGACACTAAACAAGGGGCGATATTGTAGTAAGTGCTCGAACCCACCGCCATTCGCTTCGTCGAAGTCGGAACCTCCCCGCTCGCGCAAGTAAAAGTGCCAAGGGTGCTGTCCGCGATGTTTTGTCTCACAGCCGTAACAATCGCGTTTATGTGGTAGTTCCTTTGAGAATTCCTGGCTCTAGCAAGCTCACCCACTGGATTCAAACCAATCACCGCCACCGCCAAAAGTATCGCCAAAAGAGCGATTACGATAACGATTTCCATCAAAGTCATCCCTTTTTTCATCAACTTTATTTTACCACACATCCCCCCTACCCCTCCTTACTCCAATTTAGTTTGTTATTTATCGAAAGCTCTCGGAGGCGCTAAAAGCTTGGTCCCTGAGTTTTGGCGAAGGGTTCTAGCGCCGAGAGACAGCGGACATTTTTCCGCAGGAGAAAAATGAACCGCGGTTTCGATAAATAACAAGCTCGCATCACTTGATCTCTTCCCACGAAATCTGGGTGTAGTTGTCGCTGGTGAGCGGAAAACTAGGCGGCGGTCCATATAGTAAGTTGGCATCATAGATATAATTTCTTGCCTGATAA
>VMFW01000009.1 GCA_007376265.1 Parcubacteria group bacterium Gr01-1014_20
TTGGCGCCACCCGAGAGGGTGACGTTGGTGGGGATGATGACGTCAGAACTCCATTTGTAAATTCCGGGTACAAGAACTTGTCCACCAAGATTTCCAGCACCGAGTTCGACAGTAGGAGCAGGGACCGTCATTCCAGCGGTAGTGGTGTACGCGGTTTCCATGTCGAGTACTGCGTTGTCCACTAGAGTTTTGTTAGCTAAGGGTGGGTTACCCGCAAAACACATTGTATCGCCACTCCCAACGTATTCGGCTGCCGAATCAATGCCGTAGATTGTTCCGGTTACTTCGGAACAAAAGACAGTATTCATCGCGGCAGAAGTAATCGGACTAGAACCGATGTCTCCGGTTATATCAGTTGTATGGCTTCCAGTGTTCGTAATCCCGGTTCTTGAGAGAATCGCGAAATTGTCCGCCGACAAAAGATTGACGGGGGCTGGACCGGCGGCGAAGGCCATGAAATTACTCGATGCAAAGATGGCCCCTACCGCGAAAAACAAACTAAAAACTGCTATTTTTTTTGAGATTTTCATTATTATTTTCAATATTTATTTCCTTTCGACCTTTTATTAAATTGTTAAAGAACTAAAACATTGCCCACGATTCTTACCGTAAAATAATAAAAAATGGGCAGTGCGAATGCATGCAAGAGAGTGTTAACGTACTAATAATACTGCCGCCCCAAACCAGCACATATTACGGCTAGCTTCAACACTCACAGCGAAAAGATGTATGTAATATATTACTTGCCTCATTAATTGCCGCATTCGCCCCTGATCAAATTGCCTCATTCGCGCCCGACCCCTTTCACTGTCCGATTCCCCCCTTGAACTACCCGAAAGAAAAAAGGACACCGTTAAGGTATCCTCTTTTCTTTGCGGAGCGTAGTGGACGATGTTCGCACCTATTGGCAGAACCCGTCCAACTGGTTCTTCATTCCGAAATTATCGCTTGAATCAGCAGAGATAGTATAGCGATTTCTGGCTTTTCGGTACAGACGACACGGGACATTCTTTGTCAGACACACTGGCACTTGTTGTCATACGGCTAAAAACGACTATGAGCTACTAAAAACGTCGTAACAAGACCATCCGTGTTTAATCAAATCATAACAAGGCATAGGGACAACAACTCAACGGGCATACCCCCGTCCTTCTTGAGCCGTTCGCGGCTCAATTTTGATTTCGGGTGGTGGGAGTTCTCTATGCGACTTTCGTAATCGCGGCGGGGTTGCCCTGTTCAACCAGAAGCAAATCTCATCAGACGCTAAACCATATAGCCAATAGAGCCGTAACATTGATTACCGAAACGGTCTTTGTGCTTATTGAGTTTCGTGTCATACGAAGAACGCTTGAATCTCTTGTTGCACACACCGCATTGAATTGTGTATGTAGTACCGAATGACGAACGCACTCTCGTTGTAGTTCGTCTCGTTCGCTGTACTCGTGGCGTACTGATTCTTGGTGTACTCGAAAATGGTTTGGCAAAATAAGTTTGCCCGAATGATTCTCCAGCACGCGATAACTCAATCGGGTATCGTGGTTCAAAAGTTTCATCAGTTATTTCTACGGATTGAATCTTGTCCTCGGTATAAGATTTTATGCTCATCACTCCGCTTCTTCCTCCGCTTCTATCATAACCATAAAAGTATTCCCGCCCGACACCATCCTTTCGTATCTTATAGTTCAATGAATACGGCTCAACCATTCTTTCCAGTCCGTCATATACAAGGCGAACCATCTTTCTGATTCGCCCCGCTTCCATAATTGTGTTCCTGTGGGAAGCCGAGAAGTAGTCGAGAGTACGCCCGCCTCCATATCCTCCGCCAGCAAAAGCGTGAGCTGGCTGCAAAAGTCCGAATAACTGCGGGATGATACTTTTGAACTGTACCTCGGCATCTTCAAAAGTAATCAGAGATTGTCTGGGGCAAACAAGAAACTCATTCCAAATCGCGCGGAATGTTTGGAAGGGCAACTCCAGCAAAAGGTTCTTTGCCACTGTTGGATTCGGTTCGTATATTGTCTTCTTCAAGAATGTTGAAACAACCTCCAATCTATTGATATTAAGTGCCTTTTGAAAGAATACAGAGAAGATGAAATCGTAAAGGTCTGGAGAATGATACCTATGCAAAAGGGCATTAAGTTTTGAAGCAAGCAACTCTTCGAGCTTGTGGCAAGAGATTTGCCCCGTGCACTCTGCTGCATCCGAATACGAGTGGACGATGTTTCTTGTCTGTATCGGAAGAAAGATTCTATCAAACTCTTTGACATCCATTTTGACTTTGATGTGATAGCGTTCCTCGCCATAGAAACCTTTGAAATACACCCTTGCCTCATAGGTCTTATTGTCCTCATCAGCCCCACGCTTGAGTTCCACTTTGTTCTCATCGAGAACAAACTTAATGCCAGTTTTGTCGCTCACATACTCGCAAACTTTGTTGATTTCCGAGACCAGTGAAGTAGGATCAACTTCCGATTGCGCCGAGAAATCCAAATCGTTTGAGAAACGAGCGTGCTCAAAATACGCTTTTCGGAAAGCGTTACCGCCTTTCAGTATGAGCTTACTTTTCAAATCGCCCGAAGCGTTGTGGATACCAGAAAGCAACCAACCGAAAACATAATCTCGTTGTACATTGGACGGGTGGACACCGAGTTCTTCTGATTTTGCATCAATTTCGTTTTTATCAATCATTTTCTTTGCGCTGCTTTTAGCTTTCGCCAATCGTATAATTTCACCTTGCCGTTTTTATCAACCGAGAACACGTAAAGCAAAAGTTTTTTTGCCACTTGCCACGGGAGACGACGAAGCGCAATCGAAGCACAACTTTCGGGCAAGCCAAGTCCAAAGTAATATCTTGTCGATCCATCGGTTTTCATTCGTGTGATAATCTGCCCAAGCGAGTATATGAAAGCAACCTCCATACTTTGTCTGATAATGCCCTCACCTTTAGTTTCAATCAGAAAGTAGCGTGAATACTTATTATGCCTCACTCGAATATCAACTCCTTTGTCTCTCAATTCGCCGACTCGCAGGTTTGTACCCCAACCATTGCGAAACAGCCAGTTGATAATAGATTGTTTGACGAACTTTTCGGTAAGGAGTTTCTTCATAGTTATTTTTTTAATCTGAAGTAACCATCTTCCATACTAAATGAACCAGTTGCTTCAGACATCCAACGCAACCACGACATCAATGAGCCAGCCCTTCTACCTATGGTGCTTCCAGTAAGTTTTGAGCTTTTAGCGATAAGTTTCTCTACATCTGTCTGCTTTAATCTGTTCTTCTCTTTGAGGATGTCGAGAGCGTTCCTAATCAAATTAAAATCAGCGAGGAGTTGCGAGAAGAATAGATTGCGCTTTTCCACGGGGAGTCGTACCAACTCTTTCCCCACATCAGTTAGCTGATACTTTCCGTCTTGAGAGGAAACTAAACCAAGTGCTTCCGCAGCTTCCCGATAGTAGCTACTTTGTCGTTCATCAAATTGGAAGTATTCGGCAACATCACGATAGTTGTTTGTACCCTCGCTTACTTTGAAAACTAATTCGATAATCTTGTTCACGTCATTGGCTTGAGGGATCAAGTCCTTATACTCCACAATCCCTTTCGGCTTGATGTCCGCAAGCTCAATTTCGTGTTCGCTCGCAATCTTAACTGATTTTACTTCGCGCAAACGGATAGAGTTGTAGTTCGCCGCATCGGGAATCTCGTATATCCAAAAATTGTAGGTCTTTGTTGACGGTTCGTAGGTAAAAAACACGGGGATGATGACCTTGTCGGGCGACACTACCCTGAAGTGGTTATAGGGATAAAATAACTGCCGAATAATGAAATCCTCTGGCGTATCCATCTTCGCTTCAATCAGCACGATTGAATCCTCGCCCTCCAAACCAGAATCAACCTCAAGTTGCACAGATGCTACCTCAAGCAATGTCTTATTCACCGAGAATCGAAACTCTTTGCTAAACTCCCGTCCTCGTATGGACTGGTATAGTGGCTGTTTGCCTAATACACTCTCAAGTGCTCCAGAATTAAAACTGTAATCAAGATATTGCATCTCACTCGAACCTCTGCCTGCGGTGGTGAGAGGAAACTTGATGCGGGAGATGTGATTTGTTGCATTGTTTGTATCCTCTAACCTATGAAAGCCGTCTCCGCGCACGATTGCATACTTGCCGTTCTTCACGGGCAAGAGAAAGTACCCGCGTTTTTTGAATATCGGCGGCAAGTCGGCGGAGCTATCCATCTTCGCCATAATTCTTGGCTCGGCACGTGTTATGGTTTTGATTTCGTCCGCAGTTATGAAGTGCAAATCCAGCTTGGAATCAAACTGCTTCACGGCAAAGATTTTATCCCAAAGTTCAAAAGTTTTGCTCATATCTTGTAGTTGGTTATTACATACTCTTTGATTTTGCCGCGACCCTCGGCTTTGCAGTTGATAGCGCGATTAGCAAGCACCGCGTGTTTATTAAACCTGCTGTATAGCTTACTGATAAAATCGGTGTGGGAATTACTCATCATCACGTAACATCCTCGCTTATCGAGTTCAATAAAAACATCGCGTAATTTTACTTGTTCGTCTTCAAGGAAGTTCTTTTCGTGGTAATTTGTGAACTTCGCCGTCCCATTCAATGGGTAATATGGAGGGTCAAAATACACAAAGTCGCCACGGCGTGAATCTGCGACAGCTTTCTCAAACGAAAGCGCAGTCAAGGTAACACCAGTAAGTGCTTCTGCGACTGTAAGTAGGTTCTCCTCGTCAAGAATTAGCGGATTCTTATATCGTCCGAAGGGGACATTGAATCCACCATTGGAACTTTCTCGGTATAGTCCATTGAATCCAGTTTTATTCAGGAAAATAAGATGCGCTGTTTTATCCAAAGACCCATCTCTCAAATCGTTATACCTATCGCGCATCTCATAATAAAACTCGTCTCGTCCTTCTTCCGATTTCGCTCGATACTTATTTTGTAGTCGGTGAAGGTGTTTTACCAATTCATCAGTTTCCTTCTGAACGTGCTTATACGCGGTAATTAAAGTTGAATTGATGTCATTCAAAAATGCCTTTCTCGGCTTCACATCAAAAAATACTGCGCCGCCACCCAAGAACGGCTCAAAGTAACGATTGAAGTTTGATGGGTAAAACTTGCGAAGTTGCGACAGTAATTGGGTTTTCCCACCAACCCATTTCAAAAATGGTTTCACTGCCCTCCTACTTGATGAAGCGAGAGCCGTATTGATATTACGTTTTGATGTTGTCATTGTCATAAAAATTGAGAAGGCGTTACTTCTTCGCGGGTTTTCGCTTGTTTCTGCCAGCGTTCAGAAACGCTCGCACATCTTCATCAGTGAATCTCCACTTTCCCTGCTTCGATCCTCCCAACTTATCCTGCTTCAAATAGCGGAAGATTTGCCGCTCCGAACACTTGAGCAACTTTGCGACTTCTTGAATGGTGTAGATTTTCATATTAGGTAAAATTGCAGATTCTATGACTTTATTCTATTATGAATACTGAAAGAGGTCAACTTTTGTCATACTGACCTTTTCGATAATGACTATGAAAATGAGTGAAACAAGAGCCAAGTTACTTGCCCTCATTCGGGAAGTACTTGAGATCAACAAATCTGGGAATAATAAGGTTGAGTTGTATGAAGAAACCTTGTTTGCTGCTGGCTTCTTACGGCAGGACATCGAACGCGGTTTTAAGCAGCTCACTGATGAAAAATTAGTCCAAACCCTACAAATCTTCTATGCGCCCGAAAAGACACTCTCAAATTATGACCCAGAGAGCACAACGAAATACAAAGTTCCTGCCGACAACGTATACAAAATGCCAGTGTATATCTTTTATGTTGATGAGCAGAAACTGGGACAGCCAGACCCCTCTGAATCCCTATGGTTCGACAAAGAAAAAGGCATCTTACATTTTAAGGGGAAGTTTTGCGACATAAGCGGAATACTGGAAGGTGATGTCCTATTTGCATTGCTCAAGTATCCCATTGGTAAGTCAGTTTCTGAAACCGATATTACCGAGCTTGTTGACTCTGAAAAAGATATGGGTTCGGGCATCCGCGATGCAAGCAGAAGGATAAACGCAAAAGCAAAAAAGGGGCTGGGAGTTGAAGAACTTATTAGGTATCGGAACTCGAACTATTGGTTGAAGCCAGATTGATTTGAAATCCGACTCATTCCGAGTCGGGTTGTTTCCATAGCCGCTCATATACGCTACCCACAGTAGCGTTTTTTAATTGCGCTACAAACGCAATATGACAATGAACCAGAATAACAAAGATTTCCGCACCGCAGACCTCGCGCTCACTGCGGCTCTTTGCGTTTCTGGATTCGTTGTCGAGGAATTGGACAGGGTTAGCCCCCAAAGGTCGGTGTTCGTGTTTCAAAATGGCGATGAGTTGCTCGAAGTGGTGAATCAATACTGGCGGCGCGAATTAAGAGTTGAGCCGCAGGATTACTTCAATCAGCTCAAAGTAATTAAAGCAAGGTTGTACGAGCGATGATTTCCGATAAGGCACTACAAGAGTTCAAGGAAATCTGGAAGGAAGAAATTGGCACGGAGATTTCCGATGAACAAGCGATGGAAGAAGCCACACAGCTTTTGACCCTCTTTGATGCCATCTATCGCCCGATTAAAAAGCAATGGAGTAATGAATATGACACTAAATGTGAACGACATAAGAATTAAGGTGAAGGTCGTTGAGGGAGGCAAACTGAAAGCAATCATCTCTCTCGACTTCGGCGACTTTACTGTCAAAGGATTCAGGATTCAGGAATCGCAGTATGAGACCAAAGCCGCAGGAAATCGAAAATTATGGCTCACGCCGCCTTCCTACGCCGACAGAGGTGGCAGATACCATCCCATCTTCTACATACCCGACAAAGACCTTTGGGAGCGTTTGGAAGCGAAGATTTGGGAGGCATACGATGCCGAGCATAAGCGACACTATGCAAAAGTATATGACCTCAATTCTGACGAGGCAGACCAATTCTTAAACTCGTCCTCATAGGTAATACTCAATAGCTAATAGTAATAGTGAACAATATAGGATAACTGTGTAATAGGTAACTATTGGCTATATGATTGTCTTCCAATTAAGGGAAAGTTTCCTATACGGAGTCATTACTATCACTGCTATGAATACTATATGGGGACTAACAGTTAAGAGATTCAAAATCCGCTCGGCGCGCAACCGAAATCAAACCAGAATGTCCAACAATATGCTCAAAATCAGTGTTCATAACTATCCGCTTGTCATAGATTGTCAGAGGAGTATAATTATAGTGCTACCTACGTTCAGCTCCTTCGTGAGGGTTTATTTGTCCTTAGCGGGTGGAAAGGGGGTCAGTTCCCCGATTGCCACTAAGGACACCCTCACGGGTGATCTGGACGTGGGTAGCCAATCGGTGCGAGCTGGCTCCCTTTGTGTTTTATCGGGAGTCGTCGCAAACAATGACTATGAACGACGACCACAATTCTTTTTTGAGCAAAGGGCTGATGAGATTTTTTGGAATCCTGTCTTTGTTGTATCTCGGAATGATTATGTACAGGTCTTATCAAAAATCAGGCAACATTTTCGAGGAGGCATTGACTGGCTACGCTCCTTTCGACATTTTGACTATCCTTCTCCCCATCTTCATTCTTGCGTGGCTGGATAGTGAGGCATCAAGAAAAAAATGATTTGATTATGAAACAAGAAACTTCAAAAATAAAATACTTCGTTTACTGCCGCAAATCCACCGAGGATGAGGACAGGCAGGTATTAAGTTTGGCTTCGCAGGAAGCAGAACTCAAAGAGGTGGCGGAGCAATACAAACTGAAGGTGATAAAAACCTTTCGGGAATCAAAATCATCAAAAGAGCCATACATCCGTCCAGTATTCACCGAAATGATTACACGCATCCAAAAAGGCGAAGCAAACGGTATTTTATGCTGGAAGTTTGACCGTCTTTCGCGCAATCCAATAGACAGCGCGACAATCCAGTGGCTTTTGCAGAGAGAGATTATCCGTTCGATTCATACTGTTGGGCGAGAATATCTGCCCGATGACAATTCAGTAGTTTTTGGTGTGGATAGCAGTATGGCAAACGAATACATCCGCCAGTTGAGCAAGAATGTGAAGCGAGGGCTGAAGGCAAAACTCGCTATGGGCTGGTATCCGAGTCGTGCACCTCTTGGCTACAAAAACAGCGAGCGAGACGAGGATAAGGGCAGAAATTGGATTTTGAAAGACCCAGAACGATTCGATGCGGTACGGCGTATGTGGGATATGATGCTCACAGGAAACTATACGCCTCCGCAAATTGCCAAAATCGCAAACGATGAATGGAAGTTCAAAACACGTCCCACGAAGAAACACGCGGGGTTGAAACCCCTCTCGCGCAGCAACATATACAAAGTTTTTACCAACCCGTTCTATTACGGATGGTTCGAGTACGGCAAGGGTGAAAACAGGAAATTGTATCAAGGCAAACACGAACCGATGATAACAGAGAAAGAATATGACATAGTGCAAAAGTTGCTCGGACGGGATGGCAGACCGCGCGCACAAAAGCACCGCTTCGCTTTCACTGGCTTGATGCGGTGCGGCAACTGCGACGCAATGATTACCGCAGAGCAGAAAATAAAACGTCAAAAGAACGGCAATATCCACGATTATGTCTATTATCGCTGCACGAAACAGAAAGATGAAAACTGTACAGAGAAAGCGATTGAGTTGAAAGAGTTAAGCGCACAGATTGATGAAGCTATCGGAAAGTTCACAATCTCCGAAAAGTTCAAGGGCTGGGCGATTAGAGATTTGCACGAAATACGCCAGACGCAAGCGCAAACACACGAAGCCGCTTTGAAGAACAGTGAGCGCGACCACCTACGCATCACGCAGCAGTTGGATAACCTATTGCTCAAGTATTCTTCGCCAGAGAATACCGATGGACAGCTTATTTCAGACCAACAGTATCAAGACCTACGCACGCGTCTCTTGAAGCAGAAAGCGGCACTGGAGAGCAATATCAGCGTCCAGAACAGGGAGATTGAGGAGTGGCTCGATTTGAGCGAGAGGACGTTTAATTTCGCCCGCTACGCCCGCACGTGGTTCGCTCGTGGCGATATGAATACCAAAAGAGCCATCTTTGCCTGCTTGGGTTCGCACCTCATCATTAAAGACCAAAAAATCGCTATAACACTGCGTCCCGTGTTCAAAACAATCTTTGAAGCGTTGCCAAAAGCAGAGAGTGAAATAAGTAAGATTAGAACCTATCCGCAACTCGCAATTAGCGCGTCAAACAAAGACAAAGCTGCCCTCGTCGGGCAGCAATCGTCAAATTGGCGGGAGCTGAGGGAATCGGACCCCCGACCGCGGTTTTGGAGACCGCTGTTATGCCACTTAACTAAGCTCCCTTGAGCTTTAGGATAGAGAATTATGAATTAGGAATCAAGAATGGCTCCTACTTCTTGGCTTCTTTATGGAGGGTGTGTTTACGGCAGTGGGCGCAGTACTTTTTTAGTTCAATTTTACGTTCCACTTTTTTCTTGTTTCGGCGGTTATAGATAAGCCGTTTACACACGGAACACTTTAACCTTATTAAATTGTCAGCACGTTTTGCTTTGGCCATTTTTGGTTGGAATTATGAATACCGAATTATGAATAGGAATAACAACCAAAGAATGATAAATCAAGAGACTGATAAAGTCAATTTTAATGAAATTTTTGAGCCGATGGCGGGAATCGGACCCACGACCTCTTTCTTACCAAGAAAGCGTTCTGCCACTGAACTACATCGGCGACGAGTTATAGTCTACTTAAATAGGTACAGGAAATCAAGAAAAAGCCACCCTTTGTTTGGGTGGCTAAGTGCTTGTTAGTTTACGGACTCAACCAGGGTGGTTGTATAGCTTGAATCAATTAGGGGTAATTCTTCGTCAAGCTTTTCGAAAGCAACTTCGGGGGCCCTTTTCGCATTCTCCGCTTCGACGATACGCGTAAAGCGTTGGGCGGCTACTGGTGTTTGGACATTGTCGAGCACTACTACAAATTGGGGCATACGACTCTCCTTCTTAGGGATCAAAAGCCATTAACACGAAAGATGTGCTCAACTCCGCCTTCGATGTAGGACTTGGCATTAAAGCACGCTTCTAGTTCTTCTTCACCCAGGATGGAAGCGGCCGTCCTTGGGTCATCCTCTGATATGGACATCCTCGAGAGAATGACCAAAAGGTGAACTTCATTTTCTTCATCTTCATCCGTTGCAAAGGCGGCTTTCTGAATGTAGGTGTAAGCAGTGTCGTAGTCGAGACCCGATGACATGAGGGCGTTTCTCACTCTTTGAGAAGCCCAAACGCCAAGAGAGTTCACCTCAAGATTTTTTTTCATGCGTTTCTCGCGCACAACCAGATTCTCAACTAACCAGGTCATGCGGTGAGCGAGATAGTGGACCAACCCGGTCGCGGTCGGAAAGATCTCTCTCTCGACGCTTGATTGTGAAATGTCGCGATGTTCGGGCGTGGAAATGTTTTCAAAAGCGGCGGAAGCGCAAGCCGACACAACCCTAGGCAAGCCCATCCCCTGTTCGGTATAAATTGGGTTTTTCTTTTGGGGCATGGAAGACGAACCTCTCTGGGTGTTGGTGGTTGGTTCACGGAGCTCTTTTACATCGCTTCGCATCATTTCCCAAAAAGTTCGGCACATTTGACTGATAGTACCACTCGCAACCGCTAGGGTTGCAATGACCATGGCATGACGGTCGCGCTGAAGGATCTGGGTTTCAGCTTTGGCGGGAACAAGGCCCAGAACAGCGAGGGCTTTTTCTTCCAACTCGGGATCCATGCCGCCGTAAGTACCGACGGCTCCAGACATTTTGCCTTCGTTTAACTCGGTATCAAGCAGGTGCCTTAAACGAAGAATGCTACGGTTTATGCCATTGGCATAGACGAGTAGCAAACAGCCAAAACTTGTGGGTTCGGCATACTGGCCATGAGTGCGAGCAATCATTAGGGTCCACTTGTGGGCTTTAGCCGCATCACGAAGAGCCGACTCGAGCCTCTCGAATTCATCAATAACAAGTTTTATCGCCCGGCGTAGCATCATAATAAGCGCTGGATCTTCGACGTCGTAGGAGGTAAGAAATTTGTGAAGCTCTTCCTTGTAAGAACCGACGCCGGCGGCCTCAAGGGTTTCGTGGACTGCCTTTATGAAGGCAATCATGTCGTGTTTGAAGACCTTATCGAGTGCCTCAATTCTCTCCACTACGATTTTGGCGTTGCGGCTGATGGCATCGAAGGCCTCGAGTGAAAGTTGACCGGAATCCAACCTGGCTTTCAGATAGGCTAGTTCTACGTTAAGCCATTCTTGAAACTTCGTATCTTTCCTCATCCAGAGGTGATTCATCTCCGGACGAGTGTAGCGATCAAGCACGTTTCCTCCTTATTACAGATTGTTTAATTGCTAGCAGGGCGGTTTTGGTTTTTCAAATCAGCGATCACGAGAAGTTTCTTGCTCCACAAGACACCCTGCACGAATCCAAGCCAACGAAAAGCCTTTTCTCGCCTGTCGGCCGGGATAAAGACATTGATAATTTCGTCCAGCATGTAATGGGTGTGCGCCAACGTCTCGCTTTCAAGATCTGGAAAACTGTCGGCGGGAAATCTTGCGGAAGGAATGTTCCTAGCCACCAAAAGCCGCTTGCAGTCTCCGGCGGCCTCGAGAATCTTTTCGGATGTCAATTCACTCTCCTTGTTTTATTGTGTTTTAAAAGAGCGCTTGTTTCCCCTGGAGCCACCTCTCGGATTTGAACCGAGGACCTTCTCTTTACAAAAGAGTTGCTCTGCCGCTGAGCTAAGGTGGCTAAATCAAAAAAATAGTATCAAAATAAGGCTTTTTTGTATAGTTTCAAGAGGTTCCTAATTAACCTATAATGTCATTGTTAAACATGGGAAAATTCGTCCATTTGCACACGCATTCACACTATTCCCTGCTCGACGGATTGGCTAAGATTGATGATCTGATCAGTCGCACCAAGGAGCTCGGGATGGATTCTTTGGCCATCACGGATCATGGGGTTTTGTATGGAGCGATTGAGTTTTATAAGAAAGCCAAGAAGGCCGGGATAAAACCAATCTTGGGGGTGGAGGCCTACGTGGCGCCGAAGAGCCGACTCGACAAAGAATCGGGAGAGAAATATCACCACTTAATTTTGCTTTGTGAGAACCTGACTGGCTGGAAAAATTTAATCAAGCTGGTTAGCCGGGCCAACCTGGAAGGCTATTACTATAAGCCCAGGATGGATAAAGAAATCTTGCGGGAGCACCACGAAGGCCTGATTGCTCTTTCAGCCTGTTTGGGCGGAGAGGTAAACCGCCACTTACTAAACGATCGCTACGAAGAGGCAAAAAAATCGGCGCTCGAATACCGGGAAATTTTTGGTGAGGGAAATTTTTACTTAGAAGTTGGAGATCACCCCAAGATTCCAGAGGTGGTTAAGGTAAGGAGTGAAATTATAAAACTGGCGAAAGAAACGGGACTCCCAATGGCGGCAACGCAAGACATTCATTACGCCAAACCGGAGGACGCATACTACCACGACATTCTCGTGGCTGTTCAGACGGGGAGCAAATTGACTGATGATGACAGACTTACGCTTAGCGCAGATGATTTTTCACTAAACTCTCCGGAGGAGATGATGGAGAAGTTCAAAGATATTCCGGAGGCGGTGGAAAACACCGTCAAAATTGCTGACCGGTGCAAAGTCGAGATTGAGCTTGGTAAGGTGCTCCTGCCAAATTTCCAGAAACCAGATGGTAAAAGCGCGAATCAGTACCTTGAAGAGCTAATCGCAGAGAGAATGAGTAGTAGGTTTCCAGGCGAGAAATTAAATCAGGAAGTTAAGGACCGACTGGCGATGGAGCTAGGCGTTATCGAGAAAACTGGCTTTGCTGACTACTTCTTGATTGTTCAGGATTTTATTAAGTGGGCGAAAGACCACGGGATTGCGGTTGGGCCCGGACGAGGTTCGGCGGCGGGAAGTTTAGTTTCATACATTCTTGGAATAACAGATCTTGACCCTTTGGCGTACGGTTTACTTTTTGAACGTTTTTTGAATCCAGACAGAATTCAAATGCCAGACGTGGACGTTGATTTTGCTGACACGAGACGAGACGAGGTTTTAGCCTACGTGAGACAAAAGTATGGAGACGACCGGGTGGCGCAGATTATTACTTTTGGAACCATGGCGGCTAGGGCTGGCATAAGGGACGCCGGCCGAGCAATGGGTTTGAGCTACGCTTTTTGTGATCAAATCGCCAAGCTGATCCCCTTCAATATGAAGCTCGCCGAAGCGATCGAAAAAGTGCCAGAACTAAATGAGTTTTACAGTAAAAATGAAGATGCGAGAAAAGTTTTGGACGCAGCGAGTCACCTCGAAGGAGTAGCTAGGCACGCCTCGGTGCACGCTTGCGGGACGGTGATTTCCAAAGAACCGCTCACTGAATACCTGCCGTTGCAACTGGCGCCACAAGACAAGAGCAACATTATCACCCAATTTGAGATGCACGCGGTTGAAGATATGGGTTTGCTTAAGATTGATTTTCTAGGACTTAAAAACCTAACGATTATTGAAGAGACGGTTAAGCTCGTTAAGGAGCGACGGGAAGTGGAGATTAATATTTCGGAGTTGCCACTTAATGACGAACCAACTTTTAAACTTCTTCGGGCGGGAGACACGACGGGGGTTTTTCAGCTTGAAGGTGGCGGAATGAGACGGTACCTGAAGGAACTCGAACCATCGAGTCTTGAGGATATTATCGCGATGATATCGCTCTACCGGCCGGGAACCCTCGATGCCGGTATGGTCCCCCACTACATTGCTCGCAAGCTAGGCAAAGAAAAAGTCAGTTATCTTCACCCCAAGTTAGAGCCTATTCTGAATAAGACCTACGGAATTATGGTCTACCAAGAGCAACTGATGGAGGTGGCACGAGTACTCGCCGGGTTTACCTTCTCGGAGGCGGACACGCTTCGAAAAGCCGTTGGCAAGAAAATTAAAGCGCTGCTTCAAGAGCAAGAGGAGAAACTTACAAATGGAATGATCAAGAATGGAATTGACCCGAAGCAGGCCAGGGAGATTTGGCTTTGGTTTGAACCGTTCGCCCGATATGGTTTTAACAGAAGCCACGCGGCTTGCTACGCGATTATTGGTTATCGAACGGCATACCTCAAAGCGCATTTTCCTGAGGAATTTCAAGCGAGTTTGTTAAACTCGGAGGTAAATGATATTGAGCGAATTTCTTTTTTGATTGCCGAATGTCAAAAAAGCGGAATTCAGGTTTTACCCCCAGACATCAATCAGAGCTATGTGAGCTTTGCTCCCGAGGGTGAAGGCAAAATAAGGTTCGGGCTTTTGGCAATTAAAAATGTGGGTGGGGCCGTGACTCAATCTTTAATCGAAGAGAGGGTGAGAAATGGACCGTTTAAGGATTTAGATAACTTTTTAACAAGAGTGCAACACAAAGACCTGAATAAAAAATCTCTTGAGAGCTTGGCTAAAAGTGGGGCGCTCGACTCACTGGGCGTAGAGAGAAAACAAATTGTTGAAAATATTGATGAGATCCTGAAGTTTAGTTCGTCGCTTAAAAAATCGGCGACAGTTCAAAGCGGTCACTCGCTTTTTGGGTCAGACTATCCCACCTCTCAAACACTAGAACTGAAACCAGTTACAAAAGCCTCGGCGCAGGAAAGATTGGCCTGGGAAAAGGAGTTGATCGGACTCTACCTTTCGGACCACCCCCTAAATGCTTACGCCGACAAAATAAAGGCCTACAAAGCAAAACCAATTAAGGAGGCGCAACTGATTAAAAACGAAACGGAGGTTTTTAGAATCGCGGGTTTGATTTCGCAAGTTAAAAAAATTGTGACCAAAACTGGTCAACCGATGGCGTTTGTAAAAATAGAAGATTTTTCGCCGGAGCCGATTGAGGTGATAGTTTTTAATAGCACGCTCGCGAAAACCAGCGGAGTTTGGCAGGAAAATAGCGTGGTTTTAGTGCAAGGACGGATGTCCTTCAGGAATGGCGAGACTAAGATGATTTGTGATGCGGCCAAGATGCTGGAGGTATAATTTTTGATTATTACTCTTTCAAAACCACGGTTCAGTTTGCTCCGGCGGCAAACTGCCCGCTGCCTCTCGCGGCGCCGATCCCGCTTCGCGGGAACCAAGCTCGTCGCCACTCCGAGAGCTTTCTCAAGAGTAATAATCAAAACTAAATTGTGGTGAGGGGGAAGAATAAGGATGGCTTGCTTTTTTAGAGTGATTTTGGCACTATTGGCTTTGAAACTAAACAAAAGGAGGCCCTGATGGCAGCAGGAGACGGCGTTTTTTGGGATGACGTAAACAGTGGTCAGGTAGTGTCATTGAAGCTGGTATCAAGTTCTGACGGTCCGGTTTTTGAACATGATTGCGATAACTGCACCTACCTCCTAACGGCCGAGTTTCGGGGAAAGCAGGCGGATGTTTATGAGTGCAAAGGCGGCCTGGCCATAATCAGTAATAGGGTTTTCCGCTTTAGCGATGAGCCGAGCGACTACACAACCATGTTTGAGTCGGTTGTGCTGCGCCTCGAACTGGATCTAAATGCCTCACAAGAACTACTGTCCCTTTCGGGCGCAAAAACCATACCGAATACGGAAGGTGGAACACCGATTGTTGTACAAAAGACCGAGGGTTAGACCGGAATTCCCCGATCATGGATCGGGGAATTTTTTTACTTAATTTTTTATATGCTAAAATTTGAGTAGAACATTAACAAGGGAGGTTCGAGTGAGAGTAGAACTATATGTCTACACTTTCCAGGGAAGGGCTAATCAATTTCAAATTGTTTACGAGAATGAAAGACCGAAACTGCCCGACTGGGCCCAGCTTGTCTTTAAGATTGAGGCTTGTGATCCAAATCCGGCTGAGGCCCAAGAAACCGCTGAAGTTTGCGCCCAAAAGACAGCCAACAATCTGGGCGTAAATATTGACGTATGCCGATGGCGAGAAGTTAGAAAGAGTGTAATCCGGCTAAGGAAAAAATCACATTCTTGAACGGGTGGCAAAAAGTCTTGCTACCCGTTTTGTTTTTGAATAAGGGAGGTTTTATAGGTGTCAGTTCTGAACCCATTGATCCTGACAAATTTGGGTTTGATCTCTTTTTTTTCAAAATACTTTTTGACGGCTACCTCGAGCGCGTCTTGATCATAGCCAATGGCGATAATGTCGGGAGTAAAATTTTCGAAAACAGCCCACCTACCAATTTGGCTATCCCCTAATACAACCTCATCTACCTGGTCTATTTTTTTTAGATGCTCTGTTCGATCTTTGAGACCAAGTCCTGGGATTTTATTTTTAAGGCTTTTAACGGCTTCGTCGGGTGTGATAACTACGGTGAGATGATCACCTAGTTTTTTTGCTTCTTTAACGAAAAATTTATGGCCTTCGTGGAGGCCATCAAAAACACCGAAGGCGAGGACTTTAGTCATGTAACATGTAGCATATAAAAGAAAAAGGCGCGTTGCAATTGCAACGCGCCCGAAGAGCTACTTTTTGGGTTGACCAACGTCGTCAAGATTGATGTTGCCGACAATTGGGACGCCCATTGGTCCGACCGGAAGATAGATGGTGGTGTGGTTTTCCGAACCGACCATGGCCTTCTGGGCCTCAATGGCCTCGTGTTGGATGTAGAGGACTGTGAGTTTCTTGTTAACTACATCCATCGCCTCGGCGATACCATGAGCTTCCACGACACGCTTCTCGGCCTTCTTTCCTTCGATCGCGATGTTGGTCTGTTCCCGCTCCAGGTCTTGGGTAGCCGCGAGCTTCATGGATACGGCATTGGTTACTAAGTCTGGATACTGGATGTTACCAACAACGATGGTAGAGATTTCGAACGGTGTGGTATCGGTGAGGTTCCGAATGCGGGCGTAAATCGCCTCACCGATCGGCGTGATGTTGTCTTTCACTTCCAGGCCGTTGTGTTTTTGGACCTGATCGCGCGAGAATGTGCGAAGTGGCTCACGAACGAAATTCGCATAGGCCGCTTCAACAATGTTGCCCACCTGACTTCCTTGGTGCAACACCGAGTAATGTTCAACGAAATTCTTCACCTCGGCGCTACGGACAACGAACGTAACGTGCACCCTGAAGGAGATGAGGAGGTTGTCCTTAGTTAGGACCTGCTGATCTCCCGAAAACTCCTCGGTGTAGGTGTAGGGTGTGATGCTCACGTTCAGAACATCGGCCAACCAGGTGCGCCCAGGAGAGGTGGGACCAGTTTGCAGGCCAATGTACTTTGTTTGTCCGAAAACCGCACCCTGCGTGAGATATCCCACGTAGCCGGCCGGGGTTTCTGGGTTTTCGGAGCCGACAAACCAGATGAAGCCACCCAATAGAGCCACCACTAAAGCAGCCACTAGCACAACGGTGATTTTAAAGGAATTCAAAGATTCCCTCCTTTGTTAAGAAAATAGCACCACGCTATTTTCTCCTGATCGCGTTATACCATATGGAGAGCCTGCTTGTCAAGTTTTAGCTTTTTCCTCTCATTAGAGGAAAGATAACAGTTTCTCGGACAGGTTTGTCTAAAATGACTGCAAAGAGGCGCTCGGAGACACCGAAACCACAGGCGGGGGGCATGCCGTATTCTAGAGCCTCCAGGAAGTCATCGTCCTGGATTTGGGCCTCTTTATCCCCGGCTACCCTTAACTTCATCTGCTCCTCAAATCTTTTTCGCTGATCGATAGGGTCATTCAGCTCTGAAAAACCCTTGCCAAGTTCGGTGCCGCCGGCCATGATTTGAAAACGTTCAACAACCCGATCATCTTTATCAAATCGTTTAGCCAATGGTTCGATTTCAACGGGTGGGTTGATTAGAAAACACGGCTGAACCAGTTTTGGCCGGACAGTTTTTTTGTAGATTAGATCCGTCAGGCGTCCTTTACCAAAATTTTTCTCTGGCTTCAAATCTAAGTTTTCGGCATGTTTCATAAGCTCTTCCCGGCTCGCCGTAACGGGGTTTAACTTGTTGGCTTTTTCAAATTCCTTAACATAGTCAACCACACCCCACTTCTTACCCCAGTTGATTTTCTGGCCCTGATAGGTGGTGGTCAGACCACCGGTGGTTTTTTTAATAGCGGTTTTATAGAGTTTTTCAGTGAATTTCATGAGTTCGGTGTAGTCGCTGTAAGCCCAGTAAAATTCAAGTTGAGTGTAATCTTGAAGGTGTTCGCGATCAATGCCTTCGTTTCTAAAAATCCGGCCGATTTCAAAAACCTTCTCAAAACCGCCGACAAGAAGTTTTTTGAGCGGGAGCTCGAGGGAGATTCGAAGATAAAAATCGGTATCGAGGGCATTGTGGTGAGTTTTAAAAGGTTCAGCTTCGGCTCCACCGGGGATAGCCTCGAGAACCGGAGTTTCCACTTCTAGAAAGCCGGCGTTGCCCAATTCGTTTCGAAAGGTAGCCCAAAAGATGGCTTTCTTTCTAAAAATCTCTCTGGCTTCGGAATTCAAAAGGAGATCGATATACCGCTTCCGTAATCTGGTCTCTACATCCTCAACCCCAAACCATTCAGTTGGGAGGGGGCGAACACTTTTGGTTAAAATCTGAATGCTCTTGGCTTCAAGGCTTTTTTCGCCGCGCTTAGTTTTAAAGAGAAGGCCACTCACCGAAACAAAATCGCCTCGATCGATGACTTTTTTCAAAAAACTAAAATCTTTGAGGGTGGCTTTTTTGAGCAGAATTTGAATTTGCCCGCGCTCGTCTTTTAGGTCCCAAAAAATTAGCCCGCCTTGATCTCGAATGCTCCAAATTCGGCCAGCGACAAAAACATTCTTCTTTGCCTTCTCTAAGCTTGAAAACTTCTCAAGAATTTTAGAAATAGCGAGTGCTTTTTTAGTTCTCGCCGGATAGGGATTGACTCTTGAGTTTTTTACCTCCTCAAGCTTTTTTAGGCGTTCGCTAATTAAATCCTGAAGCATGGATATTAGATCACAAAGCGAGAAGTCGAAAGTGTGATGGAAAAACTATTCTATCTTACTGATTTCGTAAGTAACTTCGCCACCGGGAGTTTTAAAGTTGATTTTATCGCCCACCTCGTGCCCCATAAGCGCTTTGCCCAATGGAGATTCGTTTGAGATTTTGCCTTTTTCGGGTTCGGTTTCGTTAGGACCAACGATTGTGTAGGAATGGGATTGATTGTCTTTTCTAACCGTGACCAAACAACCAACTTTAACCTCTTCGGAGCCTGTATTCCTTTCTATAATCGCAACACGTTTTAGCACATCTTCAAGTTCAAAAATTCTGGCTTCAACACGAGCCTGTTCCTCTCTGGCTTCGGTGTATTCGGAGTTTTCCGACAGGTCACCATAGTCTTTGGCGTTTTTTAGCCGCTCGGCAATCTCTCCCCTTTTTTTAGTCTTGAGCTCAGAAAGTTCCTCGCGGAGTTCCTTGAGTCGATGCTCGGTTAGATAGTATTTGTCCATATTCTTCTCTGAATTATAGCTTTTTTTACCTACAGTAACAAGTAGTTTTTAGGATCTGGGTTTTTAGGACACATAGACTGAAACTTCTTTGACGTTAAAGCTGTTCTTCTTGGCCGCAAGAAGGATACTCAGATTAATGAAGTGTTTAATCGGTTTTAGGTCCGTAAAGATCTTTTCCGCTGCGATCTCAGTAAAGGCCAGAAAGTCGGAAAAAGGATCTTTGATGTCTCTTAGGAAGAATTTCATAACCAGGCCGGCGGCTTTTTCGACCGCAATTCTTCTCGCCAATTTTCGATAATTCCTCTTTTCTCCTTCAAAATTTCGGCGCGCAACGACAAGATCGGCACCATTTTTAAAGTGAGGGATCATGGTGTTTAGTTGATCGACCGGGATTGATCGCCCCGAGAGAGCGAGAAGGCGAATGTTGCCACTGGTAAGAAGCATGCCCCTTTTGATAGCGGATCCAAAAGCTCCAACTTCGCTATCAATGATTTTTAAATTTTTTACTGTTTCGCCTATTTTCCTAACGACTTCCGAGACATCATGATCTCCGGTTAGATTAATAGCTAAAATCTCTGACGAGTATTCGGCTTTACTTAGGTTCCTATCAAGATCCAACAAAACTAGTGGCAGGCGATTGCTTTTTTCGGTGATGGGAAGAATTATGGAAAGAAATGGTTTAGCCATTTTGTTACTATTATTACTTAGACTAAACGATTGTCAAAATCCTGGGACCATATCGCGTGACGGCGACGGTGTGTTCAAAATGGGCAGAGAGAGACCCGTCGGCAATCGCAAAGCTGTCATCGGACAATTGTTTAATCCGACCGCCTTCTGGAGGGTGGCTCATGGCGACCATGGGTTCAATAGCTAAAACCATACCGACCACAATTTCATCTCCGGTACCCGGTTTTCCGAAGTTAAAAACACTTGGATCTTCATGAAGGCCACGACCGATGCCGTGACCAGTTAGAGAACGCACAACTGAAAATTCATTCTTTTCTACGTAGCTTTGCACCGCGTGGCCAATGTGACCCAAGGTTTTCCCAGGTTTGGCTTCCTGAATGGCCAGGTCAAGGGCTTTTTTAGTCACAGAGATTAGTTTGCTCGCTCCCGCCGGAACTTTTCCGACTGGAACAGTGATGGCTGAATCAAGGTAAAAACCGCGGTACCTTAAACCAAGATCAAGCTTTACGATATCTCCGTCCTTGATTTCCATCTTCGACGGTTGGCCGTGAACGACAACCTCGTTTATCGAAACACAAAGAGTAGCCGGGAAAGGTTTTTTGGAACCCGTGGACCGGTAACCCAAAAAAGCCGGTAGGGCGCCGGATTCTTTGATGAGCTCGCGACTAAGTGAGTCTAGGTGTTTAGTGGTGACTCCAACCTTGGTTTCAGTTCGCACTCTCTTTAAAACTGTGGCTAGAATGCGACCACCCTCGGCCATGATTTCTATTTCAGAGGCCGACTTTAAAGTGTGCATAAACTTTTTTAAAAATCTGGTACGGAGCAAGTTCTCCGTTTATAGTTTGAATATCGTATTTTCTTTTTTTAGCTAAATTGATGATGGGTTTGGTTCTTTCTTCGTACTGTTTGACCCTCACTTTAATGGCCTCCGCGTTATCTAGGCTGCGTTTGTAAAAAGAACCGGCGCAGAAGGGACAGTGCTTGGGTTTTCTCGACGGATAAAACTCTTTTAGAAGTGGTCGATTGCACGTTGAACAAACTAATCTTTCGGTGTTTCGGTGCGAGGATTTCGCGTCGTTTATTTTCATCACGAAGATAAAAACATTTTTCTTCCCATAAAGTTTCTCGAGTAACGGAAAAAGGTTTTGGGCCTCATAAACTGTTCTTGGAGATCCGCTAAAAACTATCCCCCAACCAGCTTTGGCAATTTTCTTAGTCTCGTTTGAAACTTCCCGCAAAACAAAACTTGGAGTCATTAGTGTCCCCTCTTCAAAAAGCTTTCGCTCGCGCACGATGACTTTTTTCGTTTGGTTTTCGGGATCGTAAACTAACGATTCCAAGAAGTGGCCGGTGTCGAAATGAAACAGGCCTAACTTGTCGGAGATCAAGCTGGCTTGAGTGGTTTTACCACTTCCGGGCGGCCCGTAAAACATAACAGCAATCTTTTTCATGTCTTTTCTTAAATTCTAACAGGCTCCCTCGAAAAACAAAAAACGTGGAAACTTACTCTATACCTTCGTATTCTCTCACAGTAAGCTGGGAACTGACTTGCCGCATGGTTTCGAGGGCAACAGAAACAACGATTAGGATCGCCGTACCACTGATGTTTAAGATCGCAATACCAGTTAGTGGTTGGATGATCAACGGCAAAATAGCAATCAAACCCAAAAACGTGGCGCCAAAAAACGTGGTTCGATTAATAGTTTTGGAGAAATATGAACTGGTGTTCTCTCCCGGACGAATGCCGGGGATAAAACCACCGCTACGCTGCAGGTTTTTTGAAATTTCGTTCGGATCAAAGGTGATTTTAGTGTAAAAGTAGGTGAAGATGAAAACCAGGAAGAAATAGAAGGTCCCGTAGATCAATTGGTTATTTAGAAAAGCGTTCACTAGGTTGGTAACCTTGATGGAAAGATCGACTGAGAAAACGGACAAGATCTGGCCTAAAAATTGAGGGAACAAAAGTACGGAAATAGCGAAGATGAGCGGGATCATGCCGGCTTGGTTTACCTTAAGGGGTAGGTAACTCGATGAGCCACCATACAATTTTGTGCCTCTCACCCTTCTTGCGTAAGCGATTGGAACTTTACGTTCGCCTTCATTTAGAAAAACTATTCCCGCCACTAAAAGGACAGCAATCACGACAAAACCAAGATAAGTGGGGAGTTGACTAGGGGTAAAGGTTGCGGAAGCCTGACGTAGAAAAGTGGGAACACCGGTCACGATACCCGCTAAAATTATGAGGGACACGCCGTTACCAATCTTTTGTTCGGTGATAAGCTCGCCGAGCCAAAGAGCGATAACTGAACCGGCCGTGATGGTTAGGACGTTCGTTATCAAACCAATTGCTCCGGAGTGTGAAACTATGCCTTGATTGGCCAGAATGTTTAAAAAAGCGTAGGACTGGATGGCGGCTAGCGGGACCGTAAGCATTCGTGAGTAGCGGTTGAATTTGGCTTTTCCTTGGGCGCCTTCTTCGTGGTACATCTGTTTCATTTTCGGGAAAATCATGGTCAGAAGCTGCATGATGATGGTCGCTGTAATATAAGGACCGACTCCCAACATAACGACTGAGAGGTTATCCAGACCACCCCCAGAGAAAATATTTAAAAATCCGAGGAGTTGGTTGTTGCCGAAATATTCTCGGAGCTTTAAGACATCGATGCCAGGTATAGGTATGGCTGCTAAGATCCTAAAAACAACAAGGAGGCCGGAAACAATTAGAATCTTGTTTCGGATATCTTTTATTTGAAAAATTTGGAGGAATCGGTTCATTTTAGGCTAGGTTTTAGGTTTTCGATCTTACCGCCAGCCTCCTCAATCGCTTTTTTAGCGCCTAGAGACACCTCCATCCCCTTAACGACAAAACCCTGGTTGAGCTTGGCATGCCCTAGAATTTTTACCTGGCCGGAAAAGTGTTTGGGGAGAATTTTCACCTGCTTCAGAGTTCCCACATCAAGGGTGAGTTTTTTACCGTCTTCTGCGAGAGGCTTTAATTTTAAAGCTAGTTTGCTCAAATTTACGATAACCGGCTTTGGGCTTTTGGTTTTATTTCGAAAACCCCTTCTCTTTGGTAGGCGCAAAATCAAATCACGCTCGGCCTTCCTAAGCCTTCGACCAGCCCGGGATTTTTGACCCTTAGTGCCCCGACCGGAAAAAGTGCCACGCTTTCCCCCTCGGCCGATTCTCTTTTTCGGTTTTTTATTTGGGTTTAATTTAATTTCGTAGAGTTGCATGGGGGGGTTAATTTATTTCTTTCGGATAGCTTTAAGTTTTTTGAGAGCCTCAATTGTGGCCATGGCGTTGGTAAGTTTATTTGGAGTACGCCCAAGACACTTGGCGCTCGCATCTTTTATGCCAGCCAGGCTCAAAACCGATCGTACGGCTCCCCCAGCCCTCAGCCCATTACCTTCAGCAGCTGGCTTAATTATAACTCTTGCGGCACTATATTTCGCGCTGACTTCATGGGGAATGGTTCGACCATCTTTGAGCGCTATGGTAAGCAAGTCTTTTTTGGCCTCAACTTTGGCCTTCGCAATCGATGATTGAACGTCGAGACCCTTCGCCACGCCAACACCAACCCTTCCTTTCTCATCGCCGATAACAACGGTGGTTCTGAAACGAAACCTCTTTCCGCCGGCTACCACGCGCGTAACACGCCGAAGATCTAGCACCTTTTCTTTGAATTCCGAAACTGGTCTTTTGGTAAAAGTTCGTCGTTGCATTTTGTTTTAAATACTCAGACCCTCGCTTCGGACCCCTTCGGTTAGGGCTTTCACTCGTCCGTGATAGCGGTAGGATCCTCGATCGATAATAATTTTTTTAATTCCCAGCTCGACGGCTTTTTTGGCAATTACCACACCTAATATCTTAGCTTGTTCTGTCTTTTTTTTCTTTTTTTCTTCGACATTAAGACTCCGCGTGGTTGCGGAAGCTAGGGTTTTATGCCTGGTATCGTCGATAAGTTGAGCGTAAAGAAACCGAGTGCTCCTGAAAATAGAAAGGCGGGGGCGCTCCGAAGAGCCGGAAATCTTAGCTCTGGTTCTCTTTTTTCGGCTGATTCTTTTTTTGTTTAAAAGATTTTTAGTATTCATGATACTTAGATTTTAGCCCGCGGTTGCGGTAGCTTTTTTGCCAGCTTTTCGACGGATGACTTCTCCCTGGTAATGGATACCCTTGCCTTTATAAGGTTCGGGTTTCTTGAGCGCTCGGATTTCGGCGGCAATCCTGCCGACCAATTCTTTGTCTATGCCTGAAACTAAAATAGTATTTTTCTCAACGCTCACGCTAATATCTTTCGGGGGTTCAACTCTAATCGGGTTCACGAACCCCAAGGAAAGAACAAGGGTCTTACCATCCATATTCGCTTTGAAGCCGATACCTTCTACTTCTAGCACTTTTTTGAACCCCTCTGAAACACCGTCTATGGCATTTCGAATTAGGGACCACATCGTGCCCAGGTTGGCCCTGGCCTGCTTCATGGATTTATTGGTTGTCACGCTCACGGTAGCGTCCTTGATTACAACATTAACAAATGGCAGGACCTTAACTTTGTGTTCCCCCTTGGAACCTTTAAACACCAAAAAACCACCGTCTTCAACGAGACTCACGCCCGACTTTAACTCAATAGGTTTTTTTGCTAATCGGCTCATGTTTTTAATTACCAAACCTCGAAGAGGTATTCCCCTCCCAGCTTGCTATGTCTAGCCTCGGAAACGGTCATAACCCCTTTTGGCGTTGAGACGACTCCCAGGCCATATCCGTGCTTAACCGTTTTTAGCTCCCGATACCCAAAATAGAGGTGACGACTGGGACGGCTAATGATCTTGAAGTTTTTTAGAATCGGATCTCGGCCGTTGTAGTCTAGTCTGATTTCGATGAAATTTTTACGACTAATGGTTTTCTTTTGGGCTTCTTTAACATAGCCACCATTGGCTAGAATTTTGGATATAGAAAAATCCATATCGGAAAAAGGAACCAGCAAGGAATCCTTGCGGGCTAGACCGGCATTTCTAATTTTTGATAGTAGGTCTTGATACATTTTATTTTTTTACCAAGAAGATTTTTTGACTCCTGGGATTTGTCCACGCGTAGCCATTTCTCTAAAACAAATTCGACAAAGACCGAAATCTCTTAAATAGGCCCTTTTCCGACCACAACGAAAACACCTTCGAACAATTCTTGACATGAATTTCGGTTTCTTTTTGCTTCGTGCAATAGTCGATGCTTTTGCCATGATAGATTTTTTATCTTATTTTTTGTTTTCCTTTTTTAGAGGTACGCCCATTTCTCGATACCAATCGATAGCTTTCTTTTGCTTTCTACCCTTAGGAACGATATTGATACCCAAAGAGATAGAGAGTGGTGAGTGCTCGGGATCGATTTCCGAAAAAACGACGTGTTCTTTGATGCCAATATTTAGAATCCCGGCCTCGTCAACGTTTTTGAGACTTAAACCGCTAAAATCGCGGACGCGAGGCAGTACTATTCTAGTTAGGCGCTCAAAAAAATCAACCATTTTTGACCGACGAAGAGTAACTTTTAAACCGACAATTTGGCCCTCTCTCACCTTAAATCCGGCAACGGACTTTCTAGCAGTGGAGGTTTCTGGGTGTTGTCCGGTAATTGCGGCTAAATCTTTCAGGATTTGGGGGAGGAGCTTATCATCAAAGTGCGGTTGACCACTAAGTCGGCCAACTCCGGCGTTGACCACAATTTTTTCCAAAAAGTTTTTTATTGTATCGCGTCTATCCATTTTTTAATTTGAAGCCTGACATTTTTTACAATATCGAACCTTTTTATCACCCTCCAGACGGAATCCAACCCTTGTCGGCTTTTTGCAAGATTTACAAACCAACATAACCTTCGACACGAAGAGGGGCCGGGGGATATTGACCATCTCGCCCTTTTCACCCTGCTTCTTTGGTCGAGATCTTTTTTTGAAAAGATTCAGTCCATCAATAATTAAGCGATCTTCTTTTGGAAAAACTTTAAGAACGGAACCGGTTTTGCCGCGGTCTTTTCCTGAAAGAATTTTGATTTGGTCGCCTTTTTTGATGTTCATCCCGTTTAGAAAATGGTATTTAAACTACTTCTTCGGCCATCGTCATGACTTTTTCATACCCTCGGGCCTTTAGCTCTCTCGGTAATGGCCCGAAAATTCTGGTGGCAATTGGCTCTTTCTTCGCATCAACCAGAACAACCGCATTTTCATCAAAACGAATGTAGGTGCCATCGGAACGCCGCATGGATTCGCGTTGTCTTACAACTAATACCCGGACTTTGTCTTTCTTCTTGACGCTTTTTCTGGGTTCGGCGGCCTGGACAGAGGCAACTACAATGTCCCCGACTCTCGCATAACGTCGGCGGGTGCCACCGAGAACTCTAAAACAACGAACGGTCTTGGCGCCAGAATTATCAGCAACTTTTAGAATAGATCTTTCTTGAATCATGTTTGGTGCTAATTAATCTTTTTAATAATGGTCCACCTTTTCTCTCTGGATATCGGCCTTGATTCTTCAATAATGACGATGTCGCCCACTTTGTACTCATTCTTTTCATCATGAGCTTTGAAGCGGCTGGAAGCCTTGAAATACTTGAGGTATTTGGGATGCTTCTTGAGGCGAGAAATCGAAACAACCCGCGTTTTGGACATCTTGTCGCTCACCACAACGCCGGTTAATTTTCTTTTTTGAATGCTTTTGTTTTGCATGGATTTACTTTTTTTCTTGGTTCAAAAACGTCTGAATCCTTCCGATGTTTCTTTTTACACTCCTCAACTCGGCGACGTCTTTAACTTTGCCAGCAACAAGGTCAAACCTCAAAACTCGAAGTTTCTCGCGACTTTCTTTGAGGAGTTTTTCCAGTTCAGCGACTGGTTTGATTTTTAATTCCTGAACTTCTTTTAATTTCATTTTTGGTCTTTAGTTATGACTCGGGTTTTGAAGGGCATTTTATGTCCAGCGAGCTTCAAGGCTTTTTCGGCAATGTCTTGACCGATTCCATCTAGTTCATAGATTACCCGACCGGGTTTCACCGGGAAAACATAGTGGTCAACCGCGCCTTTGCCACCGCCCAAAGTTGACTCGGGTGGTCGCTTGGTAATCGGCTTGTCAGGAAAAACTCGGATCCAAAGTCGGCCTTGGCGCTTTAAATAGTTAGTGATGGTTTTTCGGCCCGCTTCTATCTGGCGAGCATTTAACCAGGCGGAGCCGAGAGCCTTCAGACCATATTGGCCATAATCCAAGCTCAAGCCTCTCGTTTCGACGATCCTACTCTTAGACCGTCCTTTATGCCATTTTCTATGTTTTACTTTCTTTGGGATAAGCATGGGTTATTTGTTCTTACTGTCTTTTTCCTTCTTTTTCTCTTCGAAGATATCGCCTTTGTAGATCCAAACCTTGATACCGATTGTTCCAAAAGCGGTGAAAGCCGTAGCCTGACCATAATCAATATCGGCCCTAAGAGTTTGCAGGGGTAACATACCGGCTTTTAAGTGCTCGCGACGGGCAATTTCAGCCCCCCCAAGTCTTCCCGAGAGCATAACTTTTATGCCTTTGGCTTCTCGACTCTGCATGACTTGATCAATATATTTCTTCATGGTTCGCCGGAAAGGCAGTCTTTTTTCAAGATCCCAGGCGATTTGCTCAGCGGTGTAAATGGCCGATACCTCCGAGCGTTTAAGCTCCTCGACATTGACACTCAAGGCAGTTTTCTCTTTGGTTTTCCGAATACCCATTAAAGCCTTCTCAATAGCTTTGGTTAAGTCTTCAATGCCCTTGCCACCTCTCCCGATTACAAAACCTGGGCGGGCGGCCCGAATCATTACTTTTAGATTATTGGAGGTTCTTTCTATTTCCACAGAAACAATCCCAGCCTGACTGATTTTATCTTTAATGACTTTCCGGATCGCTTCATCTTCTTCTAGAAATTCCTTGAAACGGCCACTAAAAAACCAACGAACGGGCCAGTTCTTTGTGACTCCAAGTCTGAGAGAATGTGGATTAATCTTTTGTCCCATAAAATTTTATCTACCCGCTCATGGCTTTCCTCTGGAAGACCTTTTGGAAAAAGCCGCGCTTTTCCGCTTTTTTGGGTTGGGTTGCTCCTTCTTTCTCGGGACGGTTTTTAGACTTCTTCACCGTTTCGGCTTTTGGACTTTTCACTCTTTTTGCGACAACAATTTTAAACCGCGAAGCTTTCAGGGAAGCTTTTTCTTCGAGAACGAGAGTGATGTGGCTCATCTTTTTCTGGATGGGGGTGGCCATACCTCGCGCGCGAGGCAGAGATCGCTTAAGCATGGGGCCCTGATCGACTCGAATACTTTTCACAACGAGCTTGTCTGGATCTAAACGCTTACCGTTTTTAGCATTTGCGACGGCGCTTCGCAATAGTTTTAGCAGTTGAACAGCGGGGCGACGCCTCTGCGCAAGGAGCTGGGCTTCGGCCTCGTTTACACTCTGACCCTTAATGAGGTTAGCAACCGCTCTAACTTTTCGTGGGGCAATACGGAGATAATTAAGTTTTGCAATTTGTTCGGCCATCTTAGGTAAGAATTATTTTTTGGGAGCTCCGGCGGCAGGCGCAGCAGCCTTAGGTGTCGCGACAGCTTTCTGCTCCAGTTCTTTTTGCATTTTTCCACCGTGACGCACAAATTTTCTGGTGGGAGAAAATTCTCCCAAGCGGTGGCCCACCATTTCTTCGCTGACCCTCACGTTAATGAAATCCTTACCGTTATGAACGGCGAAAATGTACCCCACCATTTCCGGAGAGATCTCGGATGATCGGGCCCAAGTTTTAATGACTGTGTTTTCAGACGGTTTAACTTTAGAAATTTTTGCGAGGATATTGGGGTCAACGAAAGGACCTTTTTTTGAGGATCGGCTCATGTTTTATTTTTTACTTTTTTTAGGGCGCCTTTTTAAAATTAGTCGGTTGGACCACTTCTTTTTACCTCTGGTTTTTCTACCTCCGGTAATTTTACCCCAGAGGGTTTTGGGTCGACGGGTGCCACGTTGGGTGCTTCCTTCACCACCGCCGTAGGGGTGGTCAACCGGATTCATAGCTTTACCCCGCACAGTAGGACGGATACCTAGCCAACGAGAACGCCCAGCTTTTCCAATCACGACCAAACTATGCTCGGGGTTGGAAACCTGGCCGATTGAGGCATAGCATTGCCACAAGACTCGACGGACTTCGCCGGAGGCAACTTTTAGGTCCGTGTAACCGTTTGAATGAGCCAACACTTCCGCAAAGGAACCAGCGGAACGAATAAGCCGGCCGCCCTGCAGTGGTCTTAGCTCAACGTTATAAACCTGATAACCAACTGGGATGTTTTTTAACTCTAAACGATTGCCGGGTTTTAGGGGCGCTTCGGGGGCAGTAATGATTTCGTCGCCGACTTTCATTTCGTTTGAAGCCAAGATGTAACTCACCACACCATCTTGATATTTAACCCGCGCGATAAAGGCCGTTCGGTAAGGATCGTACTCGAGGGTTTCAACTTTAGCTTTGGAGTTCAATTTTAGCTGTTTAAAATCAATCAATCGATAGAGTCTCTTGTTGCCGCCCCCTTGATGGCGCACGGTAATACGCCCTTGAGAATTCCTGCCGGCATGGCTTTTGAGTCTTGTTAAAAGGGGTTTCCAAGGTTTCACGTCACTCAAGCTCGAGTAGCTTACGTTTGTCATATGACGCCTGGAGGCGGTTCTAGGGGAATAGGATTTCATTTGATTACTTAGTGAGATCTATTTTCTGACCTTCCTTTAGGGTAACAATGGCTTTGGTTATTCCTGACTCTTTACCGCGAATATTGCGAAACCTTTTAGTTTTGGGCGGAAGGTTAACGATGTTCACGCTCGTCGGGTCAACCTTGTAAATTTCTTTAATGAGTTTCTTAACTTCATTTTTGGTAGCGCGAGGATCGACAGCAAAGACGTATTTGCCGATTTCGTTTAGACTAGTGGCTTTCTCGGTGATAAGGGGTTTTTTAATAAAGAAGGTGTTCATGGCTTAAATTCGATAGTGTTTATCGATTGACTCAACCGACTGGCGGTCAATGAAGATATTTTTGAAATTTAAGAGGTCGTAGACATTCAGAGAGTCGGGAGAGACAACTTTAGTTTTTTGAAGATTTTTAGCGGCCCTGAAAATGTTTTTGGAATCGCTCTCCGGCACTAAAAGTAAATTGTACTTATTGGATTTTTTGTCTAAATTCAAAATTAGCCGAAGCGACCCGGAGATGGCGCGAGTCTTAGGTTCACTCGTTTCGAGTTTCTCAAAAAATTTAACCTCGCCGTCCTTGAATTTCTTCGACAGAACCGACAAGATCGCTAATCGGCGCATTTTTTTGTTAACTTTTTCTGAATAGTCCCTCTCTTTATTTGGACCGTGAGCCTTACCGCCGCCGATCCAGATCGGAGAACGACTCGATCCGTGGCGTGCCCGCCCAGTTCCTTTCTGGCGCCAGGGCTTGCGACCACCACCACTAACTTCTCCCCTGCCCTTCGCGTGAGCCCAAGGGTCTCTTCGGTTTGCTAACTGGGCTTTTAGAACTTGTCTCACTAGTTCTTCTTTCCACTTTGCGCCAAAAACTTTGGCTGGCAATTCAAGACTGCCCACCTTTTCATTTTTTAAATTGTATACGTCGGTCTTCATGGATTCTAAGAAAGTCTAGCTCTTTTTTGATTTGGCCACGGCCATGGTTCTAATTTCAACCAGACTGCCGATGGCCCCAGGAACGGCACCTTTTAGAAAGAGCTGATTTTTTTCTTTGTCGATCTGAACCACTTCAATGTTTTTAAGAGTAATTCTGTCGCTACCCATATGGCCGGCCATTCTTCGGCCAGGAAAGACCCTCTGCGGCGCCGTGCTACCGATTGAACCGGGAGCGCGATGTCGATTTTTCTGGCCCCGAGTTTTTGGCCCACCATGGAAACCGTGACGCTTAACCACGCCCTGGAAGCCTCGCCCCTTCGAAGTGCCGCTTACCACAATTTTGTCGCCTTCGTTTAAAACTGAAACGTCAATGCTGTCGCCGATTTTTAAGTCGCCGGAAATTTTAAATTCCCGCCTAGCTTTACCAAGCATCAATTGAATAGCTCCGTAGCCGTTTTTATCTTGTGTTCTTACGGCCGATACTTGATTTGGCTTGGCTTCCACGATAGTGACGGGGACAACCTTATCCCCTTTCCAAATCTGGCTCATTTTTAGTTTTTTGCCTAAAATTGCCTGCATAAAAAAATTTTGGGTATAAAAAATATAAACACCGAGGTTTGGGCCTCGGTCTTTGGCGAAAATCTCACGATCGCAAGGACACTATCCCCTAAGATGTCTTCGGAGGGCTGTGTAGAACATCGTCATGCTAGTTTTTAGGAAAACTCGCATTCTAGGAAATTAAGATATCCACCAAAGAGGTTGCCTACCCTGGCTTAAGACCTCGGGAATATTGTAGATGATAAAAAGACTAATGTAAAGGGGTTGGGGATAGTTTAGCGACGGCGTTTATTGGCCTAATTTTCGTCGAAAGAAAACCGGGATTTGTCCCGGTTTTCTTTGCTTAAATCATCTTAATTTCTATATCCACCCCGGCTGGAAGATTGAGATTACTTAGAGATTCGATGATTTTTTGATTGGGATTCAAGATGTCAATCAGCCGCTTGTGAACCCGAAGCTCGAACTGTTCCCGAGAATCTTTGTGAACGAAGGTTGAACGATTCACGGTATATTTTCTGATTTCGGTTGGCAGCGGAATAGGTCCTACGATTTTGGCATCTTGTCGTTCGGCGGTTTCTACAATTTGGTGAGCCGAATTGTCGACAAGCTTGTGGTCGTAGCCTTTGATCCTTAGTCTTATCTTCTGAAGCAGTTCTTCGGGTTTCTTTTTAGACATTTACGAGTTACAAATTACCAATTATTTCCGAATATACGAATATCGGTAAACTACTTGTTGATTTTAGTAACGACACCAGCGCCAACCGTTTTACCTCCCTCTCTGATAGCAAACCTCTGCTTCTCTTCGAGGGCGACCGGAGCAATGAGTTTGACGGCAAACTTGATGGTGTCGCCAGGCATAACCATTTCCGTTCCCTCTGGGAGGGTAACTTCGCCGGTAACGTCAGTGGTTCGAATGTAGAATTGAGGCTTGTAGCCCTTGAAGAATGGGGTGTGGCGTCCACCTTCCTCTTTGCTTAGGACGTAGACTTCAGCCTCAAAATCGGTGTGGGGAGTAATGCTACCAGGTTTTGAAATAACCTGACCACGTTCCACGTCCTCCTTCTTTAAGCCTCGGAGGAGGATGCCGACGTTGTCGCCAGCTTGGCCTTCATCTAAAAGCTTGTTGAACATTTCGATGCCGGTCACAACTGTCTTCTGAGTCGGTTTTAGACCAACGATTTCAATTTCTTCGTTAACTTTGACTTTGCCACGTTCGGCGCGGCCAGTCACAACTGTGCCTCGGCCTTCGATTGAGAAAATGTCCTCTATCGGCATAAGGAAAGGCTTGTCGAGTTCGCGAACTGGCTGAGGGATATAGTCGTCGAGAGCTTTGATTAAGTCCATCACAGGCTTCGCATCCGCATCGTCGGCAGATTTCGCGTTTAACGCTTTCAGGGCGGAACCGCGAATGACTGGGGTGGCTTCGCCGTCGTAGTTGTACTTCTTTAGGAGTTCTCGGACTTCGGATTCAACAAGATCAATAAGTTCTGGGTCGTCAACCATGTCGCACTTGTTTAAGAAAACGATAATTTTTGGCACACCCACTTGATAAGCGAGCAGGATGTGCTCACGAGTTTGAGGCATGGGGCCGTCGGTGGCAGCCACCACCAAGACCGCACCGTCCATCTGGGCGGCACCAGTGATCATGTTTTTAATGTAGTCGGCGTGGCCAGGGGCGTCGATGTGCGCGTAGTGACGCTTTTCAGACTCGTACTCCGAATGATGCAAAGCAATCGTGATGCCACGGGCCTTTTCTTCAGGCGCGTTATCAATTTGGTCAACTTTTTCCTCCTTCTTCGCCCAACCCTTCATAAATAGAACGTGGGTGATGGCGGCAGTGAGGGTAGTCTTGCCATGGTCAACGTGACCGATGGTGCCGACGTTTACGTGTGGTTTGGAACGATCAAATGTTTCTTTTGCCATTTTCTTAACTGATGTTATTTTTTCGACTGATTTTTGTTTTTTATTAATATTGGTGACAGCTTTGAATTATACGCTTTTCGTGATTTGTGTCAATTGGGGAAATTGAGGGGGTCGGAAATAACTTTTTTGGGCTAAGGGGCCATAATCTACTTGCGTTTTCCTTCGACTATTAGTTGTTCAATGTTTTTAGGAACTTGTTCGTAAGAATCGAATTCCATTGTGAATGAGCCCCTACCTTGAGTCATAGATCTAAGCTGGGTGGCATAGCCAAACATTTCAGAAAGTGGAACTTTAGCTTCGATAATTTTGATTGAGGCCCGATCATTGATGGCTTCGATGCGGCCACGGCGGGAGTTCAAATCACCGGTAACCTCACCCAAAAAATCTTGGGGAACAATGATTTGGGTTTTCATGATCGGCTCCAGAATAATTGGTTTGGCTAGTCTTGAGGCTTCTTGAAAAGCCATAGAGCCGGCAATTTTGAAAGCGGCTTCGGAGGAGTCAACCTCGTGATACGAACCATCAAAGAGGGTGACTTCAATATCGATCATTGTGTACCCGGCCACAACGCCTTTACTCAGGGCCTCCTTAATACCTTTTTCAACGGCTGGAATGTATTCACGGGGAACGTCTCCGCCTTTGATGGCATCGACAAAGACGAAACCCTTGCCTCTTTCAAGCGGGGCAACTTTGAGCCAAACGTGGCCATACTGACCGCGACCGCCGGACTGGCGAATATATTTACCTTCGGCTTCAGCTTCGCTCAAAATTGTTTCTTTGTAGGCGACTTGGGGTCGGCCCACATTAGCTTCGACTTTAAATTCTCGTTTCATACGATCAACGATAATTTCCAGATGGAGCTCGCCCATACCCGAGATAATGGTCTCGCCTGTCTCGGGATCACCCGCCACCCGGAAGGTGGGATCTTCTTCAGCCAAACGCCGAAGCGCCGTACCCATTTTTTCTTGGTCAACTTTAGTTTTGGGTTCGATTCTGACACCGATAACCGGCTCGGGGAAAGTGATCTTTTCAAGAACCATCGGGAAGGCGGGATCACAGAGGGTGTCGCCGGTAGTAGTGCTTTTTAGGCCGACGATAGCGGCAATTTCTCCGGCATAGACTTCCTCCACATCTTCTCGCTGGTTAGCATGCATGCGCAAAATTCTGCCAATGCGTTCTTGTTCATTTTTAGTGGAGTTAAAAACATAGGATCCTCTCTTTAGTATTCCGCCGTAAACTCGATAGTAGGATAAACTACCGACAAAGGGGTCGGTAGCGATCTTGAAGGCTAGACCAACCAGGGGTTCGGTGTCTTTAGCCTCACGGGTCATATTTTCGTTGGTCTTGAAGTCGGTGCCTTTAATGGGTGGGAGATCCATGGGTGAGGGTAAGTAATCGACAACGGCATCGAGCATGAGCTGAACACCCTTGTTCTTCAAAGCCGAACCACACATGACCGGAGTTATTTTTCCGGCAATAACCGCTTTTCTCAAAACCCGCTTGATATCTGCAATAGAAATGTCTTTGCCCTCAAGGTAAAGATGCAAAAGCTCATCATCGGTCTCCGCAACTTTTTCAACCAGAAAACTTCGGTGTTTAGCTACATCAGCTTTCATGTTTTCTGGAATTGGAATCTCAACTATTTTTGAACCTAATTCACCTTCAAAACTAAAAGCTTTTTGTTCGATTAAATCGACGATGCCGCTGAAATTGGCTTCGGAACCAATGGGGAGCTGGATGGGGGCGGCGTTTTTGGTTAAGCGCTCGTAGATTGAATTTAGACTTTTCTCGAAGCTCGCGCCCATGCGATCGAGTTTATTGATGAAGCAAACTCTTGGCACATTGTACTCGTCGGCATAATACCAATTGGTTTCGGATTGAGGCTCAACGCCGGCGACGCCATCAAAAACCACCACAGCGCCGTCTAGGACTCGAAGAGACCGCTTCACTTCGACTGTGAAATCGATATGACCAGGGGTGTCGATGAGGTTGATTTGGTATTCAAAATTTTTATCTCCCTTACGATAAGATGGGATCCAGAAGGCCGTGGTGGCGGCCGAGGTGATGGTGATACCTCTCTCTCTTTCCTGTTCCATCCAGTCCATAACCGTGTCCCCGGTGTGGACTTCGCCAATCTTATGAGAAACACCGGTATAGAAAAGGACACGTTCGGAGACAGTGGTCTTGCCGGCGTCGATGTGGGCGATTATGCCAAGATTTCTGGTTTTTTCTAATGGATAAGTACGGGGCATAGTAATGGGTTATAGGTTGAAGGTTTTAGGTTAAGAAAATCAAAGTGAAAAAGTAACCAAAGTTAAAAGCTTTGATGGTAATTTTAAAGCTATTGGTTCAAGGATTTTAGTTTTTCGACAAACTCTGAAGCCAGCGAGTTGAACTCAGTGGTCAACCTTTCCAATTCATCAACATATTCAGTAGACTGACTTTCGTTAAGTTTTAATATGCAAAGTTTGATAGAAGTATCAAGCTTACCTATTTGCCTCAATAGAGAAGCAAGTTCTTCGCTATTCTCTAGGGCTTGAAAAATCAGATCACTTTCGAAAGATTTTAATTTTTCAATACTATCACCGTACCTAACCAAACTTTCTGCCACGATTATTCTCGGATCCTTTTCGCGATTCGTAGGAACCGATGGAGAATTTTTGATACTTTCCCAAAAATTCTTGAGCTCATTCATCTGTTTTTCAAAGGTTATTTTTCCAGACTTAACGTCAGCTTCAAACTCTGGAGTAATACCTTCTGATTTGCTGTGACGTGCAACTTTTTCCTCATAATCATTCCGGTTTTTCTGGGCTTTTCATTAAATTGGTGGCTTACCTTTGGGTGGGCCTTCTCGCAAAATGGGCGAAGGCACGGTTAGCTTCGGCCATGCGATGTGTATCTTGCTTTTTCTTGATGGCGGCGCCTTCGTTTTTAGAGGCGGCAATAAATTCAGCGGCTAACTTGGCAGACATGGGTTTGCCCTTGACCGAACGGGAGGCATTGATGATCCAGCGAGAAGCTAGGATAAATTTTCTTTCTGGAGTCACTTCTTGGGGAACCTGATAGTTAGCGCCACCGACCCGACGAGAAACAACTTCAATAAGCGGAGAAGCGTTTTGCATAGCTTTTTCAAAAATGGAGATCGGATCTTGTTTGGTTTCTTTAGAAATCTTTTCAAAAGCATCATAAACCACTCTTTCGGCGGTAGATTTTTTGCCATCCTTCATGATGTATTTAATAAACCGACCGAGATCGACACGGTTATATTTATAGTCTGGATCGTGATATTTTTTATAAACTCTTTTTTTACGCATGACTATTTAGCTTTGGGAACCTTGGCGCCGTATTTCGAACGTTGCTGTTTACGACCGGCGACGCCACCGGTGTCCAAAACACCCCTTACTATATGGTAGCGAACACCAGGTAAATCTTTAACTCTACCCCCTCGAATCACAACGATCGAGTGTTCTTGGAGATTGTGGCCTTCGCCAGGAATGTAGGCGGTAACTTCAGAGCCGTTAGTGAGGCGAACTCTCGCCACCTTTCTTAGGGCGGAGTTTGGTTTTTTCGGGGTGGTCGTAAAAACCTTAAGGCAGACTCCCCTCTTAAAAGGCGACGAGGAGTCAACGGGGCGATTTTTCAGAGTATTAAAATAGAACGACAAAGCCGGCGCCTTGGTTTTGGCCCGGGTAATCTTTCTTCCTTTTTTTATTAGCTGACGAACAGTGGGCATTCTTCTTTGTCGACTATGGCTTGTGGGGTTTAAAAAAATGAACTGTCCAGAGGGGGGCAGTTCGAGCAGGGTAACTGCTAGGGGTTTCTAGAGATTGACCGCCTTAGGACATACGCCGTGAATTATAAGAGAAAAATTACCACCGTGTCAAATTCTTCTACCCTCCAGTCTCAAAACTCCCTAACAGATTTAGAGTGATGGCGAAAACGTCGCTACCAGCGACCGAATAGAACACGAAGTCAGCGAGGAGGGAAATGTATAAAAAAACCTTTGGGAAAAACATCAGAAGACCAAAAACGATAAAAATTCCATAAAAACTTAAGTTCTCGAGAGCCAAAGCGTAACGCCTGGGTAGGATAAGGGTTAGGATTTTAGAACCATCGAGAGGTGGGATGGGAATGAGATTAAAAAAAGCTAGAGAAATATTCAGCATGGCGATGAAACCCAGGAGTCCGATGAAAGTAGGGTCGAGGTAACCCACCCCAAGTCTAGCGAAAATTCCTAAAACAATAAGGACGAGGAGATTTGAAGCTGGCCCGGCGAGAGCAACCTTGAGCGGTCCGTACTTCATGTCTTTCTTTAGGTTGTATGGATTATAGGGAACGGGTTTAGCCCAACCCAAGATAAAGCCCGCACCGGTAAAAAATAAAACGGCCGGAAGGATGATGGACCCAATTGGATCGATATGTTTTAGGGGATTTAGGGTGAGGCGACCAGCAAGCTTGGCGGTTTGATCGCCGAGTTTTTCGGCGACGTAACCGTGGGATATTTCATGAATCATCACCGAAAAAATCAAAACTAGAAGTTGAAAAATTAGAAAAGCTAAATTTATCTCCATATTTTACTATTGTATGTCTTTTGCCAAAAAATGGAAAATTATTTAGAATGGGGTGGAGATTATACGCAAGAACTGCTAAACGGCCCGTGAGTCGCCAAGCGAGTTCTAAACGCCTCCGTGGTGAAATGGATATCATAACTGGCTTCGAACCAGTTGGTGGGGGTTCGATTCCCTCCGGAGGCACACACAAATTTAGACACTGCTTTTTATTGTCTGAATTTGGGTTGTTTTTTTGAGAGGGAATCGAACTGGGAAGGGGGTCGGGGAAACGGAAGTTTTCCCGTGGCGGAAATACTAAGACCGATGGGTTTTAGAAAATTTCACCCTGAAATTTTGTTCGCTTCCCTCCGGAGGCACAAAAAAGAGAAATTGTTTTAGCTTCTCTCGAAATTTAACTTTATGAAAATATTTGTCATAAGACACGGTCAAACAGAGTTAAATAAAAAAGGCATCATCAATGGCCACATTGACGACGTTTTAGCACCAGAAGGTATTGAGCAAGCCAAAAATGCAGCGCCATTTTTACCAAAAACCATAAAACACATTTACTCGTCTTCACTCGCAAGAGCAAAAGAAACTGCAAAGATACTGAACGAAACGTTAAATGTTCCGGTTACTTTCCACGATGAATTAAGAGAAGTAAATTTTGGAATTTTAAATGGAACACCGTTTTTAGATGAACATAAAAAAAGACATAAAATGCTTAATTACGACTGGCGTCCATCCGGAGAATCTTTTGAGGAAGTAAAAACTAGAGTTCTAAAATTCCTTGAGAAAATTAAAGAGAACGATGGTGATGAGGAGGCACTCCTAGTTGCGCATGGCGGTATTATTCGCCTTTTACACTTTTTAGAATTCGGCAAACCTCTTGATGAAATTGAAAACACCTCTCTTCATGGTTTTGATTTAGATAAGATATTGAAGTAGTTTTAGAGAGCCTCTTTTTTCCCGAACAACTGGCTTTTTTTATTTTAAAAAATCTTCACAAATAATGGGGGCGTGTTGACCCCGTTAGAGGCAGAGAAACGCTGCGTGCCCTCGCGGCCTCTAACGGGGTTGACGATATTTATAAAATAAAGTATAAAAGCGACAGACAACTTTACATACCACATACAGGAAAGAGAGGGTGGCAATGGACGCAAATCAAACCGGATCGATATTTACCCCCACGACTATCGCGCTTACGATCGCGGTAATCGTAATCATCATTGGCCTTATCCGTTATGGGTTCGGGGACAAAAAGAATCAAAGTTCAGAGACACAATCTTTTAGCCCTTCCCCGTCGCCGAGCGTAAGTATGGGCACAACCGTGACTCCGCCAGAACCAACGGCAATCGTGGGAGTTTTACCGAGAGACAAATTCATCGACCAAATCCGAGAAGAGAGGAAGTCGGGTAAGCCACTCAAAGATTATTTCAAAGATGTGGCCAAAGGATTCGAAGATTCTCTCTCGACCGACGAGGCTTTAAATGCCTGCCTCTCGCTCGACTTTGAAGACACCGAAATCGCTCCCCTACTCGACGTTTTGGGTTATACCCCGTGCGAAATCGCCGAAAAAATCGAAGCGGATTATAGTCCATCTTCCGAGGAATGGTTGGCGCTCCTTTTGCCCTTTTCTAAGGCTGAAGACCAGCCTGGGAAATGTCGGGAGGTGATCGAAGCCATTGAGTATGCCGGAATTGATATCGACTCTGACTTTATTGAACCACTCACCAAACAAGGTATTACGGAGGCGGAGGCTATCAAGATTGTCTACGAGAAAAGTAGCCAAACGCTTTGGGAAATCCTGGATGGCACGGAGATCGAAAGCGACCCTTCGAGATTAGTCGAGGTAGCTAAACAGTGCGAGGTTGACCTTTCGGAGAGTGAGGAGTATGAGAAACTCCGTGAAAGGATAGATTTCGACAAAGCCATTATCGTTCTTCAAGGATTTGGTAAGAGTCTCGCCGAAATCATTGATATTGAAAATGGCGACAACACCATCGAAGACGACGCCCTGAAGGGAATCCTGAAGGATCTTAAATCGGCTGATTACTCGACGGTGGAAATTCTAGTCGCTCTTTTCGGAGACCAGGACACGGAGGTTTATTTGTCGGGAATCGTGGGGGCGCTCACGGATGAGGTCATCAGTGAAGACGAGTTTATCGCCTTCGCGTTAGCCTCCGAGACCGATCCCGCTGACATCGACTCCGAATTCAACGAGCAGGAGGTCGAGCTCAAGGTGAGCTCACGGGTGCTTCATCGCCTCTTTACCGCGATTGATGAGAAAGCAGAACAAAGCGCTTCTCTCCAAAACCAAACTTGAGAACTGAATTGAACCCAAAACCCGAGGATAAATATCCTCGGGTTTTTTATTTTCGGATTAGTTGTTTATTTCCTAACGGAGGAGGTTCAAGAACGGCCAGAGGATGATGCCCAATAGAGATGGGGCAGAAATGCTGGCGCTTGGAGGTGGTTGGGTGCTGCCATCTGGAGGTGGAGTGAAACCATCTGGCGGCGGTTGAAATTGATCGCCAGCTGGAAATGTTCCAGCTTCTCTGAAACATATCTCGGCGGCGGATCTCACTTTTACTGAATCGGTTAAATCCGACTCACTAAGATTTCTTTTTATGCATTCAGCGACTGGACCTGGGAAGTTGCCGAGAATCTGGGCAGGGTTAGGACTAAAAACAGTTTCTCCTGGCGAACTACTTGGGGGAGGGACAAAACCGCCCGTACCGCTCGGACCGATTTGACCACTACTCCCAGCGCTAAAACATGTCCCAACCACACCCTCGGTTTCGGGTGACGGACGATCTCCTCTCAATAGTAAGCGTAACTGCTCTTCGCTAACTTTACTCTTTAGACAAACGATAACGGCTTCTGGGAATCGGCTTGTCGAGGGAACATCTTGGGGTCTCGGCCCCATCATGTCGCCCTGCGGCCTCATTTCGCCAGCTGGGAAATCACGCTCACTTCCGGGTCCACCAGGGAACATATGCTCTCCACTATCCCCATGCTCTCCTCGAAACTGATTGAAACAAACCCTGATTTTTTCGCCAACGGCTGGATCAGTCGGAGGCTCGCCTGATTTTAATTTTTCAAATTGATCGCCTAGGGAACTCTGAAGACATTCGGTCACTTCGGGCGGAGCAGAACGCAGAAAACCCCCGAGATTGGCGGGGCCACCGGGACCTTCTCCGGGTCCTCCCGGTCCAAAACCACCCGGCCCACCAAGTTGGGCGGCTTGGAAACAGGTTCGGATGGTGTCGCCCATGTCCGGAGTAAACTCCACCTCACCAGTTTTGATTTTTTCAATATCGACTCCTTTCTCGCTCAGACAAGAGGAGACCTCAGCTGGAACATTTTTGAAGAGACCCGCGGCGTCGTGCCGAGCCCCAAATCGCTCGAAACATTCCCGAATTCGTTCTCCAATTTGTGGCCCCGGAGTAAGCTTACCGCTTTGAATGTCTTCGATGATGTTCGGCCCAAGGCTGGATTTTAAACATTCACTTACTTCGGGTGGAGTGTTTTCAATACCGGCTTTCATTCTCACAAAGCCCTCCTTGGCGCGTTCTAGGTCTTCTTTTGGAATCAATCCATGCTCTTCGGCAAATTTAAAACACTCTTCTTGGTGACTTTGGTCGTTGCAATAAGTTTCGCACTCACGGCCACGGCAACCGCCTGGTCCTTGACCGCCAGACTTCCTAGCCAACTCGGCCTCTTCTTTTTTCATAAATCCAGCCTCCTCGGCAAAAGCGATGCATTCCTCAAAGTGCGACTGATCATGACAGTAGGTTTCGCAGGCATCTTTGGACCGGCAACCGCCGGGAGTCCTCCCAGCTTTCATAAGTTCAAAGACTTTTTGGGAAGGCGGACCGTCTTCGCCATCGTGAATGTTTAAGCCAACTTTTGCGGCAAAGGCCTGGCACTCATCCGCGTGGTCAAAATTTTCGCAGTAAGTCCGGCAAGAACTTTCAGAAGTGCACCCGCCCGGCATTAATCCGCCAGCTTTTAAGTAGCCTTGGATTTTTTTAGCTTCGTCGAGATGGGCGTCCCTAATGCCACTTTTTTCGGCCCAGGCAGTGCAGACTTCGATATTGGTTAAGTCACTACAAAAAGCCTTGCAGCTCGCCGGGGTGGCGCACTGGCCAGGAGTGCTGCCGGATTTTAAGCTACGGCTGAACTTTTGAGCTCGGTCGGCGTCTGCTTGATTGATCAGCCCGTGATTTTGAGCAAAAGCCACACAACTTTCGATGTTTTCCGATTTATCGCAAAAAGCTTTGCACTCACTTTTATCATCACAGCCACCCAGCTCGGCGATTGGGTAGGTGACTTGAATTTTTACTTTAATCTCAATCTCATCTTCGTTTGAAAGACCCACTTCTTCGGTTTGAGCCAGCACTGAAATAGAAACCACCATCCCGACAATTAGGATAAGTAGGGGGAATAGTTTTTTAAATTTTTTCATTTGGTAGAAAAACTTTCGAACCTTTGCGCGTTTATTGACCAAAAGGATTTTGATAAGCGCCATCGATAGGATTGGCTCCACCGACGGGATTCGTGTCTGGAAGCTCCCCTTTGACGGGGTTTTGGGCCTTATCTCCAATCTCGGCGCCCAAACTTTCACTGGGCGTATCCCCCGCTCCTTCACCTTGATCGGTTTGGGCAGGTGATTTTTGAGCGGCCAGGTAGGAGAGAACGAGAATGACAATTAAGATCGCAACTACGGCAGTTATGATGATGTTTCTCTTGCTCATGATTTCCTTTAATTATAGAATATCTGCCTAGGGATGTAACAAGTGTTTATCCCCAAGAAAATATAGAGAAAATACGAAATTTAGCCAATAAAAAATTGCACCCATAGCTCAGTTGGTAGAGCAACTCCCTCTTAAGGAGATGGTCCCAGGTTCGAGCCCTGGTGGGTGCACAAAAGACCCTTCTATTGACTTTTTACTAATATATGCTGGAATTTGGGCAGTGATTTTTGCACTTTGAATCTTTGGGGGAGAAGGAGTTTTCGGATATGGAAAACTTTGATGATCTTACGGATCATGAGACAGCCGATGAAGTTTCGGCTGGGGAAGGAATTTGTCCGATTTGCAAAGAAAAAATTCCCACTCGCCTACCCTATGACTGGGAGAGAGCAAAGGGATTGGGTGGCCAAGTTGTCGTCGAACACTTAACCGACAGAGGTTGGTGTCGCGGAGCTGGCAAGGAAATCTCAACCGATTAACCGAGGAGAAAACTGTGGTGGCAATGGCGATCCGTTACGTGTTAACGTTTTTTATCGAAATCGTAGGCAAGCTGCCTTCTCTTTGTGAGCGGGCCAACTATACGGCAATCGGCTTCAGCGGCCATGTGTCCGTGTTTGACGAGGGTGTCGCAAAAGATCGAGGACTGAAGCCCCTTAATCGTTTTGAACGGTGGCTCTTGAAGCCCATTATCGAAGCTGAACAGGGCTTTCGGCGACAAGAATTCCGGCAAGCTGTGATCGAGGTGACCGGTGAAGATCCCGAAACCTATTGATCTTGGCCAGCATTAAGAGTTTATCGTGCTGATTTACCGCTCGCTTTCGAAAGAAGGCGGGCGGTTTTTTGTTTTTTATGAGAACCTGAAATTAAATACCAAATCCCGTTAGAAATTCCTGCGAAGTATTTGAATCCCGAGGAAATTACCCAGAAACAGCAGTCCACGCCGCAAGTGGCTGGGTATTATTTCTAACGGGATAAAAGAGTTAGAATATAGATATGGACTTGGGGTATATTTACAACGCTAGAAAAAGACCATCCCTTAAAACACCCGAAGGAAAACCAAATCTGGTGGTAATTGGGGCGGCAGTTGGAATTTTAATTCTGATTGGTGGGGTGGTAACGTATTTTGTTTTAAGAACTCGAACGGAAAATATATCGCCGGCAAAAACATTAGAAGAGTGTGCTCAAGTTTTGACCAGATCCCAGGAAGGCAAGTTGGTTTTAAGTATTTGCGTTAAGAAAAACGGCAATATGTCGGTGATTTGGGAAAACCTGCCAGAAGGGACGAAGAGTCTCAAGATTTATCGGCGAAAAACTGGAGAGAGCACTGATAGCTTATGGGCCGAGATAGCCACGAACTCAAGGAGCGGATCGGCAGAGATAAAAAACCCTGGCGGAGCCAGTGACTATTTCTACAAGGCGGAGGCTTTGGGGGCGACGGGAAAAGTGCTCTGGGATTCAGAAACGGCTTCGATCCAATACAGTAGCACTGGTTCAAACACGACTACACCCGGAGCAAGCACTCCGAGCACACCTCCGGGTGGTAGCCAGAGCCCGCAAAATAATACTCCAACTTCGCCTCCGCCTGTAGCCACTCCGCCAGCTGATCCTGGCCCGAGTACCCCTCCCCCATCCACACCTCCGGGCGGTGAAACGACGCCCACCTCAAGCCCGCCGTCCGAAGTGCCGGGACAGACTTATTACTACACACCTTCGGGTCAGGTTTCCGGAACTAGCACACCGGAGACGGCTATATTTTGGGTTCGACACGTGAACAAGAAAATTGAAATTGGGTGGCAGAATTTGCCAGCGGGCACGACAAAAATTGTCATTCAGCGGTCGCTTTTTGAAAACTCGGGATACGAAACACTCCTCACGCAAAACAACCCGAATATTCAAAGTGATTTTATCAGGCTCGACGATCACTCGATAAACCAGGCCTATTACTATCAGATGAAAACCTACAGCGGTTCTAGCTTAACAAACACATACGGACCGATTTTGTTGGTAGGCTTGTAAAAATTGCTCGTAGGGATGATTATTTAACTAGCGCGAAGGGAGGTTTTGTGGACGAAAAACAGCAGTATGTCGATCCCGAGAAGATTCGGCAGATGACTCGCGAGGCGGCTAGGGAAGCTCTCGAGAGATGGGAGGCGCTGCCGTGGTGGCGAAAGTTTTTTTCAATGCTGGTTGTGAGGTGGCAGCTTTTTATGGACAGGTTTCGCGGAAGAGAGGAGCTAGATGACTTCCTAGACAACCTGGATGACGACGATGATTTGAGTTAAGAGACCACTCCCGCGTGGTCTCTTTTTTACACTTTCTAAATTTTGTATAATATGGGCGGTGTTACGACTAGAGACTCCCCTTTCAAAAATATCCTTTATCACGCCGCGGTTTTTAAAAAGCCTAGAAAAACTCGGGTTAAAAACGGTTGGCGATTTAGTTTTTCATTTCCCGAGTCGATATGAGGATTTTTCACAAACTTACAGAATTGCAGATTTAGAACCGGGACAGCAAGCCACGATCCAAGGGCTTGTGAAAGACGTCGATCTTCGAAGGAGTTGGCGACGAAGAATGACTATTGTTGAGGCCGTGATTGAGGATGAGTCGGGTTCAATTAAAGCTGTTTGGTTTAATCAGCCTTACTTAAAAAATATTTTGCGGCCGGGAAGGCTCATGAATTTTTCCGGAAAAGTTTCGATAAGCGACAATGAGATATATTTATCTCACCCTGATTACGAACTGGCAGAGTCTAGGTCTCGAGTAGAAACCCGACACACTGGTCGATTGGTTCCGATTTACCCAGAAACGAGGGGTCTCACCTCGCGGGGTCTACGCTACGTGGTTCAGCCGGTTTTAAAAAACCTAGACCCGGTTGAGGAGTTTATTCCTGAAGAAGTTTTAATTGAACAAAAACTTCCGGGTATAAACGAAGCTCTCCAAAAAATCCATTTTCCAGACGAGGTGGACGAGGTGCAAGCAATTAAAAACCGGTTTGCTTTTCAAGATCTTTTTCTTTTACAACTTTTTAATTTTCAGCAAAAACTAAAACTGGCGCACGAGAAGTCTCCGGTCGTTTTCGCTGATATTGAACATATAAAAAAAATTTTGAGTGTTTTACCGTTTGAACTCACGGCCAGCCAGAAAAAATCACTATGGGAGATAATCAAAGATCTCGAACGTGGGAGGCCAATGAATCGGCTTTTACAAGGAGATGTGGGTTCAGGAAAAACAATCGTGGCGGCTATCGCGGCGCTTGTGACGGCCAGGGCCGAATTGCAGTCGGCCTTTATGGCGCCGACGGAGGTTTTGGCCAATCAACATTTCCGAACGATTAAAAAACTCTTTGAGGACATCCACGCACGACACCCCAGCGAGAACTTGCCGGTTTTGGGAATTATCACGTCCGGCTCATCGAAGATATCCTTTGCGGACGGACTAACTTCAGAACTAACTAAGGGTGCGGCTCAAAAGAAAGTAAAAAGCGGAGAGATAAGAGTGGTGATTGGCACTCATTCGCTTATACAAAAATCTGTGACTTTCCACAACTTGGGGCTCACAATTATTGATGAACAGCATAGGTTTGGTGTGAGACAACGGGCTCACTTAATGAACCGTGAGCTATCAGACCCTAAAAGTGATCGAGACAGAACGAGCGACAGGCGGAAAAAGTCCTTAGTTCCGCATTTTCTTTCCATGTCGGCCACTCCCATCCCCCGAACTTTGATGCTCACGATTTTTGGGGATTTAGACGTATCGGTCATCGACGAGTTACCGGCGGGGAGAAAAGAGATTAAGACAAGAATAGTTTCACCGGAGGAAAGAACGGACGCTTACGGATTAGTCCGCCGAGAAGTAGCGGCGGGACGACAGGTGTTTGTGATCTGTCCGAGAATTGAGCCAACGGCAAACGATTTAGAACAAACGGCTTATGACAAAAAGAATGGAGAATGGGGAGGGCTTTTAGCTCTTGAGGCTAAAACAGTGAAGGAGGAGTACGAAAAGTTATCCAAAAAAATATTTCCAAACCTTAGGGTGGCGATGCTACACGGGAAAATGAAGTCCGCCGAAAAGGAAAAGATAATGGTTGATTTTAAGGCGGGGGGGGTTGATATATTAGTTTCGACTTCGGTAATTGAGGTAGGGGTGGACGTGCCAAACGCGACGATCATGGTAATTGAAGGTTCGGAGAGGTTCGGTTTGGCCCAGCTTTATCAATTCAGGGGGAGGGTGGGACGAGGTGAACATCAGTCGTATTGTTTTTTATTTACCGAATCGAGTGGCAAAGCGACTCAAGAAAGACTCGAGGCGATAGTGGGGGCGAAGAGTGGGTTTGAGCTCGCCGAAAAAGATTTGAAACTGCGGGGTCCGGGAGAATTTTTAGGAACTGGCCAGGCTGGTTTGCCGGACATGGCTATGCGAGGATTGCAGGACTTTGGACTTATCAAATCCAGCCGCGAAGCGGCTTTGAGTATCATCAAATCGGATTCCAGCTTGAAACGACATCCGCTTTTGGCGGAAAAATTAGCCGAGTTTCAGCGAAAAATCCATCAGGAATAGTTTTTAATTTCGTCTTTTACTTATGCTTTGGCTGATGAAATCAAAATCGGACTGGATTAATTTGAGTTCGGATTGTTGTTCCTTTATCGCTTCTGCGAGGAGTGGGACAAGTGTATCCTTGCTCACACTCTTGTAACCATCCACATCCGTGCTCACGGCTTCAGGGACAACTTTTTCGAGCTCTTGGGCGATAAAGCCGTAGTGACGAGCCGAGTCGGTTTGGTTTTTCCACTCAAAGGTGACGCCTCGGATGGAAGAGATCATAGAGAGGGCGTTATCGACGCCACTGATATTTTTCTTCAGACGAAGGTCGGAGGTGCAGTTAGCGGAGCCAGCGGTGGGATTGATGGTACAGGTGCCGTTTGAGTTTTGGAAACCCGCGACGATACCCGTGGTTGGAATGTAGACATGGAGCTTGTAGGCGGGAGTACTCGTGCCGATGCCAATTTTACCGTCGTTTATGATTCTCATTCTTTCGGTGCCGGTGGCGGGATAGGTTTTGTAGGTGGAGGTAGTGATAAAAGCAATAAAACCGTTCCCGGTTGTGTTCCTGAAAGTTTCAAGTTCTATGTTACCGGCAGCTGCACCACTACCCGAACCTGACCGTATAGTGAGGTTGCTGGTGTTTTGAGAGACTCTCGGGTCACCGGTTCGAATGATTAAATCAGCACCATTACCAGAAGTAGGGTTTGAGCCAGAGATGGTGTAGGTTGAAGCACTATTATTGAAAGTAACGTTCGAGTAGCTTTCAGCGTTTGGATATATGGAATCGCTGATTGAGTCTCCAAGATTAATATCGCCCTGACCATCGTAGGCAAGATAAGAATCACCATCACTCCTCATGGTGCCGTTTACATCGAGATTATATTGAGGGTTTGAGGTGTTGATGCCAACATTCCCGCTGGATTCGAAAATTAATGAGTTGGTGAGAGTGTTAGAAGCGGTCCATTTAGGAACGTAGTTTTGAGTTCCCCCGCCAGCGCCAAGCGTGCCCCAACTAGCGTTTCCACTTGAGTCAGAAACTAAAACTTTGCCAACGCTCGTTGAGGTGCTTAGAAAAAATCCAGTGCCTTTAATTCCACCGGCGACATTTAGTTTGGTGGTAAGCGAAGAAGTGGAAACACCAACTTTGCCGCCAGCGTGGGCGATTATGATGTCTCCTGACTGGCTGATATTGCTCAGATAAATCTTTCGGGTTGAGGTGAGACCGGTGGAATCCAAAAATAAATTGTCATTTCTCGCGACGACGGAAGATTTACTGGAAGATTTTCCAACTACAATCGTGTCGAGTCCCCAAAAAAGGGAAACGCGAAGTGAGCCAACTAGGGGGGCCCCGGAGAGCAGGTTACCGTTATTAATTCCAATCGTGCTTGATGAGAATCCGATTACGTTTTGGCCCTTGTTATAACTGAATTGATCAGCATCTTCATAGCCGGGATCAACTTTTATAAAAGCAATTTGATAGTTATCTGAGGTTGAATCGTGTTTAACGCCGATGCCGTATAAATTCTCGCCGGTGCCGCCGCCAAGCTCTAGGGCTTCGTTACTAATACCCGAGTATGGATAGGTGGAATCGAGGCGCAAACTTTTTTTCCAACCACTGGTCCAGTCGGATCCACCAAGTCCAAGGTTAATTGCCCCGGGACCGTTTGAGGGGGTGGCGGTTCGCACACTCAAACTACTCGATGAAAAGTAGCCGGTGCCGTGAACCATTAGGGCTGAAGTTGGGGTATTAAAAACGATGGAGGAGGTGTTGACGCCAAGAAGTGAGAGGATCTCAAAATTATAGTTTTGGGCGTAGTTACACGGCTGGGAGCCGCGGCAACCAAAGACACCAGGGGTGACGCTCGAGGCAGCGATGGTGTTGTTGAAGACAAGAGTGGTGGTCACAGACCCAAGGTTGCGAAATCCGGTGATCGTTCCAAAGAAAAATTCACAAGAAGCCTCTAGTCCACAGATGTGGCTCCCGCCAGGATCCGAAGGATCCTCTAAAACGGTTACGACACCGGCAGTAAAGCTGTCGCACTGAGTGCCGGTGGTATTGCCGCAGGCCGAGGTGCCAGAGGCATAGTGAGACCCACGATAGTTGGTAGCTCTTATATCCTCGGCTTGAAGTTTGTAGGTTGATAGGTTCGAAATAGTTGGGTTGCCAACAATAACGGCACTATCGTTTCTGACTCTTAAAATTGGTGTGGAACTAGCCTCCAGGATTCTCAAGCCATATTCGTTGCTGTTTGAGTTGGGGGCATAAATATAGAGTCGGTAGCTAGTAGCTTGACCGCCGATTGACAGGTATTGGCCGCTTGCATCCATTTGACCATAGCCGCTGGAGCTCGTGGGCGACCCTTGGGGACCGACGTAGCCAAAGACCTTTCCGCCAATTGAAAATATTAAAGTAAACACCAACGATAAGCCGGCTAGAACGGAAATAATTTTCACCCGCTTTTTTGTGATCATAAACTTGGAACTCACTCTTTAATACAAGCCTTCAGCTCATTTTTTAATCTGGCGGCTTCAGATTTAAGCTCGTCAATAATTTTTTGCTGTTCTTGAACGGCTTGGACCAAGATGGGGATGAGGGAATCCTTGCCTACGCTCTTGTAGCCATCGACATCGGTACTCACCGCTTCGGGAACGACTTTTTCCAACTCTTGGGCGATAAAGCCGTAGTGACGAACCGAGTCGGTTTGGTTTTTCCACTCAAAGGTGACGCCTCGGATGGAAGAGATGACGGAAAGGGCGTTATCGATGCCGCTCACATTTTTCTTCAGACGAAGGTCGGAGGTGCAGTTAGCAGAACCGGCGGTGGGATTGATGGTGCAAGTGCCGTTTGAGTTTTGGAAACCGGCGACGATAGCGCCGCTAGTTGAGGAAGTGACGTGAAGGCGGTAGGATGGGGCGCTATTGTTGATGCCCACATTTCCAGTTCTGATCACTCGCATTCTTTCGGTGCTAGAGGTTTTGAAAATAATGTCACCGCCGGTGCCACTACCAGAGAGAGTCTCAAGGGTGATGTTGCCAGAAGCGCTGTCATTGTCAGCGCCGGCCCTAAAATAGAGATTGCCGCCAGCCTGCCCAGCGGAGGCGTTGCCAGCCTTGATGATTAGGCTTGCCGGTGGACAAGAGGGAGCGCAAACTGCTCCATCGGCGGTTGAGAGAGTGAAGGTGCCGCCGGTATTAGCAAAAGTGAGGTTGGCGGCAAGAAGCCCATTGAAGTAAATTTTATCGTCATTAGCGTTGCCAAGAAAGATACCTGAGGCGCCACCGTAGCCCAGGTGGGTGTGGCTTCCGATTCTAGCCGTGCCGGCCACCCGGAGGGTGTAGCTTGAAGTGGCAGTATTGATGCCGACCGCGCTGCCGCTGTCATAGATAGTTGAAGTGCCAAGCGAGGTGGCGCTCACCCATTTGGCAACGTAGTTAGTGCTGCCGTCGCCAAGATTGGGCGCTTGCCAATTGGCGTTGCCAAGAGCGTCGATCGTTGTTAAAACATAACCGGCGGTGGTTGAAGTGGCCAGTTGAAAACCCGTGGCTTTAATGGTGCCGACCACATCAAGCTTGGCTTGGGGAGAAGAGGTGCCGATGCCGACATTGGCAGTTGAGGTGGTCAAGATCACATCGCCAGCGTGATAGTTGTTCAAGTAAATTTTTCCGCTGCCAGTCGAGTTCAGGACTAGGTCGCCGGTCCAGGCGCGGATTGAGGATTTACCGGGGGCGAAGCCCACAATTAAAGTGTCGCTCGTGCCAGCGGCCGTGGGGATTAGATCAAGCACTCCCTGAGGGACGGTTGTCAGATCGACATTGCCCATCGCGACACTACCACTTGCGATAACCAGATTATACTTGGCGGTGCCACCGACTTCGGAGTCGGTGTTAAAAATATATAGGTTTCCACCCCTCACGCCAATGCCGTAGAGGGTTTGGCCGGTGCCACCCCCGAATTCAATAGCTCCGTTACCCTCGACTCGGATGGCTTTGTTCCAGTAGTTTAATATCCAGCTATTGACCCCTCCTGCATTAGCGGCAATATTCAACCTACCTTCGCCCGTAGTCGGAATGTTCATCCCCACACCCACATCACCTGAAAAATAACTAGACCCATAGACAGAAAGAGTGCTAGGAAGACCGGCGTAGCTTGAGGTGCCAACACCAAGGGAGGCCGGGAAGGCAAAGCTCCCGGCTGAGCCAGCATTAAAAGCGCCAGAGGTGATCGAGTCGGCGGGAACGGTTCCGTTGATATTTTGGGCCACGATATTAGTGAAGCCGCTGATGTCGACAGCCGTGCCACTCGCCTGTAGTAAGCCATAGACATACATTCTTTTAACCCTAACTTCATCAAAGGTGGAGGTGGTGGCCCGGATGCCATCGGCCTGAAGCTTTTCACTGCCAGAGGGGGTGTAGTTGCCAACGACGACGATCCCGTTTTCAACTCTGAGGAATGGGGTGGAAGGACTTTGCTCTATTCTTAAGAGGTTACCAGAACCGCTAATTAAAAGCTTGGTGCTTGAAACTGGAAGCGCGCCTCCAATACTGAAGTTGCCGTTTAAAGTTTGAAGCGCCCCGCCACCATATCCCGGGCTAACACCGGAAGGTGGACCGGTAAAAGCGGCGCTTTTGTTAACAAACCAATAGCCCGCAAATATAGCGAGGATGGAAAGAAGGGATAATAAGAGGAATCCTTTTTTAGTATTTTTTTCCATTTACCTTATGGATTTTGATCGGTTGGTGGAGTTGGGTTGGTCGGATTATTTTCCGGAGGATTTTCTAAAAACTTAGCAACCTGGCTGTCGGTCCTTAGTCTCACAGTAAAAACAACGTGGTCACGGTTCAGGTAGATTTTACTGTCGGGCCCCCAGAAAATTCCCGAGAATGGGTTGATATTCAGCTGCGAGGCTCCGGTTTGGTCGGTATTCTTTTGGATGAACCAGGTACCAGAAAGACTTAGGTGGGGGAACCAGCTTAGTTTGCCGAAGTAAACATCGCCGTTTTCTAGGTAGACGGCAGAGAATTTGGAGAGCTTGGGTTTGTTTAGATTCGCAAATAAAAGCGCGAGCAAAACGACGATAAGGACTAGGAGAACGAGAGCCGCGACGACAAACATTTTCTTGCTAATTTTCATAAAATTTTATTCTTTGGGTTTTATAATAATATTTCCGATTGGACCTTTTTCGGGGCCACCACAGAGAGTACAGTAAAAGGTTAGCTTTTTACCCCCTTGCGCTTGAAATTCCACAAATTCTGTCGTCCCCTTCAGGATTTTCATCGGCCGGCCGGAGTCGGGTTGGGTGAAGTCGTAGTCTTTGTCGACAGAGGTTAGATTAATTTTAACTCGATCGAATTCATTTACAATAACGGTGTCGGGCTTAAAGGTGTCCTCTTCGATCGTGATACTGAAAACCCTAAGACCGGTGCCGGGTCGCCGTTCTTGCTCATAAAATACCTCGGGCTTAGCAATGTTTTCGGGAAGATTTTGACTGTCTTTTTCCGGGACGACGACATTCGGGGGAGAATTTTGCATCGTGATAAATTCGCCATCTTTTTTCTCTGGACGCCTGACCTTGTTACTGATGTTGCTCGAGAAAAAAACTAGGATAACTAGAACTATAACAACAACGGCTGCGATGATAATGGAGCGCTTGTTCATTTTCTAGTAGGAGGGCGAGGAAGAAGCGGTTAAGAAGAACCAAGCGTAGTTACTAGAGACCGAGTCCCAGGTGCAGAGCATAAGGTAACTTTTTCCATTGACAATTTTATGAAAAATGGAGCCGACATCTGGGGTGTCGCAAAGTGGATCAGGGGTAGTGTAGACAAACTTGGTCGTGCCGGGGCCAATTAGCACGTTGTTCGAAAAAGTGGAGGTGCCGATCACTCTTAGTGCACCAGCATCGGGTTGGCCTGACGGAGCAAAAACATCGAGTCGGTAAGTCGGATCGGCCCTGTTGATGCCAACTCTCTGATAATCTCCTCCGGGCTCCTCCAAGAAGTAGATGACGTCGTTTATAGATTTCCATTCTCCGGCTGTGGTTCCAATTACCAGATTGGCGGCGGCAGGAATCAGGTTAGAGTCGAAGGTAGCGGCGCTGACTCTGGCCACGGAAGTTTTGATGACTTGGGCAAACTTTTTCTGGATGTTGTCGGTGTTGTAGGAGAGGGAAAGACTGATGTCGACAGAGTCATGCCCGGGAGGGTTGCTACGCTTAGTGAAGACGAGGGAATCAACTTTTACTCGGCCAGTACTTAAGGGCTCGGGTACGCCATTGTCTTTGGTTTTAATGTAAGCGATTCCGCTTGACGCATAGATGTAAGTTCTAGCAAAGTTACTTGCGTCATCTGCGCTTACTTGCATCCTTAGGACAAGAGTGCTCGTAGTTTTGATTCCAGTTACGGGGTCGACGTCAATATCGATTAAACTCGATTCCTCGATATTTCTTTGGATGGTGTGAATGAGAAACTGACTTTGGCGATTGACCTCGGCGTTGGAACTTTCCCGGACATGAACCCGAGTGACAGAGATGAGGATACCGACAAAACTAACGGCAACAACGGCAAAGATAGCGCTAAAAACGAGCAACTCAAGTAGGGTGAAGCCCTCTTTTTTGCTTCTTATTTTTTTAAGAGCGAAAACCATGGCGGCTATTTTCATCGTTGTCTTTTCATTATATACCAAGCTAGACAACCAGGGGCTTAAAATGTGTTGATAACTAATATAAAATGCGATAGTATGAGCCTCGAGGTTTATGGCGCTATCGTCTAGTCTGGCCTAGGACGCCAGGTTTTCATCCTGGTAACACGGGTTCGAATCCCGTTGGCGCTACGTGAAGAAAATTATCCTTGGGATAGAAACTAGTTGTGACGAAACTGGTTTGGCTTTGGTTCTGGCCTATGGAGGCTTGGCTTCGCCGAAGTTTAAGATTTTGAAAAACCTGGTGGCTTCGCAGGTAAAAATTCATGAGCCGTTTGGAGGGGTGGTGCCAAATTTAGCTAAAAGAGAACACCTCAAAAACCTTCCCATTTTGTTTGGGAAGATTTTTGGAAATTTCAAATATCAAAAAACAAATCTCAAAAAGATTCATGATTCTCCGCCGAAGGCGGATCCTCCCCCGGAGGAAAGATTAAGGATTCAGGATGTCGATTTGATTTCGGTCACCGTTGGACCAGGACTAGAACCGGCGCTTTGGACGGGTATAACATTTGCAAAGCAAATAATTTCCAATCTCCAAATTCCAAATTCTAAACTGGTTGGAGTTAATCATTTAGAAGGACATTTGTATAGTTTTTTGCTGCCGCAAAAAAGCAAAGTGCAAAGTGTAAATAGCAAAGCGATTTTTCCAGCTATTGCACTTATTGTAAGTGGCGGCCATACGATTTTGCTTTTAGTTAAAGATTTAAAAACTTGGAAAAAATTAGGTGAAACAAGGGACGATGCCGTTGGTGAGGCATTTGATAAGGTGGCGCGGCTTTTGAAACTCCCCTACCCAGGTGGACCAGCACTTGAGAAATTGGCCCGGCGGGGTGATTCAGGAGCGATAGATTTTCCGCGACCAATGATTCACGATAAAAATTATGATTTTAGTTTTTCGGGACTTAAGACTTCGGTTTTGTATTATTTACGAGACAACAAAAAATACTCACCGCAGGATGTAGCGGCAAGTTTCCAGGCGGCAGCCGTGGATGTTCTCGTTAAAAAAACCCTGAGGGCGGTGGGAGAGTTTTCTGCGAAGTCTGTATTACTTTCTGGTGGAGTGGCGGCGAATAGAAAATTAAGAAACGACATGAAACATGAGGCGCGGAAATTAGGAATTCAGTTTTTGGTGGCGGAACAAAAATACAATACAGATAACGCCGTGATGATTGCCGCCGCGGGATATATGACCTATTTGCGCAAGAAAAGATATCCACTCAGGGCGAACGGAAATCTTAGTATTTAGGCGTTAACCGCACCCCGAGTATCCCCTCGGCATTTACGGCATTAACAAACTTGAATTATTCGGGAAAAGAGTTAGTATCTTCTGTAGCAGGAAGGGAAGAATGCAGTGACCTGAAAGCCCACTGGCAAAATTCCTTTCTAAACTAGGCTTTGCTCGGTGAGGGAGCAAACCGACCAGCCGCCGGCTCAGGGGTGATCCGGCGGCTTTTTTTGCCTTTATTTTTGGGGTAGAATCAGGTGAAATGCTGAAGGACTTGGAACCAAGATACGAACATAATCAGGTGGAGGAAAAAATTTACCGCCTCTGGGAAGAGTCGGGTTTTTTTGACCCCGATAAGTTGCCAGACGCTAAGAAACGAAAATCTTTTACAATTGTCATGCCCCCCAATAACGCTAACGGCTTATTGCACATGGGCCATGCGGTGGGTTTAACGTTGCAGGACATTTTGATCCGTTTTTGGCGGATGCGCGGTAGAAAAACTTTGTGGCTCCCTGGCGCTGATCACGCCGGGTTTGAAACCCAGGTAGTTTACGACAAAAAGTTAGACAAGGAGGGAAGGAATCGATACGAGATTAGTCGAGAACAACTTTGGAAAGAAATCTGGGATTTTACGGAGGAAAACAAGGCGAAGATGTACGAACAGACCAAAAAGCTCGGGGCGTCTTGTGACTGGTCGCGGGAGACGGCACTTTCGGACTTGGAGGTTAAACACGTAGAACGGGAGGATCCACTTTATTTCATTAAGTATGGGCCGCTCACTTTAGCAACAGTGAGGCCGGAAACAAAGTTTGGCGACACGGCGCTAGCGGTAAATCCAAAAGATCCACGTTATAAAAAATACATCGGTAATGAAATTGAAGCCAAGGGAATTTTGGGAACACTAAAATTCAAAGTTATCGGGGATGAGGCGGTGGATCCGAAGTTCGGGACAGGGGTGGTGAAGGTGACACCGGCGCATGACTCAAAGTGGCTGAAGCGCGAGAGAAGGTGGTGGAAAAGATGAAAGAGATTGGGATATTGGAAAAAGTGGAAACTAACTACACACACCAAGTGTCGACCTGTTATAAGTGCGGAAATGTACTAGAACCACTCCCCCGCCCGCAATGGTTTGTGAAAATGAAACCGCTGGCAGAACCAGCGATGAAGGCAGTCAAAACGGGTAAAGTTAAAATTCATCCAAAGCGATCGGAAAAAGTTTACTCACATTGGCTGAAAAACATCCGCGATTGGAATATTTCCAGGCAGATTGTTTGGGGTATTCGGATTCCGGCGTGGTTTTGTAAAAACGATGGTTGCCCACCGATAGTTTCGAAGAGCGCTCCCACAAACTGCTTGAAATGTGGGGGTTCTGATTTAGCACAAGACCCGGATGTTTTTGATACTTGGTTTTCTTCTGGGCAGTGGCCTTATGCGACATTGATGTCGCGAAGTTCCGAATCACAAAAAACAAACTCCAAATATTCGGATGATTTTAAAACTTTTTACCCAACGGACGTGATGGAAACTGGTTATGATATTCTATTTTTCTGGGTGGCGAGGATGATTATGTTGGGACTTTACCGAATTGGAAAGGTGCCTTTTAAAGACGTTTATCTTCACGGATTAGTGCGGGATAAAGATAGGCAAAAGATGTCAAAATCTAAAGGCAACGTGGTTGACCCACTTGGGGTGGCGGATACTTACGGCACGGACGCGGTCAGAATGGCGCTTGTGATCGGAAATACGGCTGGGAATGACATTGTGATTTCGGAAGATAAGATCAGGGGGTATAGGAACTTTGCAACCAAGATTTGGAATGTGGCTAGGTTTGTCATGATGAGCAAGAAGCCAGAGTTTACAAAAATTAAAGTTGCCTATTCCCCTACTGACAAAAAAGAGCTCTTGGAGCTTAAAAAAGTTAGAGTTCAAGTTACAAAACATATCGAAAAATATGAATTTCATTTGGCTGGAGAAGAGATCTATCACTATTTTTGGCATACTTTAGCCGATAAGATTGTCGAGGCTTCGAAGCCCCGTCTAAACGGCGAAAGCCTGAAGGATGCGGCGGCGGCTTATTTGAAGCTTGAGACGGTATTAAAAGATAGCCTCAAAATGCTTCATCCGTTTATGCCCTACATAACCGAGGAGATATATAGCCGATTCGAGCCAAGTAAGATGCTCATGGTTGAGAAGTGGGATTAAAGAAGGTCTTAGAGCCTGTAGGCAGGTGCTGGGTGGTGGTTTTTTCTGTCTGAGGCGGATTCCTCCCCCGGAGGAAGGTTTTGGGTTAAAATTAGGACAATGGAGCTCGTCGCTATTTTTTTAGGAATTTTACCAGGGTTTGCGTGGCTCTTCTTTTACCTGCGTGAGGATCTTCATCCAGAGCCAAAAAATTTGATAGCGCTGACTTTTATTTTTGGAGTGACCTCGGCGATCTTTGCCTTAGGCATTCAAGTGGTTTTGAGTCACGCATTCGAGGGTTTTGGAATTAAAAAATATTCACTGATAGCGATTTTATTTTTAGCACTAGTTGAGGAACTGGCAAAGTTCGGGGGGGCGTTTTTTGCGGTGCATAAAAACGAAGCGTTTGACGAACCAGTGGACGCTATGATCTATATGGTCGTTGCCTCACTCGGCTTTGCAACGCTCGAGAACGTTGGGGCGCTTGGCGGATTTGTTTCGGGATATAGTGGCTCAGCGGCGGTAAGTGAAATAATCAGCGTAAGCTCGATGCGCTTTGTGGGAGCAACATTGCTTCATACCCTCTCTTCTGGAATCGTTGGTTATTATTGGGCAAAAAGCATTCGAGACTTTGGTAGCAGGGGCAATCTTATCTTGGGGATAATTCTCGCAACCATGTTGCACACGCTCTTTAACTATCTTATAATTACTTCGGAGAGTTTAAGTTATTCGATTCTCCTTGTGATCATTGTTGGCTTCATAATTCTAAATGATTTTGAAAAACTAAAAGAAAAAGCTATTTAAAGGTCAGATTTAAAAAATCAAAGATTTTAAAAAATGAACGAAGAACACGACACTTATTTTGAGGAGTTGGCGAGCGAGCCGGCAAATCCAGAGTTCGAGTTGGCAAAGGCAACGAGCGTGGCTCAACCAAAATTGAGGATAAAAAAAGCGGCGGAGGAAGACGAGATGGAGCCGGAGGGACAGCTCACTATCGACGTCTACCAAACCCCTTCGGAGATCGTGATTGAATCAGCAGTGGCGGGGGTGGAACCAGACGATATAGACGTTAACGTGACTAATGACTCTATAACCATCAAGGGGAGGCGGAGGAGAGCCCGGGAGGTTAAAGATGAGGATTATTTCTACCAAGAATGTTATTGGGGTAAGTTTTCTCGATCGGTGATTTTACCCCAAGAAGTTGATCCGGAAGGTTCTTACGTGAATTTTAAAAATGGAATTCTATCCGTCCATTTGCCAAAACTTAACAGGAAAAAGGCGAGGAAACTAAGAGTGAAGTTGGAGTAAGCGAAGCCGCATTTCTTTGGGAACCAGCATAATTTTCTGCTGAAAATTTGCTTGCATCTCGGCCGCCTTCGCGACCTCCGATAGCTTCCCAAAAAGACGTGGCTTCGCTTTTGAGTGGAATGGATGGGGGGGGTTGAGGGATGCCGTTTGGAACGGTTTGGTTTTTGACTGATCGGGCTTCCTCTGGTAGCCTAGAGGAGGTTTTTTAATAGGAGGAGAAAATATGAAATGGAAGACATGGGCAAATTTGGTTACGGCCTTCGGCTTTGTGGGGGTGGGGGTCTACATTTGGGCGTATTGGAACTGGAAAACTGAAATTATTTTGCCGGTTTTGATTTTGACGGCTTTCACCGACGGCCTAGATGGATACCTAGCCAGGAAGTTGGACCAGAGAACGAAATTGGGGTGGATTCTTGATCCGATTCGAGACAAGGCAATCATGCTTGCCTTTTTAGGAAACATGGCTTTTGTCTATGGGTGGGTAATGACTCGATCAATTGGAATTTTGCTGGTTTTTGAGGCAGCAACGTTTGTGGTGAATGCCAGACGAGGATTGCCGCAACCGATCCACACCTTAGGAAAAGTCAGGGGGTTCGCTCATTATTTTATCGCATGGCTAACGATTCTTTTGATGTATCACGCCTCCCCACCGATGCCATGGGAGGCGGAACGACTAACCCTCGCAATGGCAGGATTTTCTTTTCTAGCCCTTATTGGTTACACCTTCTATCCAGCCAAAGAAATCCCTCACGTTTCGTGAGGGATTTGATTTTTATAGACAGGAAGTGCTAGAATGTCCGGACTATGAGGCAATGCGAAGTTTGTGGGAAGGGATCGGTCATGGGGGGAACAAGAAAGCTTCTCCGCGGCCACTATAATCCCGTCAATAAATCTCGAAAATACCCGAATCTTCAGACCACCACTCTGCCAACTGGCAAGCGGGTTCTGGCCTGCACGCGGTGTATAAGAAACCTGACTAAGTCGGCTTAGTTTGATTTTAGCCTTTTTTTGACGATAATAAATCAGGGTTGCAAAACCCTGATTTATTCTATCGGGCTGTAGTATACCGGCAGTACGTGCGCATGGCCCCGGTACCAAAATTTTCGGAGTGTAGTATACCGGTAGTACGCACGCATGGGGTGCGTGTAGACCGGGTTCGATTCCCGGCACTCCGACAGAATGGTAAAAAGCCGAAAATTTGGCACGGGGTATAGGTGCGCCTGCCTGCCGGCAGGCAGGTAAAGACCGGGTTCGATTCCCGGCAGCCCGACAAGTTATAGTTTTCCTTTTCCAAGAACCGGCATTGCGGTTTGCTCCAGCGGCAACCGCGGGCCTTGGAATCGCAAAAACCGCCCAGTAGTTCGGGGCGGTTTTTGATTTCAATATAAAACTTTTTTCGCTATCGAGTCACAGAAATCGTGGCGCTCTGTTCGGCATCGGGGGCGGCCACAGTGATTCGGCCGTTCGCAGTTTTCATAATGGTGTAACCACCGCCATTCGCTGCACAAGCCGAGGGACATTGGGGATCGGTTGGCAAAGCCACGAGGTATTTCTCGAGAGTCGTGAGGACGGTGAGTTCGATGAGGGTGTCGGCAGCGCAGGTGGAGGTGGCCACGCCGGTTTTACAAACTTCAGTGGAAGTGGTGTTTATGGAAGTGGGTAGGTTGCCGTTGTTATCGAGGGCATATTGATAGGTGGCGTTTAAAATCGTGTTCACATCCGCTCTCCTTTGGGCGTTTCTTGTATCGCCAAGTTGTTTAGTTGGATTTATAGCGATGATAACGATCCCCGCTAAGATTGAGATGGCGGCTACGACCAGAAGAACTTCGAGGAGCGTGAACCCGGCTTTCCTCTTTGAATTTTGGTTCATAAGTATTGGGTAGATTTGTTTGTATTGACCTTACTCAAGATTATACCATATTGCCCAGCTTGTTTGTGGATAGCTAGAAATCGGCCACTTCCTGCCAAGAGGAAGTTCGTATTTTAGGATTGATTTGTTCGATTATTACTTTCACCTTACGAGTTGACCCTGAAACGTCCCCAGTCGCGTTAATTTGGCGATTTTGACCCCCCAGGTCTAGAACTTGATAGTTGCAACTCCCCTGACCTAAGTTAATACCGCCTGAACCCAGGTAGCTCTGGTTTTCTCTAATCCTTTCTAGGGCCTCCTCGGCGCAAGTATTGGCTAGGGTTTTTGACAGAGTTGATTCCTCGCTCACGCGGGATGACCGTGAGTAATCCACTCCCAAAAGAATGACTGAAACCGCAACGGCCAAGCCAATGGCGCCAGCGATAAGCAGGCTTAGAAGGGTAATAAATCCGGACTGTGGGTTTTTGTAAACTTCGAACATTTTATCTTAGGCTAGCAGAAGCGGTATAGTTTTTTGAAAACTCAAATTCGTTTCGACCGCCCGGATTATTGTGGGAGACGGTAAACTCGACTCGAATAGTCCCGGGTGTGTTGATTTTTGATAAGTTGCTAAAGATTAAACTCGAGACAGAAATCTTGGAGATGGTGACTTCAACCGGCGTGCCAGCTCCTTCGGTAATTCTTAGTCTTCCGATGTTTAGATCGAAAACGGTTGGATTTTTAAGGGGGTCGACTACGCCTAGAGAGAGAGTTCCACCGGTGGTACTCGTCGCGGGACTATTGATACTCACCGCGTTTCGAACGACTTGAGTGATGATATCTAAGGCCTGAGCACCACCCTGTTCCACTTCTGCGATCGTTTGACTCTTAACCCTCGATTCAAGGGTGGCGGCAATAAAAATCGAAATTAGCGTGAGCATAACCGAGGCAATCGAAACATATAGAAGAATCTCAACTAAAGTGAAGCCGCCGGACACGGATCTTGGAACTTTCCACCATAGGCGGGTCCGCCTTGGGCAGAGAATCGAAAATTGTGAAAATTTAATCATGAGGTAGGAGTTAAAACTTGTCCCAAGCGAAATCAATCCAGAAGTTGGTGTCCGTTGGTCCGCTAACGCCGTGACTTGTGAACGCCTTCCCGGCTGGAGTTGAATAAATTGAATCAAGCAATCCATCCCAAACTAAACTGTAAGAATCCTGATTAGTGTCAGTGAGGAGAATCGTGATGTCGTCGGTGTCGGGGTGAGGAATTAATTTAACTGTCTCGAGTGATCCGCCGAGCGTGCTGAGGCTTGTCGGGGCGGCGTCCCAGGAGTTGCTTACCGGATTATATTTTTTTAATTTGGGGACGCTCGTATTGTCTGAATAAACTATCAAACCTAAACCTCCCAAGGCTGGCTCGTAGGCGATGTCAAAGCTCCTTTGGAGACCAGCGTCACTTACGGTGGTGATGGTTTGAGATCCCGGGTTTGACCAAACATTCCCAATATTGTTTCGAAAACAGTTAATATCGGGTGTGCCGGCGCTATCTTTTTTGCAAGCGATAAACTCATCTGCCACCGCCCTACCAGAGATAGCCAGGGAGGATAGGCTCGCCCCAATAATGGGAGAGTTCACAGTAGAACTCCAACTACCACCACCCGCTCCATTCGCAGTCCAAACTCTGGCGTTGATAGTCTGGTCTCCAGCGCCGCTTCCGTATATGAGCATGCCTTTTAGGGGATTGCTTTGACTCCAGGTAAAATCAATTAGTTTTCGATTATTGAAGGGGGCAGTGGTGGCGTGCTCGGTAAGGGATGTCCAGTTTGGGGTTAAATACGCGCCGCCGTTAAAGTAGAGGGTATTGGTGTCGCTTCCTGAGTCGAAAAAGGCGGCGGCTACTTCGTTTGTCCCCGGACGATTCTTGGTGACTATAAAAACGGGAGTTCCGCCAACACCCGGAAGGCTAGCTTGGCTGAGCCAGGAACTGCCGTTCCAAATTCTAAACTTGGGGATGGCGGTGTTGTCGGAGTAAACAACCATAAAGTCACCGTTTTCGAGATAGGTGCCGCTAAAGTTCTCGACATCGGTAAAGGTATTACTCGTCCAGCTTGATAGGAGCACGACGTTGCCCCAGCTTAAGCCATCATAAACTTGAGCGTAAATTGTTTGCCCATTAGTGCCGGCAAGATGCCTTGAGAGCATTACTTTTTCGTTCCTAGTGGCAGAGGAATAAACTCGAATTGCCCTGAGACTCTTGTTTGTAGTTGCTGAATCGACATCGGCGGCGAGAGAGGCACCGCTCCAAGTGCCTGTCGGATCGATTGTTTTATATCTAATAAAATCCTGAGTGGTGCCCCCATCACCATAAACCAGCATTCCGCCCCTAGGTTTAGGTACGCGCCAGTTAGTGAGTCGACTTGAAAGAACAATCCGGCCGACTCGACTCGGGGTTTGCTGCCACGTAACGGTCGAGGTGATGTTTTTGGTATTTTCATTTAGGGTTCCGATCTCTATTTGGCGGGTAAATACATCCCTCACGTCAGAAACTCCCGAAAAAAACCACTGACCAAGAGAAACGGTGAGGCCGTGAGTTCCGTCTGTAAGATTACCGAAATTTTGATCTCTCAGATTTCGGGTGGCTTCTATCCCCTCCTCCGCGAAAGCGATGGCCCTCGCCCTAGAACCGGAAACGGCGGTGCTTTCGCGGCCGTAAATAATTCCACCAACGATGGCGGTTATGAGGAGCGCAAAAATGGCTGAAGCGAGAATAACTTCAATCAGACTGAAGCCAGCCTTTTTGGAAACATTCATGTGGGGGCTTTACTTGATTATAGAATATCGGCGGATTTTAGTAAGAAACGGCCCCCTTGGAGTTTAGGGAAATGTTTTTGACATCTCCGGTTGAGGCAGTGATTGTAAAACTTCCGGTCTGATTAGGATTCCCAATCAGTTTCGAAAAAACAACTTCGTCCATACCAGAAAGCGAAAGGCTGCTCGGAAGTTCGCTCTGTTCGTCAGAGATTAGATCTCTTGAAGAATAGCTCGCGCCTTTGAAAAGAACAAAGTTGGTAGGAAAGGCCTTGATACCCCAACTCGAATCACCCTTGGCCCCTCTCGACAAAAGCCCGGCCCGCCTCAGGGACTGAGCTAAGGTAGTAGCCGCTATATCAAGATCGGTTTTAACCTGAAAGCTCTGGTAAACTGGAACAGTAAAAGCGGCCAGAATAACAATCAGGCTAACTACTAGCAGAATTTCGGTTAGGGTGAAGCCATGGGTTGTGAATCGTGAATCATTAATCATATTGGGGTGAATTGTAAATCAAGGATCAGCCGGAGAATTAATCACTTAAACCGCCGATTAGGCTGTAGATGGGCAAAATGACGGAAAGAGCAACGGCCACCACACCAATCCAGACAATAACGAGGAGGATGGGCTCGAGGACGATCGAGAGATTTTTTGTCGTATCTTCCGTTTTCCTCTCAAAGGTCTCGCCGATTTTGAAGAGGGTGTCGTGAAGGTGGCCAGATTGCTCACCAGCCGCAACCATTTGTTGAACCGGAACCGGAATGAGCCGCCCAGAGTTCTTGTACTCGCTAAAAGCTCGATCGAAAGAACTGCCCTCTTCTATACTTTCCGTTAGATGATTGTAGAGCTTTTGGTAGCTCTTGAGGGGCGTGGCCTTACTCAAAGAATCAACGGCATAAGTGACCAATAGTCCGGCTCGGAGAAGTGTCCCCAAGACGTAGCCAAATCTAGTGAGCTCAACCTCTTTGATTAATTTTTTGGTGCCCGGCAGAAAGAATAGGATGGCCTGACCGATAAATTTAGTTTTTGGATAGAAGAAAAAAAGATAGATAAGAACCGATGCTAATCCCAAACAGATTGGGACTACAATCGAGCCGTAAGCATTTAAAAAATTTCCGACCGCAATCATGGCGCGAGTTATGGCCGGGAGCTCGAGTCGAAGAGAGCTGAAAACCGTGGCGAGTCTTGGCAATATGAACCAAGCAATCCCAAGACCAACGATGACGGTGAGCGAGAGAACCACCACTGGATAGATCATGGCGGACTTTATTCTCGACTTGAGTTCACGATCTTTTTGTTGTTGAACGACAACCAGCTTGAGATTTTCGGATAGTCGCCCAGTTTCTTCTCCAAGGCGAATTAAAAAAATAATATGGGACGGAATGACTTTGCTTTTTTCAAGCGCACGCCAGAGCGATGATCCGGATTCAACCTCATCTTCGACGTTCATTATTATCTCCTTCATTCGACGAGAACGAATCTCAGATTTGACGGCTCTAATCGAGGAGAGAATGTCCATCCCGGAGGTCAGGAGCATCGCCAGGTTTTCCATGAAGTACTCTTTTTCGCTGCCAAGCCAGAGATTGAAAAAGAGTCCGCGTTTTTTGACGGGCAAAACTAACTTTGTTTTTGGATCAACGTTGACCATTTAAATTGTGGAGGGGGGGCTAATCCTTCGGAGAAGCAACCCGAATAAGCTCCTCGAGGGTGGTGACACCATTTTTAACCTTCTCGAGGCCATCTTCAAAAAGAGAATGGGCTCCCTGTGAGCGGGCAAGCTGTGAAATCTGCCGATTAGAGGGATTCCCTAAAATAAGATCTTGCATTTCTTTGGTAATCTTAATGAATTCGAAAATGGCGGTTCGGCCGCGATAACCAGTATTGGTGCAAGAGCTACATCCCTTACCTTTGAAAAAGGTGGAGGGGATGTTCGCGAAATACCGGCTGGTGCTTGGAATCAATTGACTTAAGCTGAGCGGGCTCAATGTTTCGCTGGTTCGACAATTTTCGCAAATTTTTCTGACTAAGCGTTGAGCGACAATAAGTTCAAGGGTTGAAGCGACTAAAAACGGCTCCACGCCCATATCTAGTAACCTAGGAATGGCAGTTGCGGCATCGTTCGCATGAAAGGTTGATAGGAGGAGGTGGCCGGTTAGGGCAGCGTTTACAGCTATTTCGGCCGTGTCGGGTCCCCTAATTTCGCCCACCAGAACAACATCTGGATCCTGTCTTAAGATTGACGGCAGACCTTTTGAAAAAGTGAGGTCGGTTTGGCGATTGACTTGGATTTGATTGACTCCGACAATTTTGTATTCCACCGGATCTTCGATGGTGGTGATGTTTATCTCCGGACGATTTAAGATTTTAATAAGCGAGTAGAGGGTGGTGGTTTTACCGGAGCCAGTGGGACCGGTTACGAGAATCATACCAAAGGGTTTTCGAGATGATTCTTGGAGGATCTTCTGGTCGCCGGGTGAAAGTCCGAGGTCGGCAAGGGTAAACCCGCGAACATATTCAGCCAAAAGACGAACGGCTACTTTCTCGCCATCGAGGGTGGGAGTGATCGCAATCCGAAGATCAACCGCTTTCCCATCTTGGAGATAGCGAATGGCCCCGTCTTGGGCGGCAAAGTGTTCATCGATTCTTAGGTGGGCTTGGACTTTGATTCGGTTTAAAATGTTTTCGTAGTACTCCTTAGGAATCCGGCCGACTTCTCTTAAGACGCCGTCAACTCTAAAACGAATGAGGACATCCTTTTCCATCGGTTCGATATGGATATCCGAAGCTCGAATAGCTAAGGCGTCTTCTATGATCTCGTCTATAATCTCTGGGGCTATTCTTTTTTTATCGGAAATAATTTTTTCAAACCTGACCCCTAGGGTTTGGCGATAATTTACAAGAACATGGTTGATGTCCTCCGGAAAGGAGTACGAAAGAATAATTTGCTTTGACTTAAATAGGTCGGATAGTTCTTTGATGGTTTCTGCGTCCGAGGGATTGTCGGTTGCAATGACGATAGTTTTGTCATCTTCTCTAAAAATTACGGACCGGCGTTTTTTTGCTGTATCCTCGCTAATTTTTAAAACTTGCTCTCGAGGTGGCTCGTTGGAACTCAAGTCGGCATAAGCAATACCAAAGGATTGGGCGATGGCTTGGCCCAGGGCACTTCTCGTAATGAGTCCTTTTTCTAGAAAATACTCAACCAAAGGGACGCCTCTCGCCAGCCCAAACTCTTCGGCTTTTTTAATGTCCTCCGGGGAAATGTGGCCTTGCTTCGAGAGGACGTCTTTTATTTTTTGATCATCAAGTTCCATTCGGGCTTTCTATATATTCTACAACATACGGACTGGCAAACAATCGATGCCAATCTTTGCTATAATGGTCGAGTTACTACAATGCTTAATGTTTGATATTGTTTGGCTTATAAAGGCGGGAGGGTATATGGGAATTTTCTCGATAATATTCGCCGAATCGGGACTCTTAATTGGTTTTTTTCTACCAGGAGACAGCTTGCTTTTTACCGCTGGTTTTTTGGCTTCCCAGGGTTTTCTAGATATAAAAACACTTGCGCTTTTGACATTTCTCGCGGCAACCCTGGGAGACAGCTTTGGCTACGCTTTTGGTCGAAAGATGGGCCCAAAAATTTTTAACAAAGAAGACTCCCTCTTTTTTCATCGAGATCACCTTGAGAAATCGCGGGTTTTTTATGAAAAGTATGGCAAGAAAACGATCGTTTTAGCTAGGTTTTTGCCGTTTATAAGAACCTTCGCGCCAATTTTAGCCGGAGTGGGAAAAATGGAGTATCGAACCTTTTTGACCTATAACATTTTGGGGGGATTACTGTGGGCAGTGGGCCTCACAACGCTCGGATATTTTTTGGGTAGCACAGTACCAAACATCGACAAATTTCTAATCCCGATAATTTTGGTGATTATTTTTTCATCACTCCTCCCACCCATCATTCACGTTTTAAAAAGTAGAGAACACAGAAACAAGATTACCGGTTTCATAAAAAAAAGAAGGCCTTAGCCTTACTAAAGTGCTTGAATACTGCAAATCCCGCCCTGATATCTCCCGGTTAATTCCCAGGTGGGTGGGCACAACTTTGAAGTCCCGGACGGACCAGCGACTAAAAAGCGATTTCGCCCTCCCTTTTAGATAAATATTTGATCCGGAATCATAGGCGGGATCTGGTTTCATTATACCAAACCTAGCTCTAACTTTAGAGCTCACCTCCCAAAAACAGCCCAATTCTAAGGGATACTTTATCCACAACCTACCGTTGACGGATAGCGGGCTCGTCTTTTTTGATTGACTCCAAGACCAGAACTGTCGCGGTGCCCCCTAGAAAATCATTTAGGAGATCACTTAAGGTATCGGGTAGGAGTTTTGGGTTAGGAGCAAAATTAATTGGGTGAACCTTCAGTAAAAAAACATCAGCGAGATACTCATAAAATTCCCACAAAACACCAACTAGGGCGACTGCCCCAAGGATAAGGATGTACCTTTCTAGGAAATGCCGGTCGGAAGAAATGATTTTACGAATGGTTATGAGGTGTGCGGCAAGAAGGGCGACCCAGGCGCCTCCAGCCATATGCATGATTATATCCAGCCACCAGATTTGATCATACCAACCCAAGGATCCAGCTAGAAAATGAAAAGCTAGAATAACGACAAGGGATAAGATTACCGTTTTTTCCATTGTGGTGTCGCCTCGCTTCGGCGTGGCTCTTTCAAAACCCTCGGTTTTGAATTATTTCCGACACGGAGAAAACCGACCGCTTTCCCCGACCCCCTTTTCGCTCCCCAATGTCAGAAACTACCGCTTCTTCCATTGTGGCGCTCGCCGGGCTTTTTTGAGACCGTACTTTTTTCGTTCAACCATCCTGGAATCCCGGGTTAGAAATCCAAGGCCCCGTAGCCTCTTCTTGAAGTCACCATCCCAGCTGGTAATGGCCCTAGACAAACCGTGTCTGAAGGCTTCGGCTTGAGCTTTTATGCCACCACCGATAATCCTGGCGCTAACGTCTATTTTGTCGTTAATTTTAAGTTCGGTAAGTGGAGAAAGCGCGGAATTTTTAAGCCGATCAAGACTAAAATACGCGGCAGGTTTTTTATCATTAACGGTGACCTCCCCACGCCCCGGCCAAATTCTCACTCTCGCAACAGCGGTTTTTCTTCGTCCGATACCTTCAAAGTAGCGACTAATGGCTTTTGTGACCACTGTTTTTTCTTTATGTAATTTTTCAGGCTTGACTTCAGTTTTCATGGCGCTTATTTTTTGCTGTCAACGAAAATGAGATTTTTAAGACGACGACTGTTTAAAAAATTTTTCGGCAACATTCTTCTTACGGCTTCTTCTATAACTCTCTTTGGATGCTTCTCCATGACTTGCCCAAGGGTTTTAGACTTCAAGTGACCGACGTAACCGGTGTGTCGATAATATATTTTTTGCTTCAACTTCTTACCTGAAATGCTTAGCTCATTGCAGTTTTCAAGTAAGACTCGATCACCACTCACTGTATTCTGGCTGTAATCAGGGTTTTTTTTACCCTGAAGAATCGAAGCAATTTCAGACGCTAGTCGTCCAATCTTTTTGTTTTTGGCATCAATATGATAATCCATGATTTAAACAAATTCTATTTTGGAGGTAGCGACACCGTCTCTTTTTCGAGGCTTGCCAAGCTTGGTGATTCGAAGGTACCCCCCCTTCCTCTCGGTATACTTTGGAGCGATTTCCTCGAATAACTTTTTTACAACCTTCTGGTTATGGATGCGACTAATAACTAGACGACGGGAAGCTAGGGTTCCTTTTTTAGCAATCGTAACCAACCTTTCTACTACTGGTCGAATCGCCTTGGCACGGCTTTCGGTGGTTTCGATCTTCCCAACCCTAATGAGGTCGCTTGCCAAGTTTCTCAAGAATGACCTCTTTCGTCCTGTTTTAAGATTAAATTTTTTGCCTTTCTTTCGGTGTCGCATTTTACAAGGTTATTCCGCTTTTGACTTCTTGGTAGTTTTTTTGGTGGACTTTTTTGTTTCTTTTGATGATTCTATTCGATCAAACTCCTGGACAGAAATATCGGAGATGGTTTTAAAGTGGTCTAAGAGAATGTTACCGGATTTGTGTAGGGCGGCGGAGGGACTGAGGGTTCCATCTGTTTCAATTTCCAGCCTAAGCCGATTGTAATCGGTCCGGTCGCCAACTCGCATGTTATCTATGGAGTAGCTAACCTTGGTGACGGGGGAGAAAAAGGCGTCAATGGCGATGGTTCCGATAGCCAACTTTTCTTCATCTTTTCTTGACTCAACCGCTGAGTAACCGAGCCCCCTTTGAACGGTGATCTCGATATCAAGCTCCGCGCTTTTGGATGTTAGATGGGCTAGGACCTCATGGGGGTTAGTAATTTCTATATCGGCGTTTACCTTTATATCGTCAGCGGTAACTATCTTCTCGCCTTTGACCTTTAGGCTCAGGGTCTGGGGATCATCTGTGGAAGTTCTAAATCTGATCTTTTTAAAATTTAAAGAAAGCTCAACCATATCTTCTTTGACTCCCGGGAGGGTGGAGAACTCGTGGGAAACGTTTTTAATTTTGACCTGGGTGACCGCAGCGCCAGGGAGCGAAGAAAGTAACGCTCGCCTTAGGGCATTGCCGATTGTGAGTCCATATCCGGCAAAAAGACCCTCGACTTCAAATACTCCATTTTTTGAAGTCTCTTCAACTGTTTTGATGCTGACACTCTTACTTAGGTATGTAAAATTCATATATTTTTTGTTTTGAAATTTTATTTTGAGAATGACTCCACGAGTAGATTGACCTCAAACGGCAGTTCCAGATTGCCTGGCTCACTAAGGACTCGACCTTCCAACTTTTCCTTATCCAGGCTCAACCAAGCCGGAACTTCTTGGGTCTTGATTGTTTCTCGAACTTGATCAAGAGCGCCAATTTTATGTGACTCTGGGCGAAAACCAATTACATTTCCAACTTTGACGCTGAAGCCTGGGGAGATAACTCGTTTGGAATTCACAAAGATATGTCCCTGATAAATTAGCTGGCGAGCCATTCTTCTTGAAGCTCCAAGACCTAACCTAAAAACTACGTTGTCTAGTCTCTTTTCAATAATTTCCATAATCTTTAAAGAGGTGGAGTCAGATGATTTTTCGGCTTTGCGGAAAATTTGCTCTAGAGTTCTTTCAGTGATGCCGTAGGTAACCTTGACTTTTTGTTTTTCTAAAAGTTGGCGTCCGAACTCGGAGTCGTTTTTCCTTCTCTTCACTTTATCTAGTCCGTGGGCACCCGGCCGATGTGGCTTTCTTACCGCGGCGCATTTGGGAGAGACACAACGGTAACCCTTCAGATGGAGGTGTTCACCAAGCGCCCTCTCTTTTTTTTCTTTTGGTTTTATCATTTTGTAGCGTTAAACGCGCCTAGGTTTTTTGGCTTTTGGTCCGTTGTGGGGAATAGGGGTAACATCCCGAATTGAGGTGATATTAAAGCCGTGATTAACTAGGGACCTAAGGGCAGAGTCTCTGCCACCACCAACACCTCTCACGATAACGTCGATATCACTCGGACCAGTGGCTTTAAGTTGTTCGGCGAGCGCTCCAATTACCTTTGAAGAAGCAAAAGGGGTGGCCTTCTTAGGACCGGAAAACCCCATTGATCCAGCTGACATCCAGGTGATGAGATTGCCATTGGCATCAGTGACGCTCACAAGCGTGTTGTTGTAGGAGGCTTTTATATAGATCCTACCGTGATCAATTCTTTTGCTTTTTTTGGTAGACGGAGCCTTACTCAAAGGAGCCTCGGCGCCGGAGATTTCTTTAGTGACTACCTTTTCACTTGATTGAACTACTTTTTTCTTGCCCATTTTGAATCAGGTTTTAGTTTTTAGGTTATAGGCTTTGATTGAATTACTTTAAGTCAACTTTACGCTTACCGCTGCCGGCGGTTTTCCTCACATTGCCTCGAACAGTTCGGGAGTTGGTTTTAGTCCGTTGACCCCGGACTGGCAAACGTCTCAAATGCCTGACGCCTCGGTAGGCCTGAAGTTCTTTAAGACGCTGGATGTTTTTCTTTAAAGCCTGCCTTAGGGATCCTTCAACAGAAAAATTTTTTTCGATGAAGTTTTGAATTCGATTAATCTCCTCGGATGTTAGGTCTTTGGCGCGCTTGTCTACATTAACTTTTGTTTCGGATAAAATTTTGTCACTGCTGGATTGACCGACACCGTATAGGTAAGTCAGAGCGATTTTAACTTTTTTATTATCTGGAAGGTTGACACCAAAAAGTCTCATGATTTTGTTTAAAGATATTACCCTTGTCGTTGCTTATGCTTAGGGGTTTTGCAAATAATATAAATCCGGCCCGATCTTTTTACGGTCTTACAATTCATACATATCTTCTTAACTGAGGCTCTTACTTTCATAAAACTTAGATGTTGTTGTGGGGGCTCAAGTATTTATTGGAGACAACAAGTTCCTCCAAATTCAAAAACTATACACTACAACCTCCTCACAATTCTCCCGCGACGACCATCTGGGCTGAGCTCTACGGAAACTCTATCGCCAGGCAGGACTCTGATTCTGTTTATTTTCAGACGGCCAGCTAAGTAGGCCAAGACAGCTCGCCCGTCCTCAAGGACAACCGAAAAGGCCAGACCCGGGAGGGCCTCCTTAACTTGTCCGTTCCATCGAACCGGCTTCGAATTTTCAGTAGGTGCCATTCATTTTACTACAAAACCAGTCAGGCAATTATATGCTAAAAGCTCGGCCTATGTCAACCGAGAGGAGCCCCCCTGCTCAAAGGGGGCGCTAGTCGACGTTTATCTTGATTTTGGCTGTATTTTGAGGTATTTTTTTCACCCAAACCGGCCAAACTGAAACTCGAGCGGTATCTAAGCCAGGCAAACTCAGTACGAGCGATCTGACGTCTTCGATCTTTCGACCGATAACCTGATCCTTAAAACTGTCTGCCGAGAACTCTGGGACGAGGTTTGCGGTAACCTCTAGATTAAAGCGAATCTCACCTTTCACAAGATCAGCTTTGATCTGGCTATAATCAATTTTGATGTCTTTGAAAACGCTTTGCTCATAGTCCCTGGAGGCGAGGGCTTTCAGGTAGGTGGTCACATCACCCTCACGAAAAGCCACCCCCTTCAGTGTCGCCTCTCCGGTAACCTGAAAGTTGCCTTTTTCATCTGTGCTTTTGTTTACGCTAATTTTTGTAACCTTGATTTCATAGGCTTCATCGAAAATTTTAAAATCCTTAGGACGGTTGTTTAGAAATTCATTTTTGAGGGTGGCTTTAAGGAGCTCGGCTGTTTTCTCTTTGGCCATGGCGATATCTTTCTCAGTTGGAACGGATTTCTCACCAATGAAACCGCCAGTGGCTTTAACAAGAGATCCGTAAAAAGCTTGGTACTTTGGAGTCCCCTTGAACCCAGGGATGGATAACCCTTCAACTGGTCCAAGATTATATTCAGCCCCGGGCTGGTCGGCGGCGACGTCGGCTTCGATGCTCGATGGAATAATCTTCCCCTCCTTGATCTCTGCGCCTGGAATAGTGACCGATTTTGTCAGTCGGAATATTTTGTTATCAGGAGTCAGGAAGCGGGTGTCAACAACAAGACCTTGCTTGGCAGAACTGTAGGCGTTGTAAATGACAATTTTGCCGGTGGCTTTTTCTTTGACGCTCGCCCGGCCGGTCGCAGGAAACAATTCTGTCGCATTTTTTGCCTGGGTGAAAACTTCGGCTGGCAAGCTATTTTCGCTGGCGCTAATTTTATTGATTTCGGCTTTGGCGATAACGTCACCTTTATGCTGCCAGGGCGTTTCTTTGAAATTAATAAAAATTTCCGCTTTAGCGAAACTGCTCGCAACCCAAAAATAACCAACTAAAGCCAAGACAACACATAGCCAGACCATAAGAAATGCTGGTCTCAAAAACCAACGGCTAGATTTTTTGGTCTCACTTGCCTCATAGGCCTCCTCCAGGCGACGGTTTTTTGAACTCTTCACTTCCGGTTTGCGGACTAGATCATCTTCGGTAAGTTCTGGAGACCCAGCTTCATCCATTGGGACGATATCGGACAGCGAGGATCCCCTTTTCCTTTTCTTAAATAGCGGGTGGATGGCCTCGATGTGGCTAGCTTTAGCCAAAGCCAAAACGCCTTCGTCGACTGACTCGATCAGGATTGACTTTCCCGCCTCGGAAGCTTCGCGCTTGATTAGGTGAAAATTGCTGACGGATTCTTCGAGGATAGTATTTTTCGGGACGACCAGAACTATTTCCAAGTCCTCCTCCTCGAGGATCTTTTCAACAACCTCCGCAATGCTGTCGTTCTTGCCGACAAAAATTTTTTTCATTATTTTTATAGTAAAAAACTCTTACACCTCCTGGAGGATGTACATAGATATTACACCAAATTTAGGATTTTGAAACTAACTGCTTGAGCCCAGCCAGTGAAGTCGCCGGCGAAGCCAGTGGTTAATTGAAGATTCTTTATCATTATTATAGTAAAATTCGAAAAATGGAGCGAGCCGTCTCGAAATTTCGTGAGCTCCAATCGGCCAATCTCGAAAATCGGCCTTGAAACCGAGCTTATCTAAAACAGGCATAACGGGCAAATCAACAATTGTCATTCCCCTTAATCGTTTAGGGAAAACCGTTGGGATGGGCAGATGCGTATCCATAAAAACCTGACCCTTAAGATTGGCCTTCTTGAGTTCCTTATAAAGTGATTCTATGACTGGACTTGTAAGCCGGCTTAAGTATCGGAACACGTGGGGCGAGACGTCTTTTTTGAGGTAGTTTGAATATATCTCTCTCGCTATCGACTCGTCTACTCCCCAGGCCTTTGATATTTCCGAAATCATTTTATCGGCCAGCCAGTTAATTTTAAACCTCCTAACAATTGAGTTTTTGGAAGACCGATCTATATGAAAAGCGGTGGTGCCATCTTTTTCTATGACAACGAGACTGAAGGGGGTGCGTTTTATTTTCTCGAGCACGGAAATTTCCGCGCGTGAAAGTTCGGTGAAAAAGAAGTTCCTAGTTTCGCCGATATTGAAGAAGTTTTTCCAATCATCAAAGATTTTCCGAGTAGTGAGGGTTAGTTCAAAAATCGCGTCGATATGTTTGGCTTTGAAATCGATGGGATTGACCACTTGGTGGTTATCGATTTTGAAACCAATCACACGATTGTCGATGAGGATTGTGTCGAGTTCGTCGATGCCGAGTGACCGGCTCGCAAAAGCTCGGCATTGGTTGAAGATCTTGGCGGTCGCTTGAGCCAAAAGATTTTCTAATTCACCGGCTTGAATAGGAGAGGCATGCGAGTTTTTTTCTCTTTCGAGTCTGATGGGGATGACAGTGGTGACGGCTAGAACGGGACTCGCGGAGACAATTACGTTCCACTTGGTAATCTTTTGGCGAAAGTGCCTGGAAAGATTGGACCAGGAAAAGTTGCTCCAAATTTTCTCAAGTTTTATTTTTTTTCCCTGATCAATGCTAATTAACAGGCCCCTCGTTGCCCTGGGGTAAACTTCTAGGAGAAGAAACTTTTCCCGAGAATAATCTATAAATGGTAGCTTGATCACTGTTTGATTTTAACATAAAGCGGGAGTTTATTTTTGATGATTTTATGCTTCTAGCTTGAGCGATAAAATTTTTGAGGTTCCGTCGGCGGAAAGGGTCACGCCGTATAGGATGTCGGCGGCTTCCATGGTGGCTCGGTTGTGAGTGACAACCACGAATTGGGTTTTTTTAGAGAACTCGGCGAGGATTTGGGCAAAGCGACGAGTGTTTCGTTCGTCGAGCGCTGCGTCAATCTCATCGAGAACCAAAAAGGGCGGCGGACTAACGGAAATCATGGCGAAAAGAGCCGCGATACCAACTAGGCTTCTTTCTCCACCGGAGAGGACATCCAAAGAATTCAGGCGCTTTTTGGGGATGGAAAGATCGATTTCGATGCCACCTTCGCTTTCAGCAGTCTCCTCAAGAGAAACGGCCGCAACATTTTTCTCGGCGTCGACTTCGGTTTCGCCAGTCTTTAAAGCTACGATTTTAGGCTTCACGTATTTCAGCTTGGCATGACCACCTCCAAACATAGTTTTAAAGAACTCATTAAATTCAGTATTGATCTTAATCAAGGCCTCGCCAAAACCGATCTTTATTTTTTCGTTTAGTTCATCAATCATGACCCTTAGGTCGGTTTCAGCGCTCTCCGCGTCAAGGAGCTCGCGGCTTAGGAATTGGTACCGGCTTTCAGTATCTTGCGCCTCTTTCATGACGGACGCGTCTACTTCACCAATAGAAGCCAAGTCGCCCCGGAGTTTGAATATTTTTTTCTCCATCTCTCTTAAATCTTCCACGCTGGCCTTGCTAACTTGACTGGGCTCCAAAGCAAACTCGTGGGGGTGGCGATTGGCTTGAGTAATCTGCCGCTTCAACTCTTCGAGTCTTAGATCAAGTTTTTCTTTATCAAAAAGGCGTCTTTGGTTACGACTTTCCCATTCTTCGATCTTTGATTTAACCAATTCAACCATCAAAACAGCTTCCTTGAATGAGAGATGAAACTCGCTTTGGCTTTTTTCAAGATGCTTCTCCTTGGTAGCTAAGCTCTCCAGGCTGTTTTCTATTGACTTAAGACTAGAGTTTATCGATTCCAACTTTTCTCGAATCGAATTTGGGGTTGGCGTTGGTGATTTTCTCGAACCGGACAAAACTGAATCTATTTCAGCGATGATCTTCTTGGTTACAAGCGACAGGCCCTCAAAGTCCTTAGTAAGGGCGACACTCAATTCCTCTCTGACTTTTTTAACAAGGGTGGATAAATCTAGAAGCGTGTTGGGGCCGGACACCCCCTTTGAAGACTCAATCTCAATTTGAGCTTCAAGCCGACCAACTTCTTTCTGGATTTGGCTTCTCTTTTCGAGGAGCGCGCGAGTTTCTTCTTTGATTTTTCTTAACTCCTCCCTTTCTTTGGGCTCACCCATTTCAACCTTCCGTTGGTGTTCCTCGGCCCTGCTCTTTTCCGCCTGAAGGTTCTTGATCTCGCCTTCATGGCCTCGGATGTCTTCTTTTGTTTTTTCTATTTCGAAGTGGAGGCCTTTTAGTTGAGGTCCAAAAAAACCCCTTTCTAATTCCTTTAGCTCCTGTTCTAATACCCCCCTCTTTTCCCAACGGCCGGTTTGCCGCCGAAGCGATCTGAGGTGGGGCAATATTTCTTCAATTAAAGCTTTGGCTTTGTCCAGATTGATGCGAGTGTTTTTGAGTCGGTTCTCGGCTTGGGCTTTTTTTATTTGATATTCTCGTAGGCCCAACATTTCTTCGATCATCTCCCGACGCTCTTTGGGGGTGGCCCGAATAAAAAGGTCGCTATTGCCCTGCCCGATGATGGTCATGCCCTTGGCGCCAAGCCTCACTTTGGCAAAAAAATCAATTAGATCCTTTAGTCGGATTTCGGATTTGTTTAAAAAATAGCGACTGGAGCCGTCCCGACTGACTTCTCTAGAAATAACCACTTCCGCAAAATCAACTGGAAAAAAGCCATTCCGATTGTCGAAGTGAAGGCTGGCCTGGGCCAGGCTCTGTCTTGGGCGCGAGGGGTTGCCGGCAAAAATTAAATCCTCGGCTTTGGCGCCGCGAAGGTTCTTGGCCTCTCTCTCCCCCAAAAGCCAGCGGATGGCGTCGACGATATTGGACTTACCGGAACCGTTTGGTCCGACTATAGCTGTAACACCAGCGGGAAAATCAAGAGTGGTTTTACCAGAAAAAGACTTAAATCCGTTCAGCTCGAGACGCTTAAGTAGGTTCGGCATCGAAAACTATTTGTACTTTTTGAGGGCGTTTTTGGCGGCTTCAACTTCGGCTTCCTGCTTTGACGTCCCAACCCCTTCCGCGATGAACTGATCAGAAAAATATACTCCGACTTTGAAAACTTTTTGATGAGCGGGACCGGACTCTTCAATAACTTTATACCCTGGGGTGACTTTCATTCTTTCCTGAACCACCTCTTGGAGTTCACTTTTGGAATCTTTGTAGCTCTTGTTTTTAATGATGGCGGCAAGGTGCTTGAAGATAAAAGTTTCGATGAACTTTCTCGCGGAAGCAAATCCTTGGTCTCGATGGATAGCCCCGATTAAGGCTTCAATAGCGTTCGCCAAAATCACCTCTCGCGCTTTGCCGGTGTCTTTGGCTTCGCCTTTTGACATCAAAATGTACTTATCAAGACCGATCTCGGAGGCAACCTTGGCAAGGAGTTGGTAGTTCACGAGCGAGGCCCGAAGAACTGTGAGCTGCCCCTCGGGAAAACTTGGATACTTTGCGAATAACTCTTCGCTTACGGCGAGCTCTAAAACCGCATCGCCGAGATACTCAAGTCGCTCGTTATGAGGGACTGACCATTTCGGTTCTTCGTTTATGAAAGACCGGTGAGTAAGAGCTTCTTTGAGCAACTCTTCATTTTTAAATTTAATTTCTATTTTTTTTTCCAGTTCAGCCAATTTTATCATCCAATTTAGAATAAGTTTTATTTTTTATCTTCCTTACTGGCCGCAGTTTTTTCTTCTTTCGCTTTTTCTATTTCTCGAAAGATTGTGCCCAAGACACCGTTTATAAATTTAACGGCATTCGGGCCACCATAATTCTTAGCCATTTCGATTGCCTCATTGATGGCAACCTTAGGCGGAACCTCTTCTTGATCGGAGTAAAGAAGTTCAGCGAGGCCAATTCTCAAGACATTGCGATTTATAATGGCAATTTTGTCGAGGGGCCACTCTGGGGCGGCTTTGGTTAAAATCTTGTCGATGCTCGTCAGGTGATCAGTCACCTTCTTTAGGGTTTTAACGGCGAATTCTGGCTCATCCGCGCCGGGAGCAAACTCTTCGATATTCCTCGTGAGGATTTCGTCTAGGTTTTTGGCTTTGTTATAAAAATCCCACTCGTAGAGAGATTGGAGGACGACTGTGCGAAGGAGATGTCGTGTGGCCATTTTAAAGTATCAGCTGTCGGGTCCCACGTGTCAGGTACCAAGAAAATTCATGGCACTTGACACATGACACGGAAAACTACTTCTTGCCGCACGCGCGGCAAGCCCGGTGGGGAAACTTGGGCGCGCTGCAGTTCTTACAAACCAAAAGGCGCTCTTTTTTGAGCGCGTGGTGGGACCGCCTTCGGCCCACTTTGCCTTTGGAGTGATGTTTTATAGGTACGCCACCCATGGGAAGAAGTTTAAAATGAAAAGTTAAGAAAGTAAAGTAGCGTCAGCCGTTACTGAAAGATTTTCCGTTTTCGAGAATATGGACACGATCTTCGATATTTCCTAGCTTGGCCAAATTCCCTAAGATACCAGCCGGCTCGTTGATTGGCTCAAGCGACAATTTAAAATTTCCCCAGTGGATGGGAATGAGGTGTTTAGCCTTCAGGTCTTTAAAGGCCTGAAGGGCATCTTCGGGATTCATATGGTTTGGCCTGAATGTGGGCGGATTATTGTAGGCTCCGATCGGAAGGATAGCAAAACCAACCGAATATTTCGAACTGACTTTTTTGAATAAATCTCCGTAGCCTGTATCACCCCCGAAAAAAACGCTTTTCCCGTTGTTTTCAAATAAATAAGCATTGTAGCCTCGCTCTTCTTTTTCCCATAAGTATCTAAACCCCCAATGCCGAGGTTTAAAAGTATGAATGGTAACCTCTTTTTTGTATGTCTCTCCCCAACCGAGTTCGACAACATTTTTGAATTCCATGCCACGTATTAAATCTAAACATCTTGATGGGATGATTAAGTTGGCTGTTTTAGGGGCGAGAAGACGAAGACTTTTTTTATGAAAATGGTCGAGGTGGGCATGAGATATAACTAAATAGTCGATAGGTGGTAATTCTGAAACTTCGAAGGGATAGGCAACGGATCGGCGAATAAATGGTGGAAGCCAGTTTGAGAATATTGGGTCGGTAAGTATGGTTTTCCCAAGTAAATTAATTAAAACCGTGGCGTGGCCAAGCGCCCAGATTCTTATCTCATTTGATTTAATGACAATTTCTTCTTTAGGGGCCTTGCGGATTGGCTTGAAAAGACTCACTAAGTTGTAAAAAAGCAACTTAAATATAAAAGAAAAGGGTGGTCGTCTTAAGGTTGAACTCGTCTTTGGCATTGGTTTAAATAAATCTTAAGAAGCTGCGTCGATGGACTATCAACGGACCAAACTTTTTTATTACCTGAATATGCCGCTTGGTGCCGTAGCCTTTGTGGGTTTCAAAATTATACTTGGGGTATTTTTTGGCGAGGCGGGCCATAAACTTGTCCCGGGAAACTTTGGCGATGATGGAGGCGATTTTTATAGCGGTGATTTTTTCGTCGCCTCGGATCACAGTTTTAGCAGGAATTCTATTTTTTCCACCACCCAGGTATAGTCCCCCATCCAAGTAAACATCTGGGACCTTATATATAATACCGGACACTAGCCGTTCGTAGGCGTGGAGAGCGGCGAGGTTGGCGGCGTTCGAAATGTTAATCTGATCAATTTTCTTGGGATATACTCTGGCCAGAGTATATAGTACGTCGGGGTGATTTTTAAAAAACCTGAACCACTTTTCGCGCTTTTGGGAATTTACTTTCTTCGAATCCTTCATAATTCCTAATTCATAATTCATAATTCTCAATCCTTTTGGAATTAAGACCGCCGCCACAACTACCGGACCGGCCAAAGAACCTCGTCCGACTTCATCGAGACCGATCACGTATTTCATCGCTTAAATTTTATCATAAGAAAAAGCCCTCCAACGTAGCGTCGGAGGGCTTGAAAGTTACTTGCTTGCAGCGAGGTACTGCATCACTTCATAAAACTCACCCTTAGGAATTCGGTGGGTGGCCATGTAGAGCTCGAGAAGTTCCTCGATGCCGAAGAGGTAATAGACGTTATAGCCGGCATCTCGAAGCAGCTTGCTTCCGCCACGGGATCGATCCACGATCGCCAAGATGTCATAAACGCGGAGACCATTGGCCTCGAGAACCCTGGCGGCCTCAAGCGTGCATTGTCCTCGGTCAATGACCTCGGTGACCAGCAGGACACTTTCGCCGGGTTTGAATTTACCATCGACGGCGTTAAGGATTCTCTTCTCGCCAGTGGTTGCATCGACTTCTTTTGAGAGTTTCAACAAATGAATGCGCCCGCTCGGACACCCTTCGGACATGGCTTTGGCATACGGATTGGCGGAGTTTGGTACCGCGCAGACATATCCGTAGTCCAGTCGATTGATTCTTGCCATGCCGTAAAGGATCGAGCCGATTTCGGCAAGATTTTCCGGAGAAACGGGTCCGGGACATTTAGGATCGTTGACTAGCCGAAAATCCAGAAACACCGGTGAGAGCGGAGCGGTGGGATCTTTTTCATGATCCTTCAGCTTATATCCCTCACCGTGAGGAGATTGGGCTTTGGTTTTGACGACCCCGATCTTGAAAAGTCTGGCGGCTACAACGTCTGACATGGTTCGGAGCGATAGAACTACGGCATCCTCGTCGTGGTGCATAAACCGACCCTCCTTGCCCATCCTATGGGCAAAAGTTGTGAAAAAATATGGAGAAGCACTTCCCTATGTGCTTTTGTAAAATTACGATTCTCGAACAAATATCGAGATTGTAGATTGTACAAGATAAGTAGTTTTAAGTCAACAGACGGGGTTCAAAACAGGTGGAAAAATTGCCCGCACTAAAAAGCGGGAGTTTGACTTACTGGGGAGACAAGGATTAGCCTGATACTAGAACTTTAAAAAAGGAGGGCAAATGGGTTGGTCAAGGCGAAGAACGAGAGATGTGCTCACATTACCGTTGGATCTTTTTCCGGAGGAAAGACTAATTCCAAGCGACAAGATAAGGTCGCTCACCGATGAAGGTTTTAATTTTTTGGACCCGGACTTAATTCAACTTAGAGATTACCAAGCCGTGGCCACCGGAATTATCCTAGATGGGAAAAACTACGGGTTGAACCTTGAAACCGCGGACGGTAAAACCATCGTGGCTTTCATTGTCGCAGATCGAAAGCTGGAAAAAGGCCAGGTGATTCTCTTGGCGCCCCACACGGCTTTATGTGGCCAGCATCACGAGAGAGCCAGGGGCAGATTCAAGAAAATCGATCCGGAGCAAATCAACCTGGTGACGGGAGATACGCCAGAAAGGTTGAGACCTGGAATTTATGAAAGGTCTAGGATCGTTATTGCTACGCCACAGACTTATTTAAACGACCTTCGAAAAGGGGCGGCAAATCTGAACGGTGTTGAGATAATCATCTTGGACGAGATGCACATGGCGGCAGAAAATTATGCCTACGTCCCGATTGCCCAAATGGCTTATGAGCGAGGCATTCAGATTCTCGGACTGACCGCATCGGCTGGAGGGACCAGGGAAAAGATAAACCGGGTTAAGGAGAACCTTCACATTCACAGTTGGCTGAAACCTCCCTCGAGCAGATGGCGGCAAATCCGAGACCCCAGCCTTGAGGTAGTGCCTCTGGGCGAAGAGCTCGAGGAGGCGAAGGATTACCTGTGGGCGCTCTTGAATAAACTGTATCTCGAGATGGTTGAGATGGGCATCACCTCAAAACCTTTCCCCATCATGGCCGAACGTGACCTGAAAGAGATGCGAGCAAGGATTAGACGAGATATCGAAACCGTTTTGGATGACGAGATTAAGTACAGCCTTTATCGAGCGGCCTCAGTCTTTGCGAGCTATTACAAGGTCCTTAAACTCTTAACCTACCTAGTGACAGAAGGCTGGGAGGAGTTTGTAAAGTTCGCTTCAAAAATAGAAAAGGCTGACAATCAGGCCGGCGTAAGAATTTTAGGCGATCCCCTTTTTGCCGCGACGACGGCAATCGTGGGCGACCTGATGCGTCGAGGCGTTAAACATCCTAAGCAGCAGAGGACCTTGGATGTTTTGGGCAATCTAAAGTCTTACGAAAAAGCCATCGTGTTCGCGAGATATATTCTTTCAAACCGAAGGCTCTCGGAGATACTAAACGAGGCCGGTATCCGGGCGGTGTCGCTCGTTGGGAAGAGTGAAATTCCCACCAAAAGACAGCTCGAAATCATTGAAAGTTTTGGCCGGGGGAATTACCAAGTGATGGTTTCAACGGCGGCTGGCCAGATGGGACTCGACATTGATTCAGTCGACATGGTGACTCACTATTCGGTTTGCCACACGGGGGTCGAAAAAATTCAAAGAGAAGGCCGGGGTGGACGCAAAAAAAGATGCCGAATCGTAAGCATCCTCATGGACCATCCACTCGATTGGATCCACCACCACTCTTCAAACCGTCAGGTGCGAACGATGACCCTTGAGGCGAAGAGAGATCGGGGAACGATTCAGGCAGAAGCGATTGAGTCGGCCGAACTCAACCATCCGGCAATTCAAACTTCAATTTTTTCTGGGCGACCGAAGAAAGAAACTGGATGGGTGCGTGATCTCCGACCGGGAGACTTAGTGCATGAGAGGTTTTTGGTCAGTTCGGTCGTGATAAAACAGAAGACCAAGTTTGGCCCGGCGGTGTGGATGAAACTCTCCGACAAGACTGGCACCATCCGGCTTTTTGCCAACTGCTCCGACATCGTTCAGGCTCAAGAACTAACCTGGAAAGTCAGTCGATCGAAAGAGGGCGTGGTTCACATTGTGATTGCCGAAGCTAGGGAACTGAAGAACGAATCCAATCCGAACGGAGAGGTAGTGCTCGTGGCCAATTTACGCAGCGTGGATCATCGCCACCACATCGTAAGCTGTCCCGAGGGTGATTACCTTTCGGAAGATTATGTAAAAGTTGAGCCCCCAGACGATTTTTAAGTCTGGGGGTTTTTATATGCGCTTCATTCACGGCGTAACCGCCGATGAAATCCCTAGGTTGCGCATATAAAAAAGCCGCCCCTCGAAAAGGCGGGGCGGCAAGAGGTCTAGCTCGTGAACAAGAAGCAGACCATGATGGCAAAATAAAGTGCTAAGAGCATCACTCCCTCCGAGATCTCCCACTTGTCGTCGTGGAGAACCAGTAGGGTCGCAAAGAAGGTGGCGATGACGGCTCCAAGGGGAAGGCCGGCAAAGTGAAGTGTGACAGGATTGCCACAGATAACGCCAAAGAGGACGGCGGCTGGGGCGACCACCATGCCCACCTGGGAGGCCGAGCCGACGGCAATCGAAAGACTAAGCTCCGTCATGCCCTTTCGCGCCGCTACAACGGCGACAAAGTGTTCGGCGATGTTACCCAAGATCGGGATAAGGATGAAGCCGACAAATCCGGTCGAAAGTCCCAGGCTTGGGGCGACCGATTCGACTTCACCAACCAGAAGCTCACTCATCAGGAAGGCGCCGATTCCAGCGAGGATGATAACAAAGAAGGAAAAACCGGTGGACCAAGTTCCGTCCATCTTCTCTGATTGCTCTCGAACTTCCTTGAAGCGCTTGTCGGTCATAGATAAACGATAGAAGTAGACGTACGCGCAAGGGAGCATGAGGGCTAGGATGTAGCTCAAATCAACCTGGCCGACTTCAGAGATGTGCTCGTTGAAGAGCGTCGGCAGAAAGAGAGTCGCACAGACGAGGAAAAGCATCTTGAGTTGTAGCCAGGCCATGGCTTGGTTGTAGGTCAAGAGTCCATTTTTCCGGCAGCCGACGTAAATAGACATACCCATCACAAGCAACAGATTGCCCATGATGGAACCGGCAATCCCCGCTTGCACGAGATCAATCATGTTTTTAGAGACCGCCACGTAGATGATGATGAGCTCGGCTAAGTTCGAGAGCGTCACGTTGATGAGCCCGGCTAACTGACCACCCAAGTGATCCGATAGATGTTCGGTGGCGTCACCCAGCACCTTGCTCAAAAAGATGAGCGCGGCGGCGGACGCGAAGAACGTTAGAATCGGCAGATGGAACAGATAGTGGCTCGCGTAGGCCGTAGCCATAGACGCAGCTATCACAGTGATTATCTTTTTCACTCCCCTCCTCCTTATGTTTTTCTTCCGTTATTTACGAATCAAAGTACAAAAAACTCCAGTTTTACCTGTAGTTTGATTATAGCATACAATTTCAGAAAAGTCAAACGGTTTCGACTTCAATGAAGTTGGGGGGGGATTTCGCAGTTCAAAGCGGTTAAAATTTTTTGAATGATTTCGGGGTTTGGCTCTACGCATTTGCCGATTTCAATCGAGACGATGCAGCTTATGGATGTCTTTGCTTTCTCGGCCAACTCAAACTGGGTGAGACGAAGTTCAAGTCGCCGGGCGGTTAAAAACCCGCCTAGGGTTTTTGGGTTTCGGCCTACTTTAAATTTCCTCTTTACTCCCAGAGCGTGTAGTTCTGTGGCGTTGATCCCTAGGGCTTGAGCGATTTCATCGATCCGCTCTTTGTCCACACTCAGCCTAATTTGGCCAAGCTCGATGAGGCTAACACCCGCCCGAGTCATGCCTATCTTTTCGCCTAATTTGGCTTGGGTCATATCTAACCTCTCACGATGATATCGAATAGCCTGACCAAGATCGCTCTGGGGAGTTTTGGTTCGTACGGATACAAACTCAATGAGCTCTGAAGGTGGTAGCTTCAAGGCTTTGGCCAAAGGATAGAGAAGGTAGAATTTTATGGTCGGGGTTTTGCCAATTTCTAGCTTCCTGGCCACTTTGAGTGGTACGCCCATTTGGGTAGCGAGTTCCAGGGGTGTTAACTCAAGCTCAGTCCTTCTTCGCTGAATTAGTTTGCCGAGATTGGTCTTCGGTTCGCCACGCCAAATGATAGGTCTTTCGGGGATTAGCGATCGAATATCCGATTCGGGGCGATTAATGAGAAGAGAGATATTTTGTACCTGGACATCCGAAAGAAAGGAACGATCACCGGTTTCGGTTAGACTATAGACGGATCGATTCATGCCGAATCGCTTGGCCATGGATGTTTGGGCCAAACCAAGTTTGAGGCGCTCACTCCTTAGGAACTCTCCGAGTTTTGTCTTACATGGCACCATCCCGGTGCCAATAATTCGACCGGCTTTTGGCACCAATGACTCCTTTTTAGTTGTTAACTTACTCTGGCTCAAACAGTAAAACAAGAGCTGGACATTGTCAAGAAAAAGCCCTCCGACGTTACGTCGGAAGGCTTTAATGAGAATGATAGACTTGCTTTTGTTTGGCGGCGCGAAAAAGATTGACGCTCCAGTAGGCAAAAACGATGGCGATCAGGATCGAGATAACAAGGTCAAAAATCATAAAACCAGTTAGGGCAATCAGAATTCCGGCTGCGACCACGGCGACGCTCTGCCAGAGATCGGAGAGAATATGAACACTAAGACCGCGGTGGGTGATGTCCTTAGAGTGGCTGGATTCAAGAACTCGGTGAGCTATGTAGTTTCCAAACCCACCGATCGTAGCCGTAACAATCAGGAGGCCGCTCAAAATTTGATCTTTGGAACCAAACCGTTCGATTGCTTCGAAAACAATCCAGGCGGCGACGGATAGCAAGAAGAGAGCATTCAGATAGGCGCCTCTTCTGCGCCACTTGTCTTCGTTCGCTCCCCTTCTGATGGCCAACTCGATCAGGATGGCGATTGTAATGACCAACATATCCTGGAAGACGTGAGCGGCATCGGAGAGGAGCGCAAGACTACGAGAGGCGACACCACCGATGATTTCAACTATCAAAATTACGGATGAAATGCCTAAGACCAACCAGTAACGTTTTAGGTTGCAGTAACAGGGGCTGATCGCGCAACCCTGAAAGTGGCTTTGCAAACGAAACCTCCTTTATGGGGTTGAAGTCAAAGGTCTAGGTATCTTATAGAATGGTTTTAAGGCTTAAGCAAGAGATAGAAAAAACCGGCGCATTTTTATGTACGCCGGTTTGGAATCTACCAACCGACACGTGGATCGGCAGAACTTGGCGAATGGGGTTGTAGAATCATGAAATGCCGTTCGTCTGGATCCCCCCAGGGTAGTTTCATTCGGACCTCAATACGCCGGCGACCCTGGTCGTCAAGAATCCACCATTGCCGAGATCGGATATCCCCGGGAGTCCAAACTTCACCTTCCGTGGACCAATCCTTTGGCAGAATTACTCCATCGAGACCTTTTAAGTCTCGCCGACCACAAAATTTGAAACCCCACTCTTTCAGGATTTCGAGCAACTGATCACTCTTAAGATTCGAACCAAGGAACATGATGTCGCCGACAGGAAGAACACAATCCCAAGTTTCTTTTGGTGGTTCCTCTAGCACGCGCCGAGCTAACGCAGCTAATTTTCCCAAAGTTTCCTCCTTTTAATGTTTGCTGATTTTCTAGCCGAAAATTAACACGAAGATATGTTTGTGTCAATTAGATTTTCTACGTGTGCGCGGGACAGGCAATTGAACGTCGCTCATATCCATTCGCTCCCAATAGGGCTTCCGCCCTCTTGTCCTCGCTTACGCTCGGTCACCCCAACGGGGAAACACTAGCGTTTTTCCCCGACCCCCTTTCGTGTTCAACTCCTGTCCCTCAGGATAAAATTTGCACCGCAAAAGCGGTCCAAATTTTACATGTGCGCGGGACAGGAGTTGAACCTGCATGCCCTTGCGGGCGCTACCACCTCAAGGTAGTGCGTCTGCCGTTTCGCCACCCGCGCGTTATCAGGGTGATTCTAAACGATAGCACCCAAAATTTCAATAAAAAAGAGCCTAAGACTTAGGCTCTTCGGAAGACAGGTGGAAAGATAGGTACGCTTTTTCATCGGGTACAAAGAAATAAGAAATACCGCAATTGGCGCAGTGGAAACCATCGGAAAATCTTTTAATCTGGTTTTGTGACCCTGGGCCAAATATGGGTGGGCCGGTACTCGGATCGTGACGACTCGAAAAGGATTCAACGATTTCACCAGCCTTGCAAACAACGCATTTGCGACCGGTTTTTACGTCATCGGGCTTAGGCGATCTGACTCCCATATTCCTCCCCTTGTTGAGTTTTAAAAATCTAAGGATAATTGAAACAGAAAAACCGCCCTTCGGCAAGCTCAGGACGGTTTCTTGTGGCTAGACCGAGACGCCGAGTTTTTTTCGAATAGTTCTGCCCGAAATGCCTCGAACAAAATAGAGCTTAGAGCGGTGAACTTTTTTGGGTGAGCTTATAATTAAAACCTTGGAAAGACCGGGGGCGTGAATCGGGAAAACTTTTTCAACACCAACACCGGCCACAACAGAGCGGACCGTAAAAGTGGCGCCGATTTCTTTGCCGTGCTTTCTCGCAATCACCAAACCCTCAAAAGGCGTGGTGCCCTCGTAGACTTTAACTTTGCTCCCTGGTTTAATTTTATTGGCTATCTCTTCCTGAATCATGTTTATTTATTGGCAATTTCTTTGACGTGAGTTACAAGATCGTCAATCGATGTTTTAACTTTAACGAAATACTCAACCGCGCCCAGTCTTTTGACTTTATCGATATCGCTATCCTGGCCGAGGTTGGAAAGAATCATAACGGGAATCCGACTAATTTGAGGATCAAGAGAAATGCTTTCCAAAAGCTCGAAGCCGGAAACTTTCGGCATGATAAGATCCATAACAATTAAGTCGGGTTTATCTTGCTTCAGCAAATTCAAGGCCTCCTCGCCATCAAAGGCTTGGATGGCCGTGAATCCCTCTTTTTCGAGTCGAGCTTTCATGAGGGATGACAAAAAACGATCATCCTCAATAACCAGAATCTTTTTTCCCATTTAGCTTATGTTAACACAAAGAAAACCTGACCTCAATATTAAAAGAGCTTTTTAGTTGTCCCAATCCGGGCTCCATAATTTTAAAAAAATTCTTAAAAAATGGAGCGGTTTGTTAGCTAGATCTTCGCTTTTGGCCTCGAGAATCATGCCTTGCGGCATAAAAATTTAACCAAAAGCAAAAATCTATCGACACGATTTGAACCGAAGTTCAATCGTTTAGTTTAATTGTTCCACGCACAGCTTCCGCTACGCGTGCCTTGTTACGACTTAGCCCATGTCACCGATCTGAAGTTAGTCCTACTTGCGTAGGCCTTCACCTCTTACCGGCTCCCTTGGCTTGACGGGCAGTGAGTACAGGACTCGAGAACGTATTCACCGCGCCGTGGCTGATGCGCGATTACTAGCGATTCCGGCTTCATGAGGGCGAGTTTCAGCCCTCAATCCGAACTGGGGCTAGGTTTTTGGGATTAGCTCCGTCTTGCGACTTGGCAACCCTTTGTCCTAGCCATTGTAACATGAGTGTAGCCCAGGGCGTCAAAGGGCCATGCTGATTTGACGTCATCCCCTCCTTCCTCCCAGCCTTTTGTTCACGAAGTGAACAAAAGGAATTAGGAATAATGAATCAGGAATCATGGTTTTTATTTCACAATTCACAATTCGAAATTCCAGATTCGCTTTTGCACCTCCTGTGCAAAAGGCTGGGCAGTCCCGTGTGACACTTGTAACACACGATAGGGGTTGCGCTCGTTACCCCACTTAAGGGAACACCTCAAGGCACGAGCTGACGACAACCATGCAGCACCTGGACTAGCGGTCCTTGTGAGAGGGCCAACCTTTCGGCCGGCTTTCCGCTAGAATTTCAAGCCCTGGTAAGGTTCCTCGCTTGTCGTCGAATTAAACCTCATGTTCCACCGCTTGTGCGAGTCCCCGTCTATTCCTTTGAGTTTTAAGCTTGCGCTCGTACTTCCCAGGCGGCCTGCTTAACGCGGAAAGTCCCAGTGTGCTGCCTTCGCCTTTGGTATTCCGCACGATATCAACGGATTTCACCCCTACACCGTGCGTTCTACACACCTCTGACTCCCTCTAGCCCGATCGTATCTTTGGCACTTCCACCGTTAGGCGGTGGGCTTTAACCAAAGACGCACCGAGCCCCCTACATACTCTTTACGCCCAATAAATCCGGATAACGCTTGAGGTCTACGTATTACCGCTGGTGCTGGCACGTAGTTACCCACCTCTTTCCGTAAGGCACTCATTTGCATTGTTACCTTACTACCGCAGTTTACGACCCGGAGGCCTTCTTCCTGCACGCGGCGTCGCTCCATCAGGCTTTCGCCCATTGTGGAATATTCTCGACTGCTGCCTCCCGTAGGAGTACGAGCCGTGTCTCAGTCTCGTCGTTGGAGATCGGGCTCTCACCCCTCCTACCGGTCATAGCCTTGGTGAGCCATTACCTCACCAACTAGCTGATCGGACCTAAGCCGATCCCAAAGCCCCTTGCGGGTTTACTCTTGCGAGACCATCGAGTATTACCTCACCTTTCGATGAGCTATTCTCGACTTTGGGGTACGTACTAGGGTGTTACTAACTCGTTCGCCGCTAAACTAATAAATCCGTCGCCTTGATGTAATCGCAACTTCTTCAAAATTAGTTCCGCACGACTTGCATGCCTTATCCACGCCGCCAGCGTTCATCCTGGACCAGGATCAAATCCTCAAAAAAACTTTTCAACTTCGCTCAAGATTTTCATCTTGAGTTGATCGAAAAGTTAGTAAATTGGGACAACTAAAAAACTCTTTTACCCGCTTAAGTTTCGCAATGCGAAATTTTGGCGGGTCTCTTTCAAATATTCAGGTTTAACTATTAAGTTATAAAAAAACTGTCGGAGGCCCGACAGCTTACTTGGGTAAGCCATAAAAATTGTGAATTTATCGGGCCGATTCACATGGTGGTTATTATAGGCGGTCCCGCCCCCTTGTCAAGGTGCTCCAGCATATGGTTTTAAAGAACCGGCGTCCCTTATTTCCAGCGAATAATGGCGCCTGCGTCTCACCGCCAAAACCCTCCGGGACCGATCTTTTGGCGGTTCCGACAGCTTCTTTAAAACCATATGTTTCCGCGGGGTGGGGCGGAAAATCCGAGGTATTTGCCAATACGGAACTCTTGTGTATAATGATTTTCACTATGGCTAAAAAAGACCTTCACCCAGAATACTTCCCTAAGGCCCACGTCAAATGCGCCTGCGGCAACTCTTTCACTATTGGCGCGACCAAGAAGGAGCTTAACGTTGAAATTTGCTCAAAGTGTCATCCTTTTTTCACTGGTGAAGAAAGATTGGTTGATACGGCTGGCCGAGTGGAGAAGTTTAGGAGCAGGAAAGAAAAAGCCTCCACCGCGCCGAAGAAAGAGAAGAAAGTGAGGGTGAAGAAGGCGAAGTAAAAAAATCCCCCGCCGTTACGTCGGGGGATTTTGATTTCTTAGCTACCGACTCGCCAAGGATAAGGAGAGAGAACGGTAACGATTCTTTTTTTGAAGTCAGGACAAAGGAGGGTGAAAAAATCGTATCTCTCGGGATATTCTAGTGGTGCAAGCAAGATGTCTCCCAGCACGGGATTACTCCCTCCTAAGATTTTCCCCTCTTCAGCTTCGCAGGCAATTTGGAAATAAACATCCGTCTCCAATTCACTGTTTGTCTGAATAATTCCTGCCTCTTCCCTCGCCCAAGCTGAATGTCTTTCAATCTCTCGCTCAAGCGCTTTTTTTTCAACAAAGCTACCGACTTGATCCAAAACCTCTTCGGCTGGCCACGCTCTTTTCTCGAGACAATCGTCTTCCCAGTTCAAGATCATGAGCCAGCCTTCTTTTTCTAATGGCCTGGCTAGTTCCTTAAGCATTGTTCCGTACTCTGTTTCAATTTCTTTGGTTAATCTTCCCGAATTTAGATACGAGCGATTTAGGGTTATAAGCCAAGAAACCTCGACTCCAGCTTGATTGAAAATATCTTTTACGCCCCTTAGCTCGCTCGTAAAAAGTTTTTTTTCTTGCTTGGTCGCCAAAAAACAATCTCCCTGTTTCTCTCGACGAACTTCGAGGTCCTTGCTAAAGCACCATTGGGTCAGGATTGTGATTGCTTTTCCACTCGTTACGGCTTCTTGTAGGTAAGAGTCAACCCAACCATCTATTCTTGGATTGTTTGGCCTTATCAAACTACTTCTCTTTCGCAGTAGCTCTAAAGCTTTTGTTACGGATCTGAATCTCATTTCTTGCCTCCTTGGTTTTATTAACTTGTAAAAGTACTTGGTAAAAACTAGCCCAACTCCTTTTTCGAATTGGCTAAATTTCGACCTTTTAATTTTTTTACTCTTGTAACTCATTTTGAGTTGGGGTCGTCGAGGGGAGTCGAACCCCCAACCATTCCGTTCACAACGGAACGCTCTACCGATTTGAGCTACGACGACCATGTGGAGGGGAAGGAAAAGAACTTCCTTCCCCATTTGATGTGTGCGGCCCGGCACCGCCAAAGGCTCGATGCCAACTCGGAACCATTGGACTCCTCCCTTTTAAAGAACAAAAAAATCCCCGCCAAACAAAAACCCCTTCACAAGGAAGAGGCGGTTTAGTGGGGACTGCTTAGCTGAATGAAAAAGCGTAAAACCAACCTCTTCTTAGAAGGGGTTGATATGGTGCACCAAATTATTGATGGACTTTTTCATTTGGCTTTTATTATAGCAGCTTATAATCTGGTGTCAAGAGAGATTAATTTTTGTGTTAATTACAATACCTTTTTCTATATCTTTAAGGCTAACGGTTGTCTGCGTCCTTAGTTTTATATTTTTGACTTGGACTTTGGCGGATGATTTTTCTTCGCTACCGGCAAGCACAACGTATTCATAACCTTCGCTTATGGCATAAGCCAGCTGGCCCTTAAGACTCTTCTCCTGGCCTAGATAAAGATTAGTGGCTATTCCCGCCCTTCTTAATTTGGCCGTAATTTCCGCGACGTATTCGACACAGTTTTCGTCGAAGTTCAAGACAATAACTTTGGCGATAGAAGTTTGACTATCAACGAGACCGAGTTTTTCTATGGCGGCAAACAAACGATCAACGCCTACAGAGGCTCCGGTGGCAGGAATAGTTTGTCCGCCAAAACGCGCCACCAAATCGTCGTACCTACCACCTGAAAAAATACTGCCGATTTGAGGTAAATCTTTTAGAACGGCTTCGAAAACTGGCCCGGTGTAGTAGCCCAAACCCCTAGCAACAGAAAAGTCGATTTTCCAATTTTTTTCTGGAATACCATAAGCTTTTAGATAGCCGGAGATTCTTTCAAGCTCTTCAACTCCCATACTCGCTGTTGGCGATTTTTTCATTATTTTTCCGGCCCTAACAAGTGGCTCCCCGGAGATGGACAGATTTATAAATTCCTTAATGGCTTTTATGCTGTCCTTGCTTTTTAGTTTTATTGATAGATCTTTTTCAACCGATGACCAGCCATCTCGATCCAGCTTATCGATGGCCCGAAGAACCTCTCCGGTTTTCTCTTCTTTAAAACCAGCGAATTCGGCAAGACCGTTGAGTATTTTTCGATTGTTGATTCGAATAAGGAAGTTTTTAACGCCAAGCCTAGTTAGGGTTTCGTTCATGAGTACTACGATTTCGGCATCCGCTAAGACACTTGGCGCACCAACGATATCGGCATCAAACTGCAGGAACTCTTTGAACCGACCGGCCTGTGATCTCTCCCCTCGAAAAACTTTACCGACTTGGTAGCGTTTAAAAGGTTTCTTGATTTCGTTTGGGTAGGCAGAAACAACTCGCGCCAGGGGAACGGTAAGGTCAAACCTCAAAGCTAAATCCCCTTCTCCGTCCGGACTTTTTATCTCGAATAGCTGTTTTTTAAATTCCGGGTCGCCACCAGTCAGAATCACTTTTTTTTCTATGGCGGGGGTGTCGATTGGCAGAAAACCGAAAGACTCAAAAACGCCCCGGATGGTATCGAGGATTTTTTGGCGGGGAATCATATCTTTGGGTAGATAGTCTCTTAGACCCCCTCCAAGCTCTGGTTTAATTTTTGGAATTTTATCTTTGTTCATTTGTTTTTTTGATTAAAGCATAATCTTGTCATATGTCAATAGCGATTAAATGTGTAATATTCTAGTTTTTCTTAGCGCAAGAAAGAGGCTGCTTATGTGCATTTCTTGAACAAATTCTTTCTTATCAATAAGTTTCAGTATGTCAGTTACACTCTTAAATTCATATTGAACCACTTCGAATGGATTGATAACCGGAATAGTGACTTGTTTTGGATTAGTAACAAGGTATGTATAAGAGTAATTGGTTTGATTGGCTGGGTTAGGCGAAAAAATCCCTAGTAGAGTAAATTTACCAGTATAGCCAACTTCTTCCAGAAGCTCTCTTTTGGCGGCGCTCAAATGACTCTTGTCGTTTGGGTCTACGGTGCCGCTAACAAGTTCGGCAACTATTTGCTTAGTTCCGTGTCTATACTGGCGCGTTACTAAAATTTCGTTTTTACGATTGACAACAACCATACGCACCCAGTCTGGATATTCGAGCACATAATACGGCGAAATAACCTCGCCAGACTTAGTTCTGCAAGAGTCGGCTCGAACTTTGATCCATTTATCTTTCAAAACATACTTTGAGCTTGTTGTACTCCATTTTTGGAGTTTTTTTACTTTTTTCACGGTTGATTAAGTTTACTGCCGATGGCGTTTTCTGACCTAACAACATTCCAACATTCTCAAGAATGTTGGAATGTTGACTATGTGATTTTTCGGAGCTTAACAAAGAATTTACTCCCCTTTCCTTCTCCGGGTGATTCTGCCCAGATTGTTCCGGCGTGATCGGTCACTATCCGTTTGGCGATGTAGAGTCCCAGGCCAGTACCCTTGATTTCTTTCTTTACTCTCTCATCACGGATGAACTCCTGGTCGAAAAGATGAGGCAAAAGAGTTGGGCCGATACCAAGACCGGAGTCGGTGACTGAAAAAGTGACGTAACCGTTTTCCTCCTTGGTTTCCACCTTCACAAATCCCTGGGGGGTGTATTTGATGGAATTTTCCACCAAATTGGCGAGGACTTGCTTCAGTTTTTGTGGGTCGGCGCTAACGCTCGCCTCGGTTCCGGAGGTGAAGGAGAATTCCAGTTTTTTGGCATCGGCTTGAACCTTTAATCCGTCTATGACGTTCTGAACTAAATCTTTTATTTTTACGTTCTCGAATTTGTAGTCCATCTTCCCCTCTTCTACCTTGCGGAGGTCAAGAAGAGTGTTGATGAGGTTGATAAGCTCGTCGGCGGAGTTTTTCATCTTCTGGAGAGTTTCTTTGATTTTGTCATTAATGGGACCGTAGATACCGTCCATGATGATGGAAGCAAAGCCTTTGATAGTGGCAAGCGGAGCTTTGATCTGGTGAGCGGAGAGAGCCAACATTTGGCTTTTGAAACGGCTGAGGCTTTCGAGTTCGGTGTTAGCTTTTTGGAGTTTTTCGGATAGTTCCTGGAGTTGTTCGCGCTGTTTTATTTCTTTTGTAACTCCCCTTATTACTAGCAGGCCGGTAACGATTGTGCCGATTAACACCACCCCATTCACCAGGATCTGTCTTACGGATTCTGAAGTGAGTAATTGAATAAAGATTGTAATATTTAGAAGTATGACAGCAAGCTCGGCCAAAATAGCTTTGAGATTTAATAGCCGATGCTTCACCATTGCGTAAGTTGTGAAAACTATAAATGGCAGGGTATACAAATGGCCAAGCCTAACAGTAGACAAATCTTCGAATATAACGTAGTTGAAAAAACTGAAAACCAATACCAGCAAGAAAGTGAAGACCAAGCCGAAAGAAAGGTAGCGCCATTGAAGCTTCTCCACCCCCTCCGACTTCTGATATTTTTTTACTAAGGAATAGAAGGCCCATAATATACATCCACCAACGAAAATTCCGAAAAATGGAATAGCCGGACCAGGTTTAGGACCTAAACTCCCAGATTGATTGGGTTCGAGTTTCTCAAAAATTAAGGGGGACAGAGTTAATGCAATAATTACAACTAGGAAAACGATTAATGGTGTTAGTAGTTTACTGGTCAAAACTTTTCTTTTTTCTAAGAATGTATATATAAACAGAAAAAAGAAAAACGCATGTAAGGCAGCAAACAACATTGTTAAGCGAGCAAGCCAGAGAAAGTTATTTCCGACAAAAGCTGCAAAATTTGTCCCAATCCAAAAGACTTGGCTCAATACAAATGCGCCAAAGAGATACCTAGAAACGCTTTTGGGCGAGTATCGTAAAACAATAATACCAAGAGAAATATTGGCAATAATCGCGATAACAAAAAGTGGAAACTCAACTTGTATGTAGGTCATATCAGAATATCTCTCACTGCTAACCTTGGGCTGTGTCTTGGAATCATTTTTGAATACCCCACCCTTGCAAATACTCGTGGAGTGCTAGTGACACCAGCAACTTCTCTTACTTGCTTATGATAATCCCCAACCTGAACTCCCGAAGCCAGTGGGGCGCAGCTTATCCCAAAAGACTCTGCTATCAGCCATATCCTTTCAAAAGCTTGGCCGGACTTTACCCAACCTATCTGGTTGTCCTCCCTTGTCCCTATTATTATGAAAGCTGGGGTGTGCAATTTCAAAAGAGCATCGTCTTGCTTTTTACTCTTCCTAGACATATTAATTTTTTTTATAAGCTTGGAGGCTATTAGTGATATTGGCGCTGGCAAACCCAAAGTGAATCCGGGCATGCCTACCTTGTCTTTTGTGAAATTTGATTTGACGTAGTGAGAAAGTTCCTCCCGAAAGGAATCGCTGTCCATAGATTCGATTTGGGCTTTATTAACTGTTTCTGCTAGTTGTTCTTTTATTTCTTTGTCGGTGATTAAAAGAACTTCGGTTTCACTGTTCGAAATTTTACTAATTTTTTCTATAAATTCCTGGGATAGAATTTTATCTTCATATTTTCCTCTATTGGTTCTTCGATTTGGTATGGAAAATATCAGATGGTTTGAGTCATTTTTTGTTGATCCTGTTCGTGCTAGCGATGCCTTAACAAAAAAGTCTTTTTCTTCATTTAGGGGGAAATAGACAATATCGCAAGAAAATCCATAGAAGTCTGCGGCTGTGATTAAGTTTTCAAGCGCGCATCCCATTGCAATAGAGAGTTGGCGTCTCTCTGGGTCACTTTTAGCTAAAGACCTATCTTTATTTACCCAAAACTCAACTGATTTATCAATAATTTTAAGGCTCCAGGGTTGACTGTTGTGGCCCGAGGGCGCAAGAAGAACAAAACCAAGCAAAAATTTAAGTTGATCTCGTAGACCCCCTTGTTCTGGAAAAGAGTTTATATCTATCGCCCAGGGAGCGTAGTTTTCTTTCACGCCTTAATTATAGCAGAAAAAAGACGTAGCGGCCGGAAAATTTCCAATTTTGGTTGGGAGTGGAACTGACAAAGAAAATGCTCGGGAAATACTGAAAGTTGCTAACGGAGCAATTGTAAGCACTTCCCTTAAGGAGGGTGCTAAGAAGAAAACGGAGGTGAACGTAAAAACTTACGAACAGAGAATTAGCGAAAAGAAAGTGCGCGAGTTAGTCCGCTCCCTACGAACTAGAGCCCGAAGATTTTCTTGAAGTTTTCCGTGGATTGCTTTCGGTTTTTGATTTCTTCCGGGGAGTTGTAGCTTGGGATCAGTTTTTCGTCCAAGGAAATTAGAGCGCGGTTGTTTTCGAGTGGTTGGCCATTCAGAATTTTTCGGACACAATAAGCCACGGCGGAACCGTTAAGTAGGGCTGCGCCTCCCAGTTGCGGCCACGAAACGGTAGTTTTCCCGATTTCTAAAAGAGAATCTTTCATCCCTTGGGTTACATTTTCCGGCCCCACAAGTTTGGTAATCATTTTACCAATACCGAATTTGTCTAGGTTATTTAATTCTTCATAACTAACTTTGCCCATGCGCCCGTGGAAAAATTCTTGGTTAGGATCTAAATCGTAACGCTCAATATCCACTACGCCATTGTCTCCGTTGTCAGCCGCCATCACTACCGCTAATTTACGTTTTTGCGCTTGTTCGCGAATTAGATATTTAACAGCCAAGTTGTCGATCTCATCTATAATAATGTCTAGTCCATCGAAAAACTTCTCGATATTTTCCTTAGTTAGTCCATCTTTAAAAATCTCAACTTGGGCATAAGGATTAACAGCATAGATTTCTCTTGCGGTCATTTCAGCTTTCAAGAGACCTAAATTTTCTACACCAACACGGATGCGATTTGTATTGGATAAGGCTAGCCGATCATGATCTGCTAGCTTAACACGCTTACCCCCGCCCTGAAGAACAATAGCTAGAGCCACGCTATTTCCCACGCTTAGACCGGCAACACCTATCGTGGAGTTGTAAAATTTTGACTGCTCTTCTTCGGTGATTAAATTTCTATTCCTGGCTGTCCTAACTTTTTGAAAATCATCTTCCTCTAGAATGTGAACAAGCGTCGAGAGCCAGGGGAAATAGACCCACCGCCCATGTTGCCATAACAAACTGGGGTTTCCCAGGGACAGAGAATATTGGTCAAACTGACTCTTAAAGCTGGGTTGATAGACTAGTGATGGATTGGCGATTTGGAAAAGTTCGAGTTGTTGTTCTTTATAATCATCGACGACTTGGCTGATTACACCTTGATCGATTAACCCAGAAAGAGCGACGACGTCTTTTTTGTCACTAAGATTAAGGAAAAGCGGCTTCGAATCTGATATATTTTTTGATCTTTCGCTAATAAAGTCTTTAATTTCCATAATGATTAATCTCGAGATATATATTTGGGTTTTAACCCAGGTTTAAAGTACTTTTGGTGTTGGTAGGGCCAAAGCTTAATTCTGGGACGAATATCTTTATCGAGATTATTCCACAAAAATAGGTATTCCATGTTGACTTCTTTTAGTCTTTTTATAACATGCTCCCGGATAACCAACGCCAACGTGCGGGTAGGTTTGACCCTAGATTTTAACTCGATATTGATTTCCAAAAATTCATCCATATTATCTCTGTAGTCTTTACGCATAGTGAACTTTCCAGTTAGTTTTCTTAAGAATGGTTCGTGGTTAAGAGCAGAGTGAACATGTTCGGGGTAAATGTTGGCCGCGTAAAAAACGATGGTGTGATCGCTTCGTCCCAAAAGACTTACGAATGGCAGTTTCCAGAGAACTTTATCGCCACCCGAGGCTTTCAGTTCTGCTCGCCACTTAGGTTCGTAGTCGTCCAGAGCGCTAGACATTTCCTTAAATTTTACGACTTTGCCTCCGTCCTTAAGATTAAACCTGACAAGCGGTAGTCCGCTTGCGGAAGTGAAGATTAGCTCTCCTTTTACCGATTCGATATGACGCAGGTATGGGTTGAACTGGAAGAGCCCTGGAGTGTGGACTTTATTAAATAATTGGGTGTTAAGGTGTTTGTTTTTCTCCAGTAAGGTTCTTATCAAAATACTCAACGGAGTTTCATGAGCCATAAGAAGAAGTTCTGAAGATCCGTAGGTATTAATTATGTTTTTCAGATCACTAGTGAGACCAGCCTCGGATGCAAGGTATTTGCGCCAGGTTTCGTTGAAACCTTCGCTACAAAACATTAATCTGAGGCGACGACTCGACCATCGAATCCCCTCCTCTTTACCAGTTTCAATAACATCTTTGAGAAAAAATGGGTGACCAATTAGGACAATCTGCTCATAGTCTCGGTCCAGGTTTTTGACCAACCGCAAAATTTCGTTTTTGTTGTTTCCAACGCTTGCGAGAGTTAGGGGATAATTTTTGCTTGAAACAAGCCAGCTCGGAAGAAGCGTAGCCACCCCGGAAACATAAACCCCCATCGGAAAACCGACAACGAGCAGGGTTCTATATTTGTTTATTTCGAAAAGATAACGATATAAAAGCTCGTGGACGACTGCGGCTTCGAGTTCTTGAAAATGTCCGCGGGGCCAAAATTTCGGCTCGCCACTCGTGCCAGAACTTACGGCTACCAATTTAGCTTGCGCCATTTCCCCATCCCAGGAACGCTTCTCGATGGGATAGAAATTAACGTAGTTTTTCTTATCGGTGAGAGGAACTTGTTTAAAATCCTCACTCGTTTTTACCTTTACTGGATTAACTTTGTGCTTCTTTAAAAAGTCTCTATAGGCAGGAACTCGCTTGGAAGCCAGATGGAAAAGTTTTAGGGCCTTCCTTTCACCAAGTTTTTCCCAAAAACTTTCGTCTTTTGTTTTTAAGAGCCCTTCAAATTTTGTGATATCAAAGGCGTAAAAATCTCTAAGGTGGCTTTTACCATTAAAATCTAGGTTTTTTAAGATGTGGCGCCCATGGTCCATTTTTTTAACCTGAAACTATACCAGGCTGCTTTTTTGGATTACCGTTTCTAGTTCCTTAAGTTCCTCGGTTAGGGGTCGATCATCGTTTACCGCCCCAGAAACACTTCTAACTAAATCATAGAGTTTGCTGGATTCGTTGGAAAGCTTTTCTTTTTCTTCATGACAGTCCACGGCTTGAGCCAGGGTGACGAGTTCGATGGTAAGCACCACGTAAGCATTTTCTAAAACCTTGGCGGCGAAGAGGGCGGCGTCTGTGCCCATACTAACTACATCCTGATTATCGGAGTTGGTAGAAATAGAGTGAATTGAATGAGGGAAGGCTAGCGACTGGCTTTGGGCGGTGGTGGAAGTGGCTACGAACTGCAAGCCTTGAAGACCCAGGGTGAGTCCTGGTTTTTTTAAATTTAGAAAAGGTGGGAAGGATCTGTTAACTTTGTCGTTTAAGAAAAAGTTAATCTGACGCTCAAGTAATATGGTTAATTTGACTAGGCTCGCTTTCAGTCCATCTACTGCGGAGGCCACGTAGTCACCATGAAAGTTGCCCCCATGGATGAACTTACTATTTTCCCAATCAACTAACGGATTGTCGGTTACGGAGTTGATTTCTATTTCAACCGTGCTCTCGGTTTGTTTCAAAGCCTCCCAGATCGGGCCTAAAATTTGGGGTAAACACCGGAGCGAGTAAACTTCCTGAACATCGGAAGGGATTTTATAGACATCGTTTTCCTCCTTGATCATCTCTCGAAGTATTTTGCGATCACGCATCAACTTTGAGGACGCGAGAATCTCTCTCATCTTTCCAGCCACAAAAACCTGGCCTTCGTGGGGGCGAAGTTCGTGAAGTTTTTCGGAGATACTATCTAAGAAACCGTGGACGAGCTCGAGGGCCAAGGCTCCGGTTCTAATAGATGTGCTCAGAAGTTGATCGGTCTCAGCGCAAATTAGAGCGGTGATGCCTGACATAACGGAAGTGCCATTGATTAGGGCGAGACCTTCCTTGGGTTTGAGTTTGATGGGAGTTAGGCCAACCTCCTTAAAAACTTCGGGGGTGGGACGGGTTTTCCCTTGATACGAAACTTTCCCCTCCCCGATTAGAACGAGGGCAATGTGGGCGAGTTGGGTTAGGTCGCCGCTTGTGCCCACCGCGCCGTGTTCTGGCACTATCGGTAAAATTCTATGGTTGATGATATTTTTAAAGAGCTCCACCAAGTCCCAGGAAACGCCGGAGTAGCCTTTGACGAGGGTATTTAGGCGGACAACCATGGAAGAGAGTACGTACTTCTCGGGGATTGGGCTACCGATGCCACAGGCATGACTGCGAACCAAGTTTTCTTGGAGTTCGATGAGATCATTTTTACTGATGATGTGGGAGGCCATCGGCCCAAAACCAGTGTTTATGCCATAAACAATCTTATTGTTGGTTTCGAGCTCGCTATTCAAAAAAGCGTGGCATTTTAATACGACTTCTTTGGCCGCATCTCCAATTTCCACCTTTGCTTCTGGGTTTTGGGTGAACCAGTTCAGATCTTTGATTTTCAGGCTTTTGCCGTCTAGGACTAGCTTTTGTTGCTCCATTTTATATCGAGTATTATAGCACCCTTGGCTGGATTAGTTAAGTCAAAAATCAAGACATTTATCCCGAAACTACACCTTTAATCCTTCTTTGACCCGAACCTATCGATTCTTCTTTGGAAATCTTGAAGTGGCCAATGATGCCGGTGTGGTCGACATGAGGCCCTCCGCAGAACTCCTTACTCCAAGCGGATTTAATGTCTTTACCGACGAAATAAACCTTGACCATATCGGGATATTTTTCCTTGAAAAAGAAGAGGGCGCCGGTTTTTTCGGCTTCACCCTTGGACATCTCTTTGAAATTGACCGGCAAATCTTCTTTGATTTTTTCATTCACTAAATCCTCAACTTTTTTGATTTCTTCCGGAATAAGTTTTCTTGGAAAAGAATAATCGAAGCGGGTGCGCTCGGCGGTGATGTCGGAACCGGTTTGTTTGACTTCCGGGCCTAAAACTTCACGGAGAGCTCTTTGCAATAAATGAGTGGCGGTGTGGAGACAGAGAACTTTATTCAACTCCTCCTCGTTCACAGCTTTCAGCTCTCCGGTGTTTAAAATCAGGCCGTGGCCGCCGAACTTTTTGCCCACGCCGGCACGGGAAATTTCTTGGTGTTTTTTGAACTCTTCGTCGAATTCTTCGCGACTTAACTTTCCAGCTTTTGCGCCGGAAACTTCTTTGATGGTTTCGTAAGGTAGGCCGAAGCTTTCGTAGAGCCTGAAGGCGGATTTGGTATCAACTTCGGAAATTTTAGCTAGCTCTTTCAAACCAGTCGACAAGGTTTTTGAAAACTTGGTATTTTCGTCCTCAAACACAGACAAGATGGTTTTAATGTCTAACTTTTTGTAAAAAGCACCATAGTTTTCCACGATTGTTTTAAGAACTTTTTCAATTTCCACTTTGGCTTGATAGGCAATGAGGCGGCGCGTTAGGCGGCGCAATATGTATCCAGCTTCCTTATTGGATGGCCTAACCCCATCCGAAATCAAAAAACAAACTGCTCGGGAGTGGTCCGCAAAAACCCTTTTGGTTTTTTCATCCATTTCCTCCGGCAAGATTTTGAAAACCGGAGTGAACAAATCGGTTTCGAAAATGCTGGATTTTTGCTGGATAATCATAGCTAGCCGCTCAAAACCCATACCGGTGTCGACGCCTTTTTGTTTAAGAGGTTCCAGCTTCTTTCCTGAAGTACCGGCTAACAGCTCTTCGCGTGAGCCTGGGAAGAAAAACTCGTTGAAGACTAAATTCCATATCTCAACATCTTCACCCTTTACGTTTTTGCAGTAGATTTCGGTCGTAGGGCCACAGGGACCAGATGTGCCGGTTGGACCCCAAAAAACATCGTGCATCCCCTCCTCTCGAATGTCGGTGACGCCAAGATCTTTCCAGATTCCCGCGGATTCTTCGTCTCTCGGAACTTCGCTCGAACCCTTTCCGCCGGAGGCGGATCCGCCTTCGGGGGAAAAGATAGTGACGTAGGAAATCGGAAAATTAAGTTCCTTAGTAATAAATTCGTGGGCGTATCCTATGGCTTCTTTTTTGAAGTACCCACTGAAGGAAAAGTTGCCTAACATTTCGAAAAAGGTGAGGTGGGTTTCGTCGCCGACTTCATCGATATCAGAGGTACGGAAGGATTTTTGGATGGAAGTAGTGTTTTTCGAACCAAAATCCTTAACCGGATCAGCTTCGCCAGTGTAGTATTTTTTGAACTGTTGCATACCCGCGGTTGTCAAAAGCACCGAGGGGTCGGTGGGGATGAGAGAAGAAGAAGGCACAACAACGTGGCCGTTCTTTTTAAAGTAGTCGAGGAATTTTTGACGGATTTCGGATGATGACAGATGACTCATGACTAATAACTTATAGTGCTAATCGACTAAAAACCAACACTAACCAAGCTCGTCGAAATTTTTGAGTTGGTCGGATTTGTGGTGCTCGCGGATTTTTTCGAGGGCTTTGGACTCGATCTGGCGGATACGTTCGCGAGTGACACCAAAAACTTTGCCGACTTCTTCGAGGGTGTGGGAGACGCCATCTTCTAGTCCAAAACGCATCTTGAGGATCTTTTGTTCCCGCTCGCTTAAATCAACCAAAATCTCCTTAATGAGATCGCGGAGTAAGGACTGGGTGACGAGCTGACTCGGGGAGGCGTTTTTATCGTCCGGAATGAAGTCGGAGAGGGTGGAATCTTCTTCTTCCCCAACGGGTGATTCAATAGAGAGGACCTCTTGGGAAATTTTCTGGATGTGGCGGATTTTTTCAATATCAATGCCCATTTCGGCGGCAATTTCTTCGGCCAGCGGATCACGGCCGAGCTCTTGGATCAACTGACGACGAACCTGGGTGTATTTGGAGATGGTTTCAACCATGTGGACCGGAATACGGATAGTGCGGGACTGATCGGCCAAGGCTCTCGTGATGGCTTGCCTGATCCACCAGGTGGCGTAGGTCGAGAATTTAAAACCCCGGCGATAGTCGAATTTTTCTACGGCCCGGGAGAGGCCTAGATTCCCTTCCTGGATAAGATCGAGGATGCTTAGGTGGGGCGTGCGGTTGACGTAGCGTTTAGCGATTGAAACGACCAACCTTAAATTAGCTTTCATAAGCTTTTGGCGCGCTTCCTCGTCCCCTTTTTCATTGCGCTTGGCTAAATCTTTTTCTTCATCCTTGGTTAGAAGTGGAGTTTTTCCGATTTCCTTCAGGTACATCTGGACCGCATCGGGGACATCGGTTTCAAATTCGGAGAATTTCTTGAGCTCGGCGGCTTTCGGTTCATCCTTTCCAACATCAAGAAGAGCGCTAGTTTCAATGACTTTGATGCCAGCTTTTTCCAGGCGTTCGTAAATTTCTTCTAGAAAAGTAAGATCTTCCTCGATTTTGGGGAAGTAGTAGAGAATTTCGTTGTCGGTTACAAAACCCCTCGGCCTGCCGGATTCAACGAGCTCCTTAAGCGATTCTTCGTTAAGCTGGCGGCCTTTGGCGCCTTTTGGCAACCGGCCGAGCTTTACTTCTTTTTTTGATTTGGTCGGTTTCCCCTTTTTGGCTTTCTTAGCCTTTTTAAACTTAAGCTGACCTTGGCGTTTAAGCGGTTTTTTTAGTTTCTTTTTTTTCTTTACGGGTTTTTTCGCTTTTCTTTTTTGCGATTTAGGTTTTTTCTTTTTGCTTTTTTTCATTTTTTAACTTAGACGATTTAAATTGTGAAATTCCTCTAGGGCAGAATTAAGCTCAGTCTCGTTTTTGTTGGCTTCGGCTTTTTTTACCTTGAGCGAGATCTCTTGGCGACGCTCTTTGAGGTGTTCCTTAGCAAGATGGATTTCGAGATCTTCGACTTCTTTTGGGCCTAGGGTTTCAGATCGCAGAAGGATGAGGTTTAAAAGCTTATCGACATTAGGATCGCCGCTCTTTCGGACTCCGCTTTTTATGAGTTCGAAAATTTTTTTATAGGGGGGAGTGAGACGGAAAAGGTTTCTTTCAACTAATTCAAAATTGTTTTTTTCGAGAGCCGCAGAGATTAGCCTCTCACAGATCATGTCGTAACGAGAAAGTTTCCTGGCGTCAGCCAGGTGGACTTCTTCAGTTTTGCTCGCATACTGGGTTTCGCTTTTTTGGGGAACCAGCTTATCGGTTTCTTCCGTTAGAATTCTTTCGCTTACGCCGGTACGCCTGGAAAGCTCTTTTAGCCAAGAGCTTTTTGAAACTGGGCTGGATATAGCCCTTATTTTAGCAAGGACAACGCGTAGTCCTTTCAAGTTTTCTCGGTTGCCGTAATCTGCGTTGGTTTTGGGCAGATACCTTTCGAAATAAAATTCGGTAGCAGGCTTGGCTTCACCGAGAGCCTTAATTAAATCTTGAGGATTCTTAGCGGCAGCTTCGGCCGCATCCTTATAGTCCTTAAAGAGGACAACCTTTACATTATAGTCAAGAGACTCGGCAAGATCAATGGCCCGCTCACCGGCGTTCAGACCGGCCTCGTCGTTGTCAAAAGTAAGAATAATCTCATCGGTGAGCCTCTTTAGGGCCTGGAGATGGTCGGGAGTAAGAGCAGTGCCAGAAGAGGCCACCACATTTTTAACGCCGGACTGCCAACTCATTAGGAAGTCAGTTTGGCCTTCCATCAGGAAAACTCGTTTTTCTTCTCGGATGAAGTCTTTGCTTTTATAAAAACCATAGAGCAACTTGGACTTATTAAAAATTGGCGTTTCGGGACTGTTTACATACTTACCAACGTTACCAGGATCAAATTCGGCTAAGATTCGGCCAGTGAAACCGACGGTCTTGCCTAGATTGTTTTTTATCGGAAACATGATCCGGCCACGAAAACGGTCAAACTGGCCGCCCCGGTCACTTTTGATGGCGAGGCCAGCACGAACGATATCTTCCGGGCTGTGGCCGGAATTAATGAAATAAAGATTTAGCGAGTCGGGAAGATTGGGGGCAAAGCCAAGTTCAAATTCCTCGATGGTTTCGGGTTTTAGACCACGACTTTTCAGATAATTTTTCGCTAGCTCGGAACTTGCTAGCTCCTTCTTATAAAATTCTTTCGCAGCTTCATTTAGATCATATAGAAGACCAAAAAATTTGTAGTCGGCGGGGCTCACTTTTCTTAATTCAACTCCGGCTTTTTCAGCGAGAACCTTGAGCGCTTCGGCAAACTCAAGATTTTCATATTTCATAAGGAAGGTGAAGACATCCCCTCCGAGCCCGCAACCAAAACAGTGCCAACTTTGTCTTTCGGGCGAAATCATGAAGGACGGACTTTTTTCCTTATGAAAGGGACAGAGGCCTTTAAAGTTCTTGCCGGAGGGTTGAACCGTGAGATACCCCTTTAAAAACTCGGCGATGTCGAGTTTCTCTTTAATTTGTTCTACGGGGGTTCCAGCCATGCTTTCAGCTGATTTTAGGCTGAATGGAGTAGATTAAGCAAGCCGAGCTGTTTCTATTCTGGGAATATGCCGCCAATTAGCCAAATGATGACTATCCCAAGAAAGATGCTCAAGAGATGGCCAATGTCTAGGTTTTTCTTGGTGTGTTTCAACTCTGGCAGAAGATCGGAAACAGCGATGTAAATGAAGGTTCCGGCCGCAAAAGCTAGGAGGTAGCCAACGAGGGGGGAAATCACGGGCAAAAGGAGGTATCCAATGACGGCGCCAAGTGGGGCGGTGAGGGCGGTTAAGACATTGTAGTAGATTATTTTTTTGCGAGAATATCCGGCGTGAAGCAAAATTCCAAAATCGCCAATTTCCTGGGGAACCTCATGGAAGAAGACGGCGATGGCCGAGGCGAGACCAAGTTCGGTCGAGACACTAAAGCTTAGAGCGATGATGATGCCGTCGATAAAATTGTGGAGCGCATCGCCAAAAAGAACTGTGCCGGTGAGCGCGTGGTAGTCGGAAGGTTCTTCGTCGTGACGGTGGTACCAATTAAGGAATTTTTCAAGTATGAAAAGAGTAATGATGCCGAAAATGATAAGGGGTGAGATAGTCTCGAAGCTAAGGTCGTGAACTGCTTCAGGGATAAGCTCCAGAAAGGCGGCGCCGATCAAGCTCCCAGCAGCGAAGCTGACTAAAGTTAATGAAAACTTTCTAGCTACATCTTCTCGCCAAAGTAAAATCAAACCACCGGCCAGCGAGAAGATTCCGCCGATAACACTTGCAATCAGGATTTGGGTAAACATATATATTGGATGATAAGCTAAAAAAAAGTTTTAGTAAAATTGTGGCTAGCGCGATTGAAATAAAAATGGTCAAATGATAAATTGATGGGGCACGCGGGTGTAGTACAGTGGCAGTACACGACCTTCCCAAGGTTGAAGCGAGGGTTCGATTCCCTTCACCCGCTCAAGTCAATAAAAAACCGCCACGATGTGACGGTTTTTGGCAGAGTGGATTCTTTTTCAGTCAAGGCAAAAATCGATAGCTCTTAGTTTGGTTTCGTCATCGGCAACAGAACGGAGCCGGTCGGCAATAATTTTTTGGGCCGTTCCGTCTACAGCAGACTCACTGAAGATGAGAATGGCAGTCACGAAGAAGCACTCTTGCCCTATGAAATCCTTGCCAGGTTTCACATGAACCAGGGAACGGTGAACGCTATCGCTGAAGATAAAGGGTGTAAAGACAAGTTCCAGAAGCTCTTCAAATCTTGAGGCAAAGAATACGGATTCCGGATCAAAGGGAAGTTTAACGTAACGCTCTGGGGTATGGCGATAGGTCCATCCCTCATAAATAAGTTTCGGAAGGATCGGATCTTCGATAAGAACGCCCCAGTTCATGCAAAGGCCGAGGCTATCCAAGGTGTCGATAGCCTTTTCTAGGGTGTCAACCGGACCGGAAAATTCGCTCATTCCCGATTCGAAAACAACATGTCTCACCTCGCTTGTTACTGGATCCATCAAAGCCTCCTTTTGGAATAAATGGTCTTTTCGGATTTTACTAGATTCTCTTGAAGATGTCAAAGCTTGCGAGTGATCTAATCATCGACAACAAGTGGCACGAAGCGGAATCCTTGGTACTCTTCGGTTTCAAAATCTTTTTCGGATTTTTTGTTGATGACTACAATACTCCCACCGACTGGAGCGACAATGCAACCGCCGATTTTAAGCTGATCTTTCCAGACTTCGGGAATAGCTTCGGCCGAGGCGGCGGCGATGATCTTGTCGTAGGGAGCTTCTTCGGGCACCCCGCCGGCAGCATTTTTCCAGATTACCTTCACAGTTCCCCGACTTGTAAAACTATATTTGGAAATGTTTTCTTCAGCTAGAGCTTTGATCGGCAAAATTCTTTCAACGGCGATTACTTTGCCTTTCTCGCCGACGATGTTCCCGAGAAGCGCTGACTGCCAGCCAGAACCAGCGCCAATATCTAAAATTTTTTCACCAGGCTTAGGATCGAGAAGCTCCAGCATAAAGGCGACGGTAAGGGGTTGAGAAATAGTTTGACCGCGGCCAATCGGTACAGGCTCATTTTTATAGGCCTCGAATTCAAGATTTTTGGGAATAAAATCTTTTCGATCAATTTCTTCGAAGGCCTTGAGAATTAACGGGTTTTTGAGATACCCCCAATCGACTAGGGCGCGTATCAGTTCGTTTTTGGACATGGTCCAAGTTTAATAGGGGCTTGCGGCTAACTACTTTCCTTTAACCTTGATCTCCTTTCCGTCCCAATAAAATTGACTAGAAAAAACTCTGATCTGGCTAGATTTTTTAGTTTCTTCGAGCCAGGAATCTATTTTTTCGCCTTTCAGGAACAACCTCCCAACTAAAATTTCCTGATTAGCCATGGGCAGTAAAATTTCTTTTTCGAAGTCCTTAAGATTTAAGTTGTAGATGGCTTGGGCGGCCTGTTTAATTTTGGGGTCGCTGGTTAGTTTGGTGATTTTTTCTTGAACCAGGGAGCTCATCTCGGTGCCGACTTCCTCTCTTACTTTTCCTTCGATCAACTTGTTTTCGATGAGCTGAGTTAGGATCGAACGCTTGAGGTCGCTCGCAGTGATCTCTTCTTCGCTAAAATCCTCGCTGAAGGCGCGTTTAACGCTTTGATAGTAGGCGGCACCAGCTTGATAGTTTTTCCAGAAAGTTTTGGCAGAGACCAACTGGCCGTTTACCGAAAGAATCGGATAATAACCGGCGGAGATGATGAAAATTATTAGAAGGGCAACGGTGATGAGGCCTGTAAAGATTATGTAGGGCTTGTATTTCATGGTCTTTGAGTTTCTTCGGTTGAGGTGGGTTGCTCTTTTTGGGGCACCAAGATAATCATTCTTTCGCCGGGTTTTTTCAGGTTAAAGCTGGAACGGAGCTCTTTTTCGAGGTTGGCGCGGTTCGAAAGATATTCAAGTTCGGCTTTAAGTTTTTCGTTGTTGATCGTGGCTTGGTTTAGATTTTTCTGGGCCTCGTCGAGTTTTAGGCCCGACTCGTGTTTTTCTTTGACGAATGAAAAGACCTGAAAGCCAAGGAGAAAGACGACGATCACGAGGAATGTGGGTAGAGCCAGTTTCATCGCTTCAGACTTATAGATTAGATGATAAAAGTCGCTGTGACAAATGATCCAGCATAAAACTACCATTTTTGACCAAGCAAATCAGAACTGATATGTTTTCCTTAGCACACACAAATAAACTGGAGGATTTATGGGGGCAAAGTCACGCTGGTACGTTATAACGGGAGGGTTTTCGTCAGGGAAGACCACTGTTTGTAACCTCCTCGAGGAAATGAATTATGGAGTGGTCCCAAACGCTGCGCGCGTTTTGATCGACGAAGGACTGGAGAAAGGCATACCTGTAGAAGAAACCAGAAAGAGTGAGGGAGAGTTTCAAAGAGAGGTTCTTGCCCGAAAGTTGAGGGATGAGAGAAGACTTCTTCGAAACCAAATTACCTTCTTGGACAACGCTGTTCCCTGTAGCATTCCCTACTTTGCTTTGAACGAAGTTGACCCTCAAGAAGCTCTGCGGTTTTGTGAACGTGGGCTCTACGCAGGAGTTTTCTTGATGGACCAACTTCCATATGAACACGATTATGCCAGAACCGAAACCGAGGAGTTTATGCTGAAACTCAACGGGGAGCTAAGGATGGCGTACACTAATTTGGGATACGAAGTCATTAAGATCCCAGTCGTGTCACCCGAAGAACGAGTGAGGCTAATTTTGGCTCACGTCTAATGATGCACTGCACAAAGACAAGGACGCATTTAACATGCGTCCTTACTTTTTTAAGATTTCGCGGTCCTTCGACGAAGTTCAGGATCAGTGTCGATTTTATTTCTTTAAAATCTCCCTGAAAACTTCGATTGGCACTTCCACCCGGCCGGTTTGTTTGAGGCGATCCTTACCCCGCTTCTGTTTTTTCCAGAGCTTCATTTTGCGGGTTCTGTCCCCGCCAGTTTTTCCAAAGTTACCGAGCAGTTTTTTCATAGCGGCGATGGTCTCGCGGGCAATAATGCGTCCCCCCGAGACGGCCTGAATGGCTTGGGCAAACTGCTGTTTCGGTAAAAGTTCCTTGAGTTTCTCAACGGATTTTCTAGCTTCACGCTCCAAATCTTTTTTGGGGATGATGCGGGTGAGCGCGGGCACCGCTTCGTTCGCAACAACGATTTCCAGCTTTTCAACGTCGGCTTCTTCTTCTCCGGCAAGGTCGTAGCTGAAAGAAGCAAACCCCTGGGAAAGGGATTTCAGCTGGTCGTCAAAGTCGCGAATAAGTTCCGAGAGCGGCATTTTGCCTTGAAGCAGGACATTCTGACCGATGGTTTTTACCTCCAGGATTTCCAGATCAAAAACTTTCTTGAGATTCATCACAGAGCTTAAATGCTCGGCTGGGGACAAGATTTCAATATTGATAATGGGTTGAAAAACCTTATCTGGTTTTACGGGAAAATCTTGGGGTTGCTTAATGACGTATTCCTTATCCCCTTCTTTAATGCGGTAAGCAACGGACGGAAAACTGGTGATGAATTCAGCGTTGAACTCGTTTTCCAGACGACTCGAAATAATTTCAAAGTGGAGTTGACCTAAAAAACCAACTTTAAGGCCCCGGCCAAGCGCATCGTTCGCTTCTGGCTCGAGCGAGAGCGCGGCATCGGTGAGCTTGAGCTTGGCAAAACCCATTTTGAGATCTTCAAACTTAGTGGACCCGGTTGGGTAGAAAGAGATGAAGACCACTGGTGCCGCTTCACGGTAACCGTGGAGCGCGTGGCTCTTGGGGTTGTTTGAGACGGTGTCGCCGATGCGAATTAAGTCTGGTTCTTTTAGGCCAGTAGCTAAATAACCCATCTCTCCCGGTAAAATTTCCTTGGCGGCCTTCAGATCTGGCACAAAGTAACCAAGTTCTTTGAGTTTGAGTTTACTTTTGGTGGCGAGGAGATAAATTTCGTCGGTATTTTTAAGGGTGCCACCGAAATTTCTCACAAAAGCCAGGATGCCCTTGTGATCGTCGTAGAGAGAGTCGAAAATTAGGGATTGATTTTCCTTGCTCTCTTTAGGTGCTGGGAATTCACTCACAACGGCCTCGAGAAGCTCGGGGACGCCGGCCCCAGTTTTGCCCGAAACTTTAAAAATCTCTCCTTCAGGGACCCCGAGGAGGTTGGCTAGCGCTTCGATAACTTTTTCCACGTGGGCCAAATCGAGATCGATCTTGTTAACCGCACCGATAATTTTTAAGCCGGCTTTTTGAGCCGACCGGAAATTTGAGAGCGTTTGAGCTTGGATGCCTTTGGTCACATCGACCAGGAGAATAGCTCCCTCGACGGCGGCGAGGGCCCGGGAAACCTCGTAAGAGAAGTCGCTGTGACCCGGGGTGTCGATTAAATTCAGGATATAAGGAGTACCGCGGAAGGTGTAGCTCATGCGAACAGGAGCCATCTTAATGGTAATCCCCCGCTCGCGTTCTAGCTCTAGACGATCCAAATACTGTGGACGCATTTTTCTAGCTTCAACGGTGCCGGTGACTTCTAAAAGTCGGTCGGCCAAGGTGGACTTGCCATGGTCAATGTGGGCGATGATGCAAAAATTGCGAATGTTGGTCATTGCGTGTTTAGAGTTAAATTAACATGGAAAAGCGTCCGAAAGCTAGACAACTGTTTACATATTCTCAAATTCTGCTATCTTTTAGCTAGCTAAAAAGGAGGTAAAAGTGACTAAAAGACGGGTGGATTGGTTTCGAACATTTTCATGGAGCGTGGTCGTTGTGTCCTCCGCTTTGATAATCTATCAAATGGCTAGGCCTATTATTTCCAAGCAACCGACGAACTTTCCCATTCTTGTTATAACGCTAGCCGGTCTCGTTGCTTTCGTTTACCGATGGATACGCGGTGCCGGGGAACTCCATAAGAAAGACCAGATAATCAGCAAGCTTAAAGATGAGATTCGCAAGCTTGGTGGATCTCCGGTGCCGAGCGTTAACGCAGACGAAGATGAACTGCCGGACTGGGAAAAAAGTGGAGGAATACAACTCGGTGGGAAAGCCAGAGATCAGCTAAGAGAAATTTTAGGCGATAACGCCATAGAATAAAGACACTCCTCCGCCGGACCGCGGAGGAGTTTTTATTTAATCCTGAATGGGAATAGCCGAGCGACGATTTGGATATCGATTGACAAACTTCGGGTTTTTGCTTATCCTAAGCGCAGATTTTGAGACTTCAAAAGGAGGGAGAAAATGGATTTCCTGGGTTGGTTGGTCTTGCAGATTTTCAAAGGCGGAGGGTTCGTACTGGAACATTGGCGTTGGTTTCTCGGGGGAGTTGGGGCGATTATCTTTATTTTCGTCCTGCCCGAGAAGATGCGACACCTTTCAAACTCGATCACAAAAATGATCGATGCCTGTTATTTGCTCCTCGGGAGAATCACGAGATACTTTCTGTCGCTAGCAGTGATCGCGATCGTTGTTTACGGGCTATACCATGTTGGCAACTGGCGAGGGTTGCCCGAAAATACGAAGCGATCATCCACCACAGACAACAGCCGCCACATTCAAGAACCTACAGCTAAAGATTTGGCGAACGCTGAGGCCAGGAAAGACCAGCCTAAGTAAGAACTGTAAGGAAGCAGAACCCTTAAGAAGCCCGGGTAATAAACTCGGGCTTTTTTATATCTTTTTTAAAGTGAGCTCCAAAATTAGTTGGCCGGGGGAATCAAGGGATGAATATTCAAAGATTGGTAAATTGTTTTCCTGCCAATAGTAACCGACTGGCGCTCCAATTTCGAACTTATACTCGCCGTTAATTCCGGGCTGTTTATCGAAAATAAAGGTGTACTTGCGGCCGCTCGCTGGTGGGTTGGGCAGGCGATGGACATAATCGAGAGTGATGGTGGCGGTCTTACCGGGATCAATTTTTGACCAGAAACCAAAGACGTCTTTTTCTGACTCTTTAAACATTTTTACATTTGGGTAGCTCAAAAGATCTCGTTCGGTTGATTCAATTTTACGCAAGTCTTCATCGGGTGTGTAACCCGAAGAGGCGTAATTTATTTTGGGTTTCACGATTTTACTAATACTGCCAGAATGATTATCCAACCTAGAACCGTCAGGCACGTAAACGCGAATATAGCTTTGGTTGGTTGTGTTGTACCACGAAAACTTGGACTTGTTGCCGCTATGTTTTCTTTCAATTTTAAGGCGATCGGAGACGGTGCCATCTTCATTGATTTGGCTCTCGAGGGTAATTTTTTGGTCAATGAAAAGATCGGTCTTTGATCCTCCTAGGTTGGCGTTTGAAACAGCGAGGTAATCACCATAAAAACTCTGGGAGATGGAGTAAGTTCGTCCCGAGAGATTGTGGGCTTCCATAAAGCTTTCAAGCTCTTCATCTTCAAGCACAATTCGAACATCTTTTTTTTCAACCCAATTCAAGGCAAAAGAAGTGAAGTTTTTTCTATTTTCTTCGCTCAAGCTCGCGAGTCTCTCAAAAAGGACGGGGGTAATCTTTTGGAGGATTCGCTTTGGGTAACTGTCATTACTCACCCGATTTTCTTGAACCTGTCTTTGAATTTCAGTCAGGAAATTGTCTTTATCGATTACGACTTTTTCATCAGCGATTTCGATTGGGCCAGTTAAAGAAAGGAGATCTCTTATAACGTTGTGGGAAACAGCAATGACACCATCAAAAGTGGTTTTTCCTTTATACAGGTTGGATGACTCGATAAAGTACTTAACTTTCTTGGCAGAGGTGGGGAAATCAAAAAACCAGTTGGCGTCGGCCGCCCGCCAGTTGGTCGCGATTGCCTGAATAGGTTTGGGCGGAATAGTTCTTAGGTCAAGTTCTCTGTCAGCATCATTTATGTCGTGAACGTTAACGCTCTCTATATTTCCATTTTTGAGGGCGATATCGGCAAAACTACCGATAAAACCGCCGGTTGGGCGCATTTCCGAAGGGTTCTCAAGAAGAACCAGTAGGTGGTGATCTTCCGGTCCTTTTAGCCAGACAACGAGGGCGCCCAGAAATTTATTTAACCGGCCAATCTCGATTTGGATCGGCAAGGCCAAGTCGGACCTGGTGTCCGAAAAGTTTTTTAGCTTTGAGGTTTGGTTGGTTAGGACCAAGTTTTTGCTGTCGATATCGGCAAGGATGTTACGGATCGCTTCCAGCTCCCCGATTAATTCGCCTCCACGCTGGCCGAAAACAAGAGCTGGGATTTTATCGAAAAGAGAAGATGATTTCTGGAGAAGCAGGAACGTATTCCCGACAATTTCTTGAAAAGTCTTGTACGCTCCCATACTCTCTTTAAGGACAGGGATAACTTTTGATCCGAATTCGACGAGTGGGGAAGGGGCGGGTAGGATATTTTTTTCACGATTGAGGTTAAAAATTTCTGGATTTAAGGGGTCGAAACTCGACGCGGACTCCTCAAAGAGACCGATGTTATTCTTCAGGGAATCAACAACTTGGTTATGAAAATCGTAAAGACTAAAAACAATAATGCCACCACCTAAAGCAAAAATTACAACGGCAAGGAAAAAGATTTTTTTAAACTTCTTCTCCGCGAGTTGATTTTTCCTGACCTTTTTGGGTTCGAAGCTTCTTAGACTTTGGTGGGTTTTTGCGCTGAAAACACCGGTCTTTTTAAACGAGGGTCGGGTTTTCGATATAGAGCTTTCCGGTTTTTTGATGTCGGTAACGCTCGACAAGTTGTTTTTTGAAAAATCTCGGGGCACAAAGAGATTTTATCAGCTTAAAGCTCAAAACCAAAACTACTTGTGAGTATAAACTCGATTCTCCACTCTTAAATCCACGTACGCGAGATTGGTAAAATTGGGCTCTTTGGCCAGGGCTTTTAAGATATCTAGGTAAATATCGGCTTTTCTTCGCAAGCTGAAATAGATTTTGGGGCCATCAAAGGTTGAAACTTCAACTTCTTGCAACTTCAGGTCTAATATCTCTATCTTTTTTGGGCTTAAAGAAGTTTCAGAAAGCATTACTAGAATTGAAATCATATTTTCCGCCATGGGATCAGGCAGGATTTTTGAGTTTAAAGTCAGGTTTTCTTGTGAATAGTCGTCGACGACCTTGATTAAGTTGCCACTAGTTGAAAGTGATTCTTTGAAGATTTTCCCGGAACGATCAAAGAGCCAGCATTTAGGGTTGGAGGTGTCAGACTCTTTTCGAAGACACCAGATACCGGCAATATCTTTTTCGAGGATACTAATTAGTAGCGCCTGGCTAAAGTAGTTTTTTCTAATCTCAATTTTGTCTAGTTCTGGAAAACCAATTTCTTTGCCGGTTAAAGATTTTGGCCAAATAAAAAAATGATCAGGACCGAGAATATCGACCACCAAGGAATTTTTTTGGACATAGGTTTTCACGACTTCGATTAATTTTTCGCCAATTTGGGTTTCGCTAGCATTGGAACTAATGGTTTTGAATTTTAAAAGCGGAAGATTGATGGTGAGCCAAACGAGTGAGGCGAGAACTACGACACCCCCAAAGATCGAGAGATAGATTTTTAGCAAAAACCTCCGACGACGGCGATTCTTGTTTAGATCAGAAAACTGACTGATTTTGTCTTTCATTTAAATAAGCACTCTTTCCATGAGGGGGTTTAGGCGGGTGACGATTTCATAATGGCTAGTTTGAGCAAGGCGCGCCATCTCTTCGGCTTTGATTTCGTCCTTTCCGTCTTGGCCGATCAAAGTGGCGATGTCCCCTACCTGACACTTGATACCAGTCACGTCTACCACAGTTAAATCCATTGAGACTCGACCCAGAATTTTGGCGCGGCGGCCGCTGATTAAAACTTCACCGACGCTTGAAAGCGCGCGCGGGAGGCCGTGCCAGTAGCCGATCGGAAGGACGGCGATTTTGGTGGGTCGGTTTACGCGCTCCACTAAATCATAACCCACAAATTGACCCTGGGGGATGTTTTTGACTTCGCTTATGATAGTTTTCCAACTTAAAACTGGTTTTAGGCTAATCTTATTACTCAATTGCAATTCAAGCTCTTTGGCTGGCCAGAGGCCATAGAGACCGATGCCGACCCGAACAGCATCTAGATGGTATTTAGAATTAATCATCGTGCCGCCGGTGGCGGAGACGTGTTTGATTAAATTCTGATATCCAGCTTTTTCGAAAAGCTTGACGACTTTATTGAATATTTCAAATTGGCGGTCGGTATAGGTGGGGTAGTTAGTATCTTTGGCGGAGGCGAAGTGAGTGTAAAACCCCACGAATTTTGAATTATGAATTATGAATTTGGAACTAAGGAACTTGATGATTTTGGGGATGTCCTCCAGGAAAAATCCTTGGCGGGACATGCCGGTGTCAATTTTAATATGGAAGTTAGGAGGATTTTTGGGTTCGGCAAGATGTTTTAGAATCTCGAAATTCGAGACGCTTAAAGTGATGTCTTTCGCAGCGGCGTCTTTCGCGAGTTCGGCTAGGGTTGGACCTAGGACAAGAATGGATTTTTTAATCCCCTCTCTGCGAAGTCGGAGAGCTTCGACAAATGAATCGACGCAGAAACCATCGATGCCAGATTTTTCTACAAGCCTAGAAAATTGGACAAGGCCGTGGCCGTAGGCGTTGGACTTTACCACCGACCAAAGTTTAGTTTAAGTTTCCGAAAGGTAGCGATGTTTTTTTGAACAGCGCTTCTTGAGATTTCTACCCAGGTACGAAAAGAACCTTTAGAGTCGAATTTGCCACGGGTTTTGAAATTTGGTTTTGCCATCACACATTCTATCGTAGAAGAAATTGAGTGGTTTGTTAAGAATAAAAATGAGGCCAAGAACTCGTTGTTCTGGGCCTCAAGTTGTGGTACTTCCCTTCTAGTCACGGAGAGCTAAGAAGCAAACGGGGTGATCCCACCATATTTCACAGATGGGTATTCTGAAGACTCGACGCATTTCACCGTCTATCTCACGCGCTTCAAGAAGAGGTGATGTCCAAGGATCCCCTACTGGCTTTTTATCTGGAGATAGAGAAACAACTGTGAATTGTCTTTGCAAATCTGGAAACTGGGCACCTAAAGCCAACAGCTCTCGGACTCCCGCTCCTTTGAGTTTTAGCCATTTTTTGAATGCTAGCCCCACGTCATACCGCTGGAGTTGGGCGTCGAAACGAACTAAAACGGCTTCAACTTTCTGTTTTCCGCGACGTGTTCCGTGGGGGTCTTGATAATATGCTCGGTACGGGGGTGACGACCACCTATCGTAATTCCCGAGAGTGACGGCCTGTTCGTCGGTAAGATCGTAGTCAACCACCAATTCAATCACCTGAAGTGTGTGGGCTGGAATTACCTTTCTTTCTCTGGGGCTTTTCACCTTATACCTCCTTGTTCTTGGATTTCAACTCAAACTCACCATGGGCTTAAAGCCGGGCATAGTGTACTAGAATATCTTCTAAAAGTCAAGCTAGCCGATTTCCTTTTTGCCAACGTAATCTCGAAGAGCTTTGGGCACGATCACCTTCCCTTCTTTGGTTTGGAAGTTTTCGATGATGGCGATCACGGTTCGGCCGATGGCGAAGGCGGTGCCGTTTAGCATGTGAACGAATTCTTTTTTTCCGTCTCTGGTTTGATACTTGGTGTTTAAGCCACGAGCTTGGTAGTCGGTGGTGTTGGAGACGGATTGGGTTTCGCGGTACTTGTTTTCGCTCGGAAGCCAGGTTTCGATATCATACTGACGAGCGTCGGCAAAAGTCATATCGCCAGTGCAAATTTCCATAACTTGGTATGGAAGTTCAAGGGCTTTCATTAACTTTTCTTGCATTGATAACATAAACTGATGCTGTTTTTCAGAATCTTCGGGCTTGGAAAAAGTAATCATTTCGACTTTATCGAACTGATGGACGCGTAATATACCTTTGGTGTCTTTGCCATAACTCCCCGCTTCGCGGCGAAAACAGGTAGAAAAACCAACGTAGCGTTTGGGTAAGTCTTTTTCATTGAAGGTCTCGCCCATATGATAAGGACCGACCGAGTGTTCGGACGAACCCACTAAATAAAGATCGTCTTCGGTGATATGGTAAGCGTCTTTATCTTTAATAAAATTGCTTTTACCCATCGCTTTCATAATTTCGGGCTTGACCAAAACCGGAGGAACAATCAAAGAGAAACCCTCTTTAATCAAAGTCTTCATGGCGAGATCAACGAGGGCAAACTCGAGGAGCACGGCCTCATTTTTCAAATAACCGAAACGGCTCCCGGAAATTTCGCCGGCTTTTTCGACGTCGATTAAATCTAGGTTTTTAGCAAGGGTTAAATAGTCTTTGGGTTCAAATCCGAAATCGGGCTTCTTGCCGACTTCTCTAAGAACCTTGTTTCCAGCTTCATCCCTGCCAACAGGAACGTCTTCAAAAGGAAGGTTGGGGAATTCTAATAGAAGGGTGTCGCGCTTTTGGGTGGTTGCTAAAAATTCTTCTTCAAGGCCCTTAATTTCGTCTTTGAGTTTTTTGGCTTTTTCAACGTCTTTGACCTCACCGGCTTTTCTTTGTTCGGCTCGAAGATCTTCAGACTTCTTGGTTAAATCTCGCCATTTTTCATCGAGAACCAAAAATTCGTCTACTAATTTAGGGTTGACGCCTTTGGCAAAAACGCCTTTTTTGACACGCTCGGGATTTTCTCGGATAAGCTTGATGTCTAACATGATTAAAATAATAACCCAGAATTTGGGTTTAGTTAAGGCTTTAAAACGAAAGATTTTTAGCTTATAATGCAATTTATGTCTAAAGACGAACTGAAGCCAGAGGAAAGCAAAAATGACCACCGAGCCATTGGTGAGGCCTTAGATTTGTTCTCTTTTCATGAGGTAGCGCCGGGGACGGCTTTTTGGCACGGCAAGGGCATGATTATCTTTCGAGAGCTGGAGAAGTTAATTCGAGGGGAATTAGACCAAGTTGGATACGAGGAAATCTCGACGCCGATTATGGTGAAAAAAGAAGTCTTTGAAAAATCTGGGCATGCCAAATATTATCGAGAAAACATGTTCGAGCTTGAAGACGGAGATCAGACTTACTTTTTGAAACCGATGAACTGCCCAGAATCGACTTATGTTTATGGCTCAAGAATCCGAAGTTATAAAGATTTACCTTTGCGACTATCGGAGATTGGACGTTTACATCGCAATGAACTATCAGGGGTTTTAGGTGGACTTTTTAGAGCGCGGCAGTTCACGATGGACGACGCGCATATTTATTTGCGGCCAGATCAGATCCAGGGAGAGGTTTCTTCACTTTTGAAGTTAGTGACGAAGGTTTACGCCATTTTTGGTTTTAGTCCGAAGTTTTATTTATCGACGATGCCGGACAAAGCCATGGGCGACAAAAAAGCGTGGGAGAAAGCCGAAGAGGCACTCGAGATGGCGTTAAAGGAAAATGGAGTAAAACATGAACTCAAAGAAAAGGACGGAGCTTTTTACGGACCGAAGATTGATATTGAAATTAAGGATTCTCTGGGAAGGAGCTGGCAGTTGGCGACGATTCAACTAGACCTACTGATGCTTCCCGAGCAGTTCGGCTTAACTTATATTGACGAGGAGGGGAAAAAACAGAAACCCATGGTCATTCATCGAGCGGTTTATGGTTCTTTTGAAAGATTCATCGGAGTTCTGCTCGAGCATTTTGAGGGAGCGCTCCCGCTTTGGCTCTCCCCTGTCCAGGCGGTGGTGCTACCAGTGAGTGAAAAATTTACGGGCTATGGAAAAAAAGTTTTTGACGAGTTAAAAAACGCTGGAATTCGAGTAGAAATTTCAGATGCGAATGAAACATTGGGCAAAAGAATCCGCGAGGCGGAGGTTAGAAAGATTCCTTACGTGATTGTGGTGGGAGAGAGGGAGGAGTCGGGAGATTTTGTAAATGTTCGACGGCGTGGTTCGAAAGATAATACGGAAGTTAAAGTTTCGGAGCTGATTTCGAGGATTAAAAAAGAGATTGAGGAGAGGGCTTTGTAAAGTAAAAGAAAACCCAAGCATAGCTTGGGTTGAAACCTTGTCTTTGGTTTTCGATTTTTGATTTAAGGGCAAGGAAAAATACCAGCCCGAGAATCACGGCAATGAAAAGAAATAGAGTCGACTTCCTCGGCGAGACGCCCAGAGTAATGTTCGTGATCAGATAGAGAATAGCCACTCCCATAATCACGCAGAGAACCGCGAGCGCGTATATGTCGTATACCTGGAACATCCCTCCTCCCCGCTCTCGATGGAGAATCTGATCGGTGGATTTGAAGCTTACATAGATTCAAGTTCGTCGAGATCGACATCCTGGGCTTCATAGAGAAATGAGCAGTCTATACCTAGCGGCAAGAGAGCGCTACGGAACTCACCTTCAAAGTTGCGCAGGTCCGTCTGATCTCTCCTTGAGTCATGATGGGTTACGAAAACTGATTTTGGCACTTCACTGCAACGTTCGAGTGAGGCCAAAATCATCTCGGGAGTTGAATGGCCCCAGCCGATCATTGGAGTGGCCGGCGAATCCATCACACCAACTTTGCCAAGATATTCGCCTTCACGCAGTTGGCACTCGACGACCAGGAAATCTGCGCCATCCACGAACCTCGCAAAGTTCTTCTGATGGTAAGCGCTTGAAAGCTCAACATCCGTGGCGATGACAATAGACTTCTTATCGGAAAGCTGGATACGATAGCCGCAGCTCTCCCCGGGATGATTTTGAAGCGAAGTGAGAATGTCACGATCGAAGACCACGAGACTGGCACCCGGTTTGAAATCATAGATGCTGGTCTGACACTTGGGCGCAATTGGCCAATGAGAAGTATTCAAAAGCCTCTCGTTCCAGAGCTGATTCGGTACTACCCCTCCCACCTTAGGACAAAAGAACTGAGTGAGCGGGCTATCGGGCCGATACAGCAGTGGATTCAGGTGCATGCCTTCAATGTGATCGTAGTGGTAATGAGACTGAAACATTGCCACCTGCTTCGGCTCAGCCTGTTGAATGGCATCACCAGTGATTTGAACGCCGAGTCCGTTGTCGATCAAGAAGGCGACATCTTCGTCGATAATCGCGAAGGACGTGGTAAGTTGACCAAATTCTCCTCGATCGAGATCTCTCTGCATCCAGATCTGGGGCGGAGTGTCACTCCTGCTCACACCTAGTTTGAGTCGCCTGGCGGGCGCAACGGCGCCACCAGTGCAACCACCAACAATCAGACAACGCATTTCGTTTCCTCCTATTTTTGAGATGTTTGATTATCAAAAGAACGAATCCATATTCTAGTATATTTGTGTTAAAAAGTCAATCTGAATACACAAAGAAAAACCCGCGCCTTTTGGACGCGGGGTAATACGAAGAACGAGTGATCAAGAAACAACTTGGAGGCGGTCGAGGCTGCGGCGCACCGTAAAGGGATTGCCTTTGCGATCTTTCAGCTCAACCACAGCTTTTTGGCCGACGATGTCGACAACCTTACCGACCTTGCCGCCAGTTATGACGTTGCGGTCAATCTCGATTGAGGAGGCCATGCGATTACCGAAGGCCACTTCCTCTTTCGACAGACGGCCCCAGTTTTTGAACAGATAGATGAGCAGACCCGCCGATGCGATAATCAGAACCGCTATAAGCCACGGCTCCACCTGCTGAAGCGTTTCTAAAGACAACATCTTGACCCTCCTCCTTGAGCGTTACGGGTTGGACTGCTGTTTTTTCTTTTCCGCTTTAGCGATCTCTTTCTGAACTTCATGCCAGACCAAACCGATGCCGATGATCGCGATCACAACACCCAAAAAAGATTTAGTGCTCGCCATTTTTCTCCTTTGACGCCGGCTTGAAGAGTCGGCTTAAGAGCAACCCTCCGCCACCCACGACGGCAAAAATGATCAAAACGATGACGACGTTTTCCACCGTGAAAGGCACGGGATCAAATAAAGGTTGCATGGCTCCTCCGATTTACAGCTTAAATCCGAGTACTCGTTTTGACAGCCACCCAAGAAAGCGATCTTGGGCGAGACCAATCAAAAGGATGACTGAGACAACAAGAGCGACTTGCAAGAACATTTGATCCTCCTCCAGCTATGATTTTGACAACCTGACTGTCTCGGGGTATTATATTACATATTTATCAAAATGTCAAGTATCAAGAAACCGCCTAGGATACTAGTGGTTTTAGGCCCTACGGCCAGTGGGAAATCGGCTTTGGCGATTCGACTCGCCAGGAAGTTTCGAGGCGAGATAATCTCAGCTGATTCGCGGCAGGTTTATCGCGGAATGGATATCGGAACCGGAAAAACCATGAGAAAAGAGATGGCAGGCGTCCCCCACCACCTGCTTGACGTCGCCTCGCCAAAACAAAAATTCACAGTAACGCGCTATCAAAAATTAGCAGGCAAAGTCATCAAAGATATTTTGAAGCGTGGCAAGCTGCCGATCGTCTGCGGAGGAACAGGACTTTATATTGACGCGCTAATTTATGACTGGAAACTGCCTGAGGTAAAACCCAACTGGAGACTTCGCGGTGAGCTCGAAAAAAAATCGATTGGAGAACTTTTCCGGCGACTTGAAAAACTGGACCCAAAGAGGGCAACGGAAATAGACAGGCATAACCGCCGCCGACTAGTGCGAGCGTTGGAGATTGTGATAACGACTGGACAATCCTCACATTCTAACATTCTGCAGAATGTTAGAATGTCTGAATATAACGTTTTAAAAATTGGGGTTAAATTGTCAGACGAAGAATTGAAGCGGCGGATAAAAAATCGATTGCTAGCGAGAGTAAAGCGAGGAATGGTTCGGGAGGTGAAACAGTTGCGCGCTCAAGGTTTGAGCTGGAATCGCTTGGATAGTTTCGGGCTCGAGTATCGATGGGTTTCAAAATTTTTGCGAGGCGAGATTTCCAGATCAGAAATGATTGAGAAATTGAATTCGGAAATTTGGCACTACGCCAAGCGGCAAATGACTTGGTTTAAAAGAGATAAAAATATGAAGTGGATTTTAAAAAGCTCTGAAGCGGAGGGGTTGACTAGGGGGTTCCTGCGGTAATCCCTCGTTCGCTCGGGATGATTGAATCGCTAAACTCATATTTCGTTAAGTGATTCTAATCAAATAAAAACTCCCCGAAGGTTCTAACTGGGGAGTTGTCGCAAAGTCGCGTATACACGCTTATGGCTTAGGTCGCCTTCGGGCGGGGCTTCAATTCCTGCCACTTTAGCTCCGCCAACTAGCCTCGATACCGCGTTTTGAAATTTGTCTTTCAAGGAGCTAAATGAGCTTCGATCGTCTTCGGAGATCATCGTGCCTGACCTGGCCTGGATAGCCAAGCTCACCGCGTAATCCTTTAGTTCAATGGTGGCGGTGACAAGCTGGGTCCAGATTGGTCTTAGAGCAGGATTTCCCTCGTAACTAGGTTTGAGGTCTTCAAGTTTCAAGGCCATGCTCCTTTAGGGTGTCGGCGACGAGGTGGTCGCTAACCGTTAGCGCCCAAGCCGCGATTTGATCTCGGTCGACTCCGATTTTCTTCCGCCAATTGTTGTCGAGGTCGGCTCGATGAAAGGCTCGGGAAACGACATTCAGTTGGCTAATTAGTGAATCGTGAATGGCTTTCTTGCCCCGGTCGGCAACTTCAAAGTCGTGTCTGGTTTCTGGAGTGCTCCCTTCTGATTCCCACTTCAACTTTGCACCCAAGAATGTACTTTCGGCTTTGGCGTAGCGAAGTAGGTGGTTTTCAAGATCGTCGATTAGCTCGGCTACGGCTGGGTCTTTTTCAGCGGCCACTTTCATGTCGAGGAAGATACCAAAATTGATATCTTCGGGATTTTCAGCTATCAATTCGTCCTCCTTTTTTCGGCCCCACAGTTCGCCTAAAAAATCTCTTTCCCCAAATGGCATGATTGTTTATAAACTAAATTATGGCTTTTGTCAAACAAATACGATGCATTTCTTTGTCTCCACCTAATTTTACTATCTTATTACCAAAATTAAAGTCCTACGAATAAAAAACACCCCGCTCTCCTTTTGGAGAACAGGGTGGGTGTGCAATTACCAATTTCTAACCACAGACGGTGATTCCGTGAAACCAAGATAGACGAAGTGGATATCTCTCGAAGGGCCAACACGGAAAGCTCTCCATCCATCCGCCTGGAACTCACTAACCCACAAACCGGACATGTCGGTGAACATGCGATTGTCGAGGAAACACTCCTCAATCTCGTGGTAGGCCTTGGGGCCATCCAGAAGACTCGGCAGACTCTCTTCGTCAATCCCGAACTGCTCTTTTATGACGGGGAAGAAATTACTTCGACCCCTACTGCCTTCTTCATCGTAGGCGGTAAAGAGGCTCGCGGCGCGCATCACGGCCAGATTGTCTTTTACTTTGGCCTCACTAACACCAACGGGCACGGTTTGGATCATGGCGTAACGTGCCACAGTGAGGCTGTCGATGTCGGGATGCCAGCAAACTGTCGAGGTATCGTCGGCATCTCGTTTCAAGATATGGATGCCGCTACCGTTGGCAAATTCCTGGCCACGATGGATAAACAAGGCGTAGAGGTTTTCATTCACTTTGCGAAGTCGAACCCCATCTTGGATTTCCACGGGGAAAAAATCACTGTAATCGCTCTGGGTATTTAGAAATCCCCATGAGCCACCCCGATTAAGATTCATAAAATCTCCAGACCGACTCACCCCGCGCATGAAGCAGGTAAGGAACTCATCCAAGATGTGACCGGCGCTAGCTTGGTCTACCATGAAAAGATCAGTTTCGAGTTTTTGGAAGCTCTCTTGATAAGAGAACTGCGCCGGTGAGTAGGACAAGCAGTCGATCTCGTTGGAACTTACGGCGCTCGTGCCGCAAGACGGGAGATCGCCGGCGAACGAGACGTTGGGAATCGCGACAATCACCATGATTGCAACGATAAATCCGAGCAAGAACTTCTTCATTTCTTCTTCCTCCTTAGGAAGGGGTTCTGGGTGAACTGCGTTTTTAATTTTCAAGCTGCTAACGTCGAAACATCTTAATACAAAATCTAGGTTTTTGTCAATATGCGAGATATTTTGGAACAAAAAGAGCGCTCGACTGGGCGCTCTTTTTAAAATCGTTTTCCCATCAGAAGAGTCGAATTAATTGAAGTCCCTCGATTGATTCGGGATTTCGCTTCGCTCAACCACTCTGATAGGAGGGGGAGCTGATACATCGTACATTGATGTCTGACCCTCCCCCTTTTTCCGACATCTCCGTTTCCGGAGTGACTGGCTGCAGTGTCGGGCTGCGCCGCCGATGATTCCGAGATTAGTTAGACTCTTCGCGAGTGCGAATGGCATCCGCAATGTCCGTTGTCGTTGTGCCGTTTGGCAGAATGACGATTGGATATGACATACGATCACCTCCCTTCCTTGGGTTTGATGGCTGAACTACTGAATCAGTCCTCTGATCCGAGACTGCGATGCTCCTCCCGCCAAGACGTGATCGGGAAGGACATCCACGTGAAAGAAGGCGTGGCCGAGGCTTTCCAGTCCGGACATGAATTTCGTTGATTCGTCGGGGTTTTGGCCCTGGCGAACCCAACGTTTGACGGAAGCATTGACGCTTTCATCGGTCGCTTGGGGGTCTTCCCACTCTATGGTGAGAGAATCAATGAGTTCCCCGTTAACGACCAGCGCAGTGAGGTGTAGGTTATATCGGGCAATCATCTTAAACCTCCTTGTCGGGCAGGCGAGAAGAGTTAACTTCAACCTGTTTCTGCCCCTATTATACCATACTGTTTCCATATTTGTCAAGAGCTTAAACCCTACGGAAAATAGGGATTTTTTGAGTTACGGCTTGATTTAGGGGGTAAAAAAAGCCCCCATCACCCTTAAATAAAGGAGATGGGGGCGTAGAAGTTGCTATTAGACAGACAGGTCGGGAAGCTCGGACGGGACCTCCGATTCGAGGCTGTCGAGCCAGATTTGCGGATCAGCATCTGAGGGCATGCGCCAGTCCCCTCTTGGAGAAACACATGTCAAGCCAACCTTCGGACCGTCTGGCAGACAGGAGCGTTTATTCTGAGATCGGAAAAAGCGAGTGATGAATAGGTTGAGCCACTTTTTGATTTCGGCGATGGAATACTGGGTGCCAAAAGCGTGGTGGGCCATCCTCGCAATTTTAGCCGGTGACATACCAAAGCGCACAAAGTAATACCCAAAGAAATCATGGAGCTCATAAGGGCCAATGATCCCCTCGGTTTTTTGCGCGATTTGACCCTGGTCGGCCGAGAGCAGTTCTGGCGAAATGGGAGTCGAGAGGATGTCTTCGAGGACTCGCTGAACTTCCGGCTGGTCTTTGTAGATCACGTCCGAAGTCCACTTGATCAGGTAAGAGATGAGGGTCTTTGGAACGCCGGCATTAATACCATAGTGGCTGGCGTGATCACCAAACATGGTGGTCCAGCCAAGCATGAGCTCCGAGAGATCTCCAGCCCCGAGAACAATCCCACTGCGCTCGCAAGCGACAGAAAGTTCGGTAAACTTCCTGGCCCACGCCTGAACATTTTCGAAGGTGAGGTTCTCGACCGTGGGATCGTGACCGATGCTCCGGAAAATTTCCAGAGCGACTGGGGTAATCGGAATTTCCAAAATGGTAACACCGAGCGCCTGCATAAGCCGAATGGCATTATTTTTCGTGCGGTCGGTGGTGCCCAACCCTGGCATGGTGATACCGATCACGCTCACTCTCGGGAGACCCAAAAGATCCGTGGCGAAGACAGCGACATCAAGCGCATGCGTGGAATCCTGGCCGCCTGAGACGCCGAGGATGACTTTTCGCATGCTCGGTGGCAGTTGTTCGAGACGCCGCGCAAGAGCCGTGGCTTGAATCATGAAAGTTTCATAGCAACGGATGTCTCGCTTGGCGGGATCAGTCGGGACGAAAGGATGTTTCTCGATCTTTCTTTCCAAAAAAAGATTCGGGGTAGAAAAAGGATTTTTCCCTTTCAGCCGCGGTTTTTCAAACTCGACGCTTTCGACACACAGATCGACGGTGCGGAATTCACGACCTTCGTCTTTGCCGTTCTCACGGAAAGAACTTTGCCGAGAACGCTCTTGGATGAGATTCCCGAGATCTACGTCCGTGACAATCGACTGACTCTCTCGTTTGAATCTTTCGGTTCTCACGAGCAGAGCCCCTCGTTCGGCGATTAAGCCGTCACCATCCCAGGCGAGATCCGTTGAGGATTCGCCATAACCGGCGGCGGAGTACATCTGAACGGCTAGGTTTTTTCCGGAAGAACCAACCACGAGCGTCTCGCGGTATTCGGACTTGCCGATAGTGATGTTCGAGGCCGAAAGGTTGGCGAGGACAGTGGCCCCCGCTAAAGCCGCGTGAGCACTTGGCGGAATCGGCACCCAGATGTCTTCACAGATTTCGGTGTGAAGAACGAAGCTGGGGTGTTCGAGAGACCGAATGAGGATGTCATTGCCGAACGGGACTTCTTGCCCCAGGAGGTTGATCGTTTTGCTCTTAGCCTCGGAGGCTCTGGCAAAGTGACGAAGCTCGTAGAACTCGCGATACTCTGGCGGATAAGACTTGGGCGCAACGGCCAGAATTTCACCGGCGTGAAAAGTAACCGCGACGTTAAAGAGCATGTCGTCAACCATGAGCGGGCCCTAGCTCTGGGCAAAGAATATAGTAAGCGCCGTGATCGAGGTAAAGACGCTCGATTTCTCCTCGGTGCGACAGCATGTTTTGCCAAGGGTTGGATAAATGAACCCTCGGAACAGCAACGCCAACTCGGACAAAGCCGTGATTTCTTACATCTAGGAACTTATATGGGTTGGGTCCGTGGTAGGCCATTTTTCCTCCTTTAGGCGAGCAGTTGAGCGACTGTGTGGGCAAAAACCGGCGAGATATCAAGGACCTGGATCTTGCTGGACCTTGCGACTAGGGGATGTTGACTCATTGGATGAGAGTTCGTCCCGATGATCTTTACGATTGGCGAAGCCTCGAGTTTGCGAACTACCGACTCGTCGTTTAGAGCTAGATGCGAAACCACCGCGTAAACATCTTTGGCGTTGTGACCTAGGTAGGCATTGGCGGCGTCGATGAGACTCGAGCCACCACGGATCATGTCGTCATAGATAATGACGGTTTTGCCGGCAGGGTTCCCGATCACTGCATTAACTTTAGTGATCTCAAACTCGCGGCCTTTGTCCACCAGGACGATTGAAACGCCGAAATGTTTGGCGTAGGTTCTGATCCACTTCGGTCTGCCTAAATCGGCCGAGCCGAAGATAAAATCACTCAGACCAAGCTGTCGGATGGCGGTAAGAATTGTAGACTCGGCGTAGGTTTCGAACCTCAGACAATCACCTTCCATGTAGTGAACCAGACCTTCGTTGTGAAGGTCTAGAAATAAGAAAGTGTTGCCGCCGCGAGTGTTGGGAATAGAAGACAAAAAACGCATGCAGGTTTTGGCAGTGACCACCTCGCCGGGGAGTTTGGCTCGCTCCATGGTGGAATAGCCAAAAAACGGAATGACGAAGATGCGAGAGCGAGCGCCGTAACCGGCAAGAGCACAACCAACGCGATGAAGCTCTTGGAGATCGTCATCAGTATGAGTACTACCCACGAAGACAACGTCTTTTCCCATGAGGCCAGCGCGATCGTCAATACCGATGCGGTAATATCGTTCGCCGCCCGGAAAGATTCGCCTGTCGATTTGACCCCGTTCGGTTACGCCCAGCTGAAGGGCGATTTTTTGAGCCAGGTAATCTGAGGCTTTAGTCGAAAAAACAAGAGGGCTACTCATCATGGAAGACTCCTTTCAAGATTAGATTAAGTTTTCAAATATCAGTTTTCCTTGGTGGAGACACCTATTTTTCAATAAGTAGCTCCGTTAAGAAAAAGATGGGGGGGGCGGAAGAGTTCTTATTCAGAACTCTTCCGCCCGTAGAAATCAGCAGGTTATCTCTTGCCATCCATCCGAACTTAGAACGATCAGCCCCTCTCTGGGGTTCAAATTCTTTCCGGAAGCTAGCTGAACTTGAACTACGATGAGGGTAATACCGTCCCGAAGAACAAGCTCGACTCTGGCCTGACTAAGAAATAAATGTCGCCTACGAAGATCCCGATACCATTCTTGGAAATGTATGACCCTCCAGACCCGGAGAGGCACGTAACGTTCGCCCACGGAGCGAAGAGCCCCGTCCTTAGTCATGGCCATGGCTTTCTGGATTGTTTCCTCAAGCGTTGTGGCCTGCGGGACGAATACTTCACTTCCCTTCAAACGAAGATAGCGAGTCTTCGGGGCATTGGGTGGAGCGCCGAAAACCACTTTGCCGGATCGGAACCACTCACCGTGTTCGTGGTTAGTGGTAAAACCCGGCATTATTGCAAGATCGCGATCGAGCCAGAAGGCAATGCAATCTGACATTTCCATGGCTTCGGCTTCCCAGCGGCACTGTTTCGGATAGTCCTCGTCAGACACCCGAAACGGCACGGTGTGAAATTCAGGAACGAAGACCACGCCGTCGTAGCCGGCTTCTTCCAGGAGCCTGAGAGCTTCGGGGCGCCAAGAAGGCACACCTTTATCCCTTGGGGTGGGGCCAGCCAAAAAGATGGACCGACTAAACGATTCTGGCATGGGCTCGAGTGAATAAATCACCCGCATCGGCATGGCAAGTTTCTCCTCTCTTAATATGGTTTAAAAGAACAAAGTCTCCTTATTGCAGTTACCCAAAACTTTTTGAGTAACTCCATCAAGGAGCGGTGGAGGATAAAATTTCATCCCCCACCGCTAAGGTGCTACTAGTATCGACAAGCCTCGTTTAGAGTTGAGGCATAGCCGAAAATGCTTTTGAAACGTTCAATGTCTTCCGGTTTTCCAATGGCTTTGGCGATATTGTCGCTAAGCTTTACGGTGCCGTGACCGTTGGCTCTAACCAACTTCACAACCAGAGACAAAGTCTTATGTCCGAGGTCGTTAGTAAGGTTCGTGCCCCAGCCAAAACTCACGTTGATTTTTGACTGAAACTCGCGAGCCAACTCCATGATCCGATTAAGATCGAGACCATCGCTGAAGACGACCAACTTTGTTTTGGGATCAATGCCACGACTCTCGTAAAAGTCGATGGCTTTTCTCCCAAATTCGATCGGATCGCCAGAATCCTGGCGAAGGCCTTTCCACTCTTTGGCCTGTTCATCAGTCATGTCTCGGAAGAAAAAGTCGGTGCCATAGGTGTCGGTGAGCGCGATCGAGAGACCCCAGCCGTATTCACTCCACCAGTCCTGGAGGACTCGGTTGTGAGATTCGAGGATAGTGTCGTCGCTCTCGTGGCAGATGCCGGAATAGGCCATGAACATCTCGTGAGCGGAAGTGCCCATTGGGAGCAGGCCGTATTTCATGGCCAGATGAGTGTTCGACGTACCCAGGAATTGGGTAGGCAGCTCTTCGGCCATGATGCTTACAACGTAATCCTGCCAATCTCGACTGAACCGACGACGGGTGCCGAAATCAGAGAATCTGACATCGAGATAGCTCAATCTTCGGATGGCTTCGATCTTTTCGCCAAGCTTCAACCTTCCGCGAGCAATATCTTGATCGATCGTGGCTCGCCTCGCCCAGCCTTGGGGGATTCCCCGTCGATGGAAAAGCTCGTTCACAATCGACAAGGCAATGGTTTCCCAGTAGATGGTGTGAGACCAGGGCCCGTAGAACTTGAGGGTGCCGCGTGGCCAGTCTATTTCATAGGGGGGCAATGAGAGCGTCAAGAGAAAATCAAGATAGTCTTCTTGAAACATCCGATCTTGATACTCGTTAGTGCCGCGAAGGTAGTGGATTTCCGACCGGTTAAAGCGAAGAGACATGGCGTGATCGAGTTGTTCCCGCAGCTCGCCTTCGTCAATCTCCCTCGAGAGTTTAACTCCAGTCGTGCGATTCACGAGAGCGTATTCAACCGGCACATTGGGGTGTCGATGAAAAACTAGCTGGCCCATAGTGAATTTGTAGAAATCGATGTCGAGCAGAGATTCGATGATGGGCTTGTCAGGACGACGGGGCATTCGTACCTCCTTTCGATTTTTCGCCGAAAAAGGCGGCCGGCCAGGGCTTGTTGGTCAACATAGCCTGAGAGATCGTTCGGAGAATGTATTGGGCAAGAGCGTAGGTTTTCATGTCGTGAATTTCAAGAAATGGAAGACTGGCTCTTGGAACGATCACTCGTTCGGTGGACTCGCCTTCTTCTTCAAGACCGAAGACACTTCTTTCCGGCTCGTGGATGTTTTCATTTCTGATCACAACCACGGCCAAGTGCATTCGCTCGGTCATGGCACCGGGGGAAAGGTAGAGCGGGCAATCGCCAGTGATAACTTTCACCATATCTTCGGTGACTTTTATTCGTAGTTCTTCCCAAAGTTCCTCAACAACGGTTTGTTCAACCGTCAGGCCGTCTTTCAAATGGCCGGCGGGGACTTCATGGATGTAGCCAGGTTCTGGATTGCGTACAACATCATCCGAGTTGCATACAACGGCAACTGCCGAACGAAATTGGGACACAAAGACAAGGGTGTCGTCTTCTTGGTTATAAACCACAAAGGCGACAGAGTCTCTCACTTCTAATACCTCATGGTTCTGGCCGTTGTTTAGACGTGCTTTAAGAAGCGTGTTGTGTCCGCTATAGAGCGGTGCAATGCAGGTTAATTCTATCCTCTTCATTGATCCTCCTTTTGGACGGGAAACTGGATCTCCATAAGTTTTTCGGCCAAATCTCTTTCTGGGAGATAGGCCAACTCAACAAAAGCGGTACGGCTGGCACGGATCGTCATACTTCGAACTTCTCCGACGCTCACCGAATCGACGAACCCGAGAATGGGTCTTTTGTTCGACAAACTCGAATCGGCATTCAAGATTTCAACCTCGGCGTCGGCAGGAATGTAGGCTGATTTCCAACCGGGCGGTTCTCCGATGTTGGAACCGACCAAGATGAGAGCTGGGGTACCAACCAAAAGTGGAGTGGCACCCATGGCTCTTGCGTAGGCGGTGGAACCAGCCGGAGTGGAAACGAGAATGGAATCACCGACCAACTTCTGGATCTTGGTTGTGCCGTTAATCTTAACGGTGAACCAAGCGGTGCTACCGGAAGCGCGTTCGGCCCAGGCATCGTTGAAGGCCAGACCGGAGTTTACGGAACCGTCACCTCTCTTCGATTCAACGTAGAGAAGGGGTGATTGCCAGGCGATGAGTCCTTCGGAGAGAATCTCTCGGATTTTCTCGACTTCGAGATTGTTGAGAAGAAATCCTCGGTGACCGGTGTTGATTCCCAAGAAGGGAACCCGCAGTCGCCAAAAATTTCTAATCGCGTGAAGCATCGTGCCGTCACCACCCACAACCACAATGAGGTTGGGGTTTTCGGTGTCTTCGAGATTCGAAAGCGAATGCGATATGGCCACGGCTTTGGGATTCTCCGGGTCGACCACGATTTTAATGCGCGGACTTCCCAGGTTCAGCATGGTGCTGGCCCTCGGAAGACGACCGAGATAGAGATTGTGACGATCGATGTAGGCTCCGACTTCAGGAACAACGAGGTCCCCGATTGGTCGGTGTTTCAGGATCTTCTCGCGAATCTCAGTACTTGAGCCAGAATAGGGCGGCTTCAAGACAATTGAGTGCGGTGGCAGATCGCTCGGATCATAGGGGAAACCGACGCGTTCAGCGACGGCAAAGTTAAGATCTTTCCAGATTTCGGGACCGTGGCCCCATTCTCTCTCTATAACCGACTCCCCTTTTCCGCCGCCACAGATAAGATCCGTGCCGACGAAATGCCAGACTTCACCCAAGTGTTTATACTTCTCGCTTAGTTCGAAGGTACGGGTGAAATCGTCGTTCTCGAGATCAAAAAGATCAACCTCGAGATTGGGAATGCCTCGAAAATTCATGTCGACCATCGCGGCTCGATCGGTACTAAGGGTGTCGTTGGTCGTGAGCTTATCGGGACGCAAACCGCAAGGAATCACTATGACGTGATCAAACTGACTGGCTAGGGCTTCCGCTAAAACTCGATGGTGTTTGGCTGAAGGGTTAAAACTCCCGCCAAAGAGAACAACGCGTTTTGCCATCTATCCCTCCTTTAAATTCGAACGTTTCAGATTTGGGTTATGTAAAGGTGCAGCTGCTCCGACTTCCGAAGCAGAAAATTAGAACCGATTTAAGGTTGCAATTTTCTATTTCAGAAAAAGTGGAGCCAGGAATCGCCTTTGGGGGCGATTCCTGGCTTTTACTACTTCATAATGGAACTTCTTGCTTCTTAGCCGGCAAATCCTCCGATGGCCGTTTGGCTGAAAGTACCAGCGTTTTGACTGGCGCGAGCTGCCGACTGCGAAAAGACTTGGAAGCCTTTGCGGATTTCCGTGGGTGAGTTTCCTGGGGTCAGAATCCACTGATCCAGAATGCCCATTTCACGAAAGATCTGCCGAAAGTCCGTGTGTCCGTCATCTACACCCATACCGGCCACAATGTGAGTCTCGGCGCGGAGAAGGTCAGCAACGATAGCCGAGACCGTTTTGGTGGTCTGACGAACGGAGTGTTGATCGTGACCATCGGTGACGATCAGGGTAATGGTGCGAACGGCGATGCCGTTGTCAGAATATTCCCTGGCTTTAGCTAGCACCGTCCCCAAAAGTACGGCCGACTCATCGTAAAGCGGCGTGCTGCCGTCAGGGTTGAAGTTGTGAGAATCCATGGGTGCAACCTGATCGATGGGTTGGTAGGGATACAGGACGGTGCCGTTCAGGTAGCGACAATGAACAAGAACGTCGCCGGACTGTTTCGACTTCTTGAGTGATTCGATGATGAGGTTGTGACCATCGCGAACAGCTTCAGTGTTCCCCGGAACGAAACGGATAGAACCGGAATCGTCGATAAGGAGGGACACTAGAATCACTTCGGTAGCCGTGATGTTGTCGATTGGGGTGCCGAGCGCGGCCTGAATCTTAGCGCCGATGTCGCCCACCGTGAGAGCTCGGAGGGTTTCTCTCGAAAGATCTCCGCTGTCGTGGGCAGAGCTTAAAAGGCTCTGTACGCTTGGTTGACTCATCTACTTTTTCTCCTTTTCATCTTTCTCTGGTTTTTGGGATTCTGGTTAGAGAACAATCCCCGACCAAGAGTCGATCGGGTCAGTCGAGCGAACTACGTGCATACCGGCGTCCGAGAACCGTTTGAAAGCGGCGTCCGCGTCGTCGGTGTAATCGATCACGTTCGGGACCACGACGGGTGAAGTGCAGTCTTCAAGCAAGTAGACCTTTTTCGCGAGAGCCGGATCTTGGGCGTTGATCTCGTTTAAGAGATCGTCGATCGTCCAGGCCACGCAGTGACTTTTTGCCTGACCGGCAATGATCACCGCGTCGAAATCGAGCAACTTCTTGATGAACTCGGTGTTCTTCTGACCCACCACTTGATTGGCTTCACCTGATCGGAGGGGTGGACCGTCCATAACCTCTGGACGAAGCACGGAGTAGTTCTCAGTGTAAGCATTGCCGCCCTTGATCTCGGGCCCGGTCTGACTGGAACGAGCCAGGTTGTGGAAGAAGCAGGCCTCCTCAATCGATGAGGTTAAGGCGTGACCGATGCCACCTAGCATGGCGTGATACGGCCAGATGGTGAGCGCGTACTTACCGCTCTTGCTCAAACTTTCGGTGTAATGCAACGCGTAACGCGCGAGATATTGATACGGCGCGTTCAAGTTGGCTGCCATGGCGGGGTTCACCTTCCAAGTGCCGTTTTTCACCTGATCGAATGTGATCATGGAAAAAGGCCCGGGATGCTCACCCGCGTCGTTCACCCAAAAAACGGGGTGAAAGATCTGCATGGCGGTGTGGGTATCCATGGTTGGATAGATGCGAGTGATGACGCCCAAGTTGCGGTAGATGAAATCGCAGAGACGAACAGTGTCGTCAACCGCGCCACGACCAGAACGACCACCCACGAAAAGCTCGTGATCGGGAATGCAGAAAGTGTTCTGATTGTCGATCACCATGAGACAGACTTTGACGCGATCGGTGGCGGCGAGAGTTAGCCCGTGTTGTCTTGCCCATTTGGGCGCGGCACTCGCGAGACCCGCGTAATCGACCCGCCAGACACTTTCGGCTAAAGCGGGTTTGAAGTGGCTGGGGATGGGAAGTGGTTTCACTTTAGATCCTCCTTTTCGGCTTTTAGCCGATGGTTAGTTGAGTGATTTCATTTCGATCGACAACGTAGATGCCCGATTTGGTTACAAAAAGCTGTGAACCAGAATCGACAAACGGTTCGGTGTCTGGGAAGCGTGCGGCTTCTTTGATCTGGCCGTTTTCGATCTGAAGGCGAATGATGCCCTCGTCGGTAGGGGCAAAGAGCATGGACCCAGTAGCGGCTTTGCCGCGAATGGTGCCAAGCCAACTTCCATCCCCATCCTCGGCGTCTGTAACAGCTTCGACTTCGCCGGTTCTTGCTATAACAAAGCAGTGATTGATTGTCTTGCCACTCTCGCGAGTAGCAACGAAAAACCAAGCTCGGCTATCTCCAAAAACACAGGTGGAATCTACCAGCTGACCACGCAAGCGGGTAATTTTGACGTTGTCGTTGATACCACGATGTTCAGCGTCAAAGACAAAAGCGACATTCATGTTACCGGCTCGGTAAAAACCGAAACCGAATTTTGAACCCACCCAGAAGAGAGTTTGGTTCGAAAGGACGTCGCCTACGTATTCATCACCCAGGGCGCTGCTTCTTTTGAGTTGGCCTTCGGCAGCCCAGTAGAAATGATCCGCGTTAGCATCAAAGATGGGCAAGTTCTGAAAACTTTCCACCATGATTTGCTTGGGATCCATCCCCGCTTCAAGAACAGCGAGGGAGCCATTTTTACCGAGCAGAGTTTTCTTGTCAGAGATCCGAAACCGAATCTGAGGATCAAGACTGCCGGTAATAACCAAAGAAGAGTCTTCCCTCTTAAAACCACCGACGTCGTGGTACAACCACTTGAGATTGCCGTTCTGAACCGAGGCATAGAGAATACGCCCACTGGTCCTAAAAATTCTTGTGGCTGTAACTTTTCCTCTTTTAACGACGGTTTGCCTGATGGCTCCGGGAGCGACTTTTTGACACTCCGGACAAACGCTCCTTGCATGTTCAATTCCGCAACCTGCACATCTAGTCCAGCGCATATTTTCGATAAGCGCGACAGGGAAAATTCCCCTTTCGTCTTTTTCGAAGATGCGATGAAACCGATCGAGAATATCGTCCGGCAATACCCTAAAGGGGATAGCCGGCTTCGGATAGATGACTTCGGGGCTAAAGACGGTAATGCGCTTCAGGGGTCTAGCGCCATTCGGGATTCGCTTGGCTTGATTTTTGGGGCGATAGACACCACCGTAGGGATCAACGTAGAGCAGGCACTGAAAAAACATGGCGGAAAAAGAGTACCAGTCACTCATCGGATTGTGCGGCTTTACAAGCATCAAGCTCGTAAGCTTCGGGTCGCAAAGCGTGGGGTCGGCAAATCGAGCTGTAAAGACTCGGCACATGAAACCGCCGAACTGAAAACTGTCGGCATCGATCAGATAACATTCGTTTCCAAGAACCATCACGTTTAGGTCGTTGAAATCACCGATCACAACGCTGGACCGATGGATTCCCGAAACCGTGCCGTGGAGATTCTTAAAAATATTGAGGATGGTATCGTTTCCAACGCCACTTTCCCGAAAACGTCGCTCGCTGTATCTCATCAAGAGCTCGGCCCCTGACAAAAATCTCATGGTGTAGCCGACGATTTCTTGTTTACGATTAAGCGCAAAGTCGATGGGTGTGACCACGTTCGGGGGCAGATTTTTGGGGAACAGTTTCAATTTTTGCTGATGAGCTTTGATCCTCTCTTCTGCGCCCCTTTGTTCGTGGGGAAAGCCATCGTAGTCGGGGTGGTCTGGCGGTTTGAAGAGTTTAAGCGCGAGACCACCGCCAATATTGTAGATATCAGCTTCCCCGCCCTTGCCAATGGCATTCGACGGGGAGACGGTAACTCGGCGACCGCCGATCGTGACTTGAGTCATTCACCCTCCCTTCTAGGAGCCAGGCGTCCGACAACAAGAGTGGTGTCATCCGGAAGATGACCCTTTTCCTTGTCAACCTTTTGCCTTTCCCAGTCAATCAGAACCGCTTCGCGATTAATGAGATTCAGAGCTCGTTGGAGTGTTTGGGGATTCGTGAAAAATCTAGCTTCATTCCAAAATTGACTGATGGGGCCGACGAATTCTTCCTTGCCAGGAATAAATTCGGCTTCAGCCGCAACGAGCGACATGACCCCATCGGTGCCAACTAGAAATGAATCTAGATTTTCGGTTGGGAGCGAGCGGTGAACCTTGAAGTGAAAAGCGTCGGCCCCACTGTGCGCATCCGATCCGACAATCTCATAGCCGAGATAGGGTGGAGCATTATTCTCGAACGGCCCGATTTGAATCATTTCGCCGTTTACGAAAATAACGCCATCCCCGATTGAGAAGAAATAACTTTCAATCGGAGTAATAAGAGCGCCCACAAGCGTGAACAAAAAATAATCATTCACGCTTTTTGAAAGACTGGGGCCCATCTGATTACTTAGAACGCGGATATTCGAAACCGCGTCCAGCCGAACTCTTTCCCAGATCGGGAGTGGTCGAGGCATGGTGGCGACTTCTTCTTCCTTGCGGCCACAGAAAAATCGTAGCGCCTGCTCAAGGAGAAGGCTACCAACCAATTCGACTGCGATGTGCGAACCAACTTCGCTGTAACGACTACTGCCGCAACCGTCTGCGACGAGCGCAACCGCGTAGCCACTCCCTTGTTTGAAAAAGTAGGCATCTTGATTGTTGCGTCCATCGCGGCGATGGTCTTTGCCGATTACGCTTCCGCCAGATACTTCGAGGTCGTACGACCTAAATGCATTGCTCACGCTTCCTCCTTATGCGGACAAAACCAGGTTTTTTCGAAGTTCCATTTTGAGTTATCAAAGGTGCTCGAATTGCCCTTTTTAGTAATAAAAACAAAGGGCCAGTCGTGCCCACATTCTATACAAAAAATATGATTTTGTCAAATGAAAAAGCCGCCAGATCTATTCAAAATGACGGCTCTATTTTTGATCAGTCTCTGATTGAAACTCCTTCCTGCTTCGCCTACGGTTATAACCTCGCTTGCCTTTTTTGGTCGAATGCGGCTTACCCTTCTGTCTTGGTAGGGGCACACGGCCAAGCCGACGCTTAACTCGTTTTTTCTTGCTTTCTTTTTTCAAAGTAGCCTCCTTTGTTGCTGGTAACTTTATAGCGGGCGTGGTGAGCTATGTCAACAATCTGACAAAAATCTCTTTTAGTTTCTCGGGGTTGCCTCGACCCCGAAGTTCGGCCATGGCTTTGCCAACCAGGAACTGAACGCTGGCGGTTTTGCCTTTTTTGTAATCCCCGACGGCGACAGGGTTAGCCTCAATGATTTTTTTAATAACGGTTTCAAGCTCAGATTCATCCGAAATGTTCTCAAGATTTTCAGATTTGATAATTTCTTCTGGGTCAGCACCAGTTTCAAACATTTTTCTCAAAACGTCCTTAGCTTGCCGGCTCCCAATCCTGCCTGAATCAATCAAGAAACTCAAATGGGCCAGATGTTCGGGTTTAACCTTTAGCTCTTTAAAACTTGTTCCCGACTCTTTAATGAGGCCGACCAAGTCACTTGTGAGATAGTTAAATAGAGTTTGGTGACTGGAGTTACTGTCGAATTCTTTTATTTCGGAGACGGACTCTTCAAAAAATTCTGCTAGATCCTGGTCGATGATCAGCGACTCAAGCTTGCTTCCCTCAAGGTTGTATTCTTTTTTAAAACGCTCGCGCTTATCCCCAGGCAACTCTGGCAGGGAAATTTTGAGGGCTTCGGGATTCAGACTCTCGGTTTCGAGGGGTGGGAGGTCTGGCTCTGGGAAGTATCGATAGTCGTGAGCCTCTTCCTTGGATCGCTGACTGACGGTTACGTGCTTCACATCGTCCCAGCCTCGAGTTTCATGTTTAACTTTTCCAGTCTTCATGACTTCAGCTTGGCGTTTGGTTTCGTATTCGATTGAACCAGAAACCGCACTAAAAGAGTTCAGGTTTTTAATTTCCACTTTAGTCCCCTGCTTCCAATTGCCCTTGGACCATTTACCTAAACTGATATTGACTTCAACGCGCATCTGGCCTCTTTCCATATCCGCGGTAGAAACACCGAGGTAACGTAAAATCAGTTGGAGTTCTTTAGCAAAGCTCACGGCTTCTTCGGCAGATTTAATTTCAGGTTCGGTTACCAACTCCATGAGCGGAACACCGGCGCGGTTGTAATCCACCAAGCTTCCTTCACCACTTGGGTCATGAAGAAGACGGCCAGTATCTTCTTCGAGATGAACACGCCTCAATTTAACGCCGTTCAAAGACCCTCCAATAACGAGCGGCTGATCGTATTGGGAGATTTGATAACCCTTCGGGAGGTCGGGATAAAAATAGTTTTTGCGATCGAACTTGGTGAACTTGTTAATTTCTCCACCCAAAGCCATACCAACTTTAATGACGGCCTCAACCGCTTTTTTATTAATGGTCGGGAGGGTGCCGGGATGGCCTAGACAAACCGGACAGACATTTGTGTTTGGGTTTTTTTCCTCCGGGTTGTTCGGGGAATCGCAAAACATTTTGGTCTCGGTTTTCAGCTCAACGTGAATTTCTAGGCCGATGGTTGGTATATATTCTGGCATAGCCGTTTAAGTTTTATATTAGGATATTTTCTAACTTACTCAAAATTTCCTGATGAATGACGTCGATGGGGCGCTCACCGCTCACTAAATGCACCCCGGGAAATCTGGTCGCGGCTTTCCGGTAGTTTTCCATAACTTTTCCTAGTTTTTCTTTGGTTTCAAAAAACTGAACGGGGAGCCCACGGGACATAATTCTTTCAACGCAAACTTCCGGTGAGACATCGAGGATGAAAGTTTTATCGGGAATCGGAAAACCTTTGTTGATTCCGATGAGCCACTCTAAATCGCAGTTTAAGGAGCCGAAGGCTAAGCTCGAAAAAAAATAGCGGTCGGATACGACAACCTTGCCCTCGTTAAGACTGGGAAGAATTAGTTTTTCAAGGTGCTCTTTCCGGTCATCGACAAAGAGTTGCTGAAATTCTTCTGGGGTGGCGGTTATGCGGTGGTTGAGGATATCGGAAATTTTTTTACTGGCTTCGCTCTCTTTAGTTGGTTGTTTAGTTAGAACAACTTGATAGTTTTTACTTTCAAGATAATTTTTAAGCAGTTGACTTTGGGTGGACTGACCGGAACCGTCGGGTCCTTCGAAAACAATGAATTTTCCTTTTTTCTTTTCCATGATAAGCAAAAAGTCCCTCTAACTACTCTAAGTCAGAAGGACTTTTTGGTCAAAGATGGGGAGTGTATCTAACCAACTACATCGATGCCCATTGATCGGGCGGTACCTTCGATGATTTTTGAGGCGGCTTCGAGATTGTGAGCATTTAAGTCTTTCATCTTTTTTTCAGAGATTTCTAAAATTTGGGCTTTGGTCACCTTGCCGGCTTTTACTTTAGGGGGGGTGCCAGAACCTTTTTCGATG
>VMFW01000010.1 GCA_007376265.1 Parcubacteria group bacterium Gr01-1014_20
GAAGTAGCAATGTTGTTTACTAGGGCCAACTCCCCTCAAGTGCTAAACGCCTGCAGCAGATAGAGACCGACCTGTCTCACGACGGTCTGAACCCAGCTCGCGTGCCACTTTAATTGGCGAACAGCCAAACGCTTGGGAGCTTCTCCACCCCCGCGCTGTGGCGAGCCGACATCGAGGTGCCGAGCGAGGTCGTCGATAGGAACTCTCGGACCTCACCAGCCTGTTATCCCCGGAGTAGCTTTTATCCGATGTCTCCAACCTTTCTATAAAGAATTGTCGGGTCACTAAGTTCTGCTTTCGCATCTGCTCGACTTGTAGGTCTCGCAGTTAAGCCGGCTTTTGCCTTTACACGTCCGGCCCGGTTTCCATCCGGGCTAAGCCGACCTTAATAAACTCCTCCGTTACTCTTTAGGAGGAAAACGCCCCATTCAAACTGCCCATCAGGCACTGTCCCTCATCGTTTTTGCCGACGGGGTTAGACTTTAAAATTTTACAGATGGCTGTTTCACTTTCGCCTCCACTTCGCCCGAAAGCAAAGCTTCAAAGGCTCACCACTACTCTACGCAGTAAAATTCTAAAGACAATACCAAACTACAGTAAAGCTTCCGGGGTCTTTTCGTCCCGCTGCAGGTATCCCGCGTCTTCACGGGAATCGCATTTTCACCGAGCTTGCCGTTGAGACAGTTCTCCGATCGTTACGCCTTTCGTGCGCTCCGGAACTTACCCGGAAAGGAATTGCGCTACCTTAGAACGATTATAGTTATCGCTGACATTGACGAGGGCTTCGGGCAGTGAGCAGAACATATTGCTACATTCCACCCCCACCGTTAACCTTCTCGCATCGGTCAGGCGTCACCCCCTATACATCCTCTTGCGAGTTCGCAGGGAGCTGTGTTTTTGGTAAACAGTCGCCAGAGATACTTTCGCTGCAGCCCATTTATCTTGCGAAAAATGGGCAGGCCTTATCCCGAAGTTACGGCCGCTTGTTTGCTGAGTTCCTTAACGGCAAATTACTCGTTCCCCTTGGGCTACTCGCCCTATCCACCTGTGTCGGTTTCCGGTACGGATCCCACACGCTCGTTTTTCCAAGCTTTTCTCGGAAGGCTCTTCATAAAAGTTCGCATGGTAAATTCCATACGTTCCGTCGACGCTCGCTTGAACTTAGCGCAAACGATGCCAAACCAATAAGGCACTTCTATTTATTTCCTTCGTCCCTTGGTTATGATCGTGCGGGAGGGCTGGAATATTAACCAGCTTTCCATCGGCTGCGGTTTTCACCATTGCCTTAGGACCGCCTAACCCGTGGTTGATTGCCAGTGCCACGGAAACCTTGGATTTTCGGGGTTCCAATTTCTCATTGGGATTGTGGTTACTCATTCCAACATTCTCTCTTCCTAACGCTCCACCATGCCTCGCGGCTACGGCTTCACAGCGGTTAGGAATGCTCTCCTACCACTCGTTCGCCCGAAGGCGAACGAATCCATATCTTCGGTACTACGCTTAGCCCCGGTACATTTTCGGCGCCCCTTACCTCGAATAGTGAGTTGTTACACACTCTTTAAAGGATGGCTACCTCTAAGCCAACCTCCTATCTGTCTATGGTACGAGACTACCTTTAACACTTAGCGTAAATTTAGGGACCTTAGATTATGATCTGGGCTCTTCCCCTCGCGACCACGGAGCTTAGCCCCCGCAGTCTAACTACCGTGATTCCACTTCCGGTATTCGGAGTTTGATTAAATCGTCGAACTTTCGTCCTTTACGATTCATCCAGTGCTCTACCCCCAGAAGCTACACACGGCGCTAGTCGAAAAACTATTTCGGAGAGAACCAGCTATTACCAGATTCGATTAGCTTTTCACTCCTTACCTCGGGTCATCCGAAGGTGTTGAACAACCCACCGGTTCGGTCCTCCAGCCGACTTTCATCGGCCTTCAACCTGCCCAAGGTAAGCTCATCTGGCTTCGGGTCTATCTTGCACTGCCTAACCCTTCTAAGTTTTGCCTTGCGGCAAAATTTAAAAGGGTTAACGCCCTATTCAGACTCGGTTTCCCTATGCCTCCACCCTTACAGGCTTAGACGAGCAATGCAAAATAAGTCGTTGGATCATTCTTCAATAGGCACACTGTTGTCCGTGTTCTCTTGCGAGATCATTTGGACTTCAGTTCCTTGTAGACAAATGGTTTCAGGTTCTATTTCAACGGCCTCACCGGCCTGCTTTTCACCTTTCCCTCACGGTACTAGTTCACTATCGATCTAGAAAAGTATTTAGCCTTACCTGATAGTACAGGCAAATTCCTCCGAAGCTGTTTGACCTCGGAGTACTCAAGAATAAAAACGAGAAGTTGACTAACTTTCGCCTACCGGACTATCACCGTCTTTGGTCCGCCTTTCCAAGCGTGTTCAGCTAGATAATCAATTTGTAACTTCTTTTTAGATATAAAGTTGCTCGCCACGTGTAGACGGCCAACTTTATACCTAAGATGTTTTCATCTTATAACCCCAAAAACTTTCTTGCGAAAATATTTGGTTTAGGCTCTTCCCTTTTCGCTCGCCGCTACTTGGGGAATAAACATTTGTTCTTTCTTCCTCCGCTTACTGAAATGTTTTACTTCAGCGGGTTCGCTCCCCTTGATTGCTCAAAGGATAATTGAGGTTTACTCAATTGGGTTTCCCCATTCGGAAATCCCCGGGTCACAGGTTGCTACGCACCTCACCGAGGCATATCGCTGCTACGCTACGTCCTTCATCGCCTTTTCTAGTCAAGGCATCCACCATTTGCCCTTATACCAACCATCCCAATACTGACTTTTACTTTAATGAACTCGGGATACAATTGAGTTCATTAAAGATTTTTTCTCCACCTATCAGGAATGCGTACCTGATGTGAAGTTTCTTATTCTATTATCAAAAATCTCGGAGTGACTTAAGACTAAAAAAGCCGCTTCTTTAGCGGCCGCTACTCACACCGAAAAAGGCGCTTTAGCCGCTTTGCTGTGCAAGATTTAGTGCATTTATCATTCCGGTGTTTATTATAGACGGTGGACGGAGGCTGTCAAGTCTCCACGTTTAGGGTTTGGCGACGAGTTAGTATTGACAAATCCATGGATAAACTATAGAATATGGGCTGGAAATTTTGCTGGGAATAATGACCCGAAACCCAAGGAGGAAGACGTGAGCACAGGCCAGATTGTTGTCGATCCGAAAGTTTTAATAGCTACCACAAGGCTGAATGGAGCGGTCGCTTTTCGGATTAGCGACTCGGATAGCTGCCTAAATGGTGAGAGGATAATCAATCTTCTCCGGCTGGGTGCTGCAGTGGTAAAAATCAGCTGTGGTAATTATCCGTGGGAGAAGATGATCCAGGAGACGTGCGATTTTGTTAAACAGTTCGCAATCGAAAACGAAGAGATTGACTGCGCCATCACATCCGAAGGAAAGGTTGCTACAATCACTCGCAGAGTAAGGCCCCAGCCCTAGCGAATTGCTGTTTGGATCCGCCACCTTAACGAGGGGGCGGATTTTTTTACCAAATTAAAAACCGCTGGTCCTCACAACCAACGGCTCTTAATTTCTGTAATGTAATTGTACCAGAAACCAGACCAACTCCACAGTAAAACTGTGAATATCTTAGAACCCCAAACTACATCTTGGTTTCGGTGTTTTCGCGAAGCCGACTAATAAGATGGGCCGCGTAGTCTCTACCTCCCAAGCCGAAGGCCAAACCCCCAGCTAAGGCAAGCATGGCGATGAAACCGGTGATGACGGTGTTGATGATGCTTGGCGCGATGTTTAGCTGAACAAGCGATGCCAAGAAACCGAAAACAACAACCGACCACCAGGTTAATGAACCGAGGAAGTTGGCGCTGTGCATGCGGGCGCCCTTAACGGATGCCTTAACCACTCCGCGAAGGAAGTTGCCAAGGAAAGCGGCGGCTAGCATGATTAAGACCGCCACGATTACGTTCGGAATGTAGAAAACAACCTGACCGAGGAAACTAGAAAAGGCGAAAAGATTAAGTTGGTCAGAGGCGGCGAGCAAGAAGCCAATTAAAATAAACCAATACGTTAACTGACCCAAGAACCTGGCGCCTCTAAGCTTTAATCCTCCCCTTTCGAAATAGGGGGCGATTTCGAGCTTGCCTAAGAAGGTATCGAGTCGGATAGCCATAAAAATCTTTTCGATCAGGGTGCCAAAGAAAGCGGCGAAGATAAGACCGATAATCAGAATAACAAGGGCGCCGATTAAGTTTGGCAGGAAGCCTGAAAACCCCAACCAGAGATTCTGGAGCGATCCAACTATGACTGCTGATAAATCCTGAATAACCATATTTTTTGATAAACGCCTAAGGCTATCGAAAACTGAATTTTAGGCGTAATCGACCTTTGCCTTCATTCGAAAGACCCGAAAGTCAAAATTGCTTGGAAAATGAAGGTGTGTTTTCCTACCTTTAATTTTATCAAAGGGGGTGGGATAAAATGTGGATAACTATACCCAGAGGTTTATGGGGGTACTTACTAGGCTGAAACGGTTTTGCGGCAGCCGTTTGGAAAAAATAAACCTTCGGTTATAAACCGAAGGTTTTTTGTTTAAGCTGGTAGGAACTTCTCGGTGGCGTTGGCCACCCACATGTAATTATCGCGAACGGCGGCTAGGGCTTCGGGGGTGATGCTGTCCAGGTTACGGTAGACTTGCTTGTCTTTCATTTGGGCTTTGTCGCCACTCGGCCAAATGCGCCAAGAGTCATTGTCGATCACATCAGCCACGATAATAGTGTCGCGGTACGGTGGTTGGCAGCCAAGGCCACACTCAATCTTTAGATCAACAAGGGTAACCCCCTGTTTCTCCCAGGCTTCTTCAGCGGCGATAAAACAAATCCTGGCGAGAAAACTCATGTCATCAAAATCGGTGGGGAAGATGGCTGGACTCTCAAATAATTCGGATAAAACCTGGGTGGGACCGACCGACAGAGGTTTGCGTGGGTCAAAGAGCTGGTATTCGGACTTATCTTGATCCCAAAAAATCATGGGATCGTGATGCGCGTCGTCCTTAAGGAAAAACTCAATGATGAGACTGTCGAAACGGGTTCCCTCCGCGACTTCCGGATTTCTTTTTAAGTAGGAGCCGGTCGCGATGCGGCGAGTGACGATTTCAATGGGAATCATCTGAACCCGTTGGGCGGCGAAGGTTGTCGAATCGACTCGATGAAGAAAGTGGGTGGGGATGCCTTTGGATCTTAGGAGTCGAAAGGCGTTGCAGGTGACAGTGGTTGAAAGAGCACCCTTGCTTGAGATGAGGTTTCTTCGCTCGCCATCACCGGCGGTAATATCATCCTTGCTTTCAATCAGAACTTCGTCTTTGGAGCAAGGATCGGCCCAGATGATCTTGGTTTTGCCTTCAGCCAGTTTCTGCTTGTTCCCCTGATTCACGAATACCTCCCTTTTTAGCGGTTAAGTGACTAGAGAAATAGTAGACAAAAGCTGACCTCGAGTCAAAGTTATAGGTTAAAGATTTTGTCCGTGTTGACTGGTTCTAGATTTCTAAATTTACGGTGAGCAAACTCGTTAGTTTTTGAGTTGTAGCCGTAGTCTCCGGACCAAGCTCTACCTTTTCGAGCGACTTCCTTTAGTGCCTTTATGATAACCGAAATTTCTTGGCTCGACATTATAGGGTTAATGGAAAGGCGGACGAAACCAGGTTTTGAGGAGTAATCGCCATGACCAAGCTGGTCAGTGATTTTTTTAGAGATTTTTTTATCAATATTAAAAAGATGGTGACCGTAAGTGCCGGCGCAAGCGCAACCCCCGCGAGTTTGGATACCAAAGCGGTCGTTTAACAACTTGGAAACTAGGTTGTAGTGGAGGCCTTCTATGTTAAAAGAGATGACGCCGAGGCGATGTCCATGCTCCCCCGCTAGAATATGGAGGTTGCTTATTTTTTTCATCGCTCTGAAAAGTAGGGTCAAAATTTCTTTTTCACGGGCTAAAATGTTTTTTATACCCATTTTTTCCTTGAGTTTAATGGCTAGAGCGACCTTAATGGTGCCCAAGAAAGGCGGAGTCCCACCGTCTTCACGAGCCTCAATGTTTTCGAAATAATGATGTTCGCCCCAAGGATTAGTCCAAAGAACGGTGCCACCGCCAGGATGGTCGGGGACCTTATTAGAATAGAGGTTGGAGTCGAAAATCAGAATACCGGGTGTTCCCGGGCCGCCTAGAAATTTGTGGGGTGAAAAATAGATGGCGTCCAATTTTTCCCGTGGATCCCGAGGGTGCATATTTATTTTCACGTAAGGAGCGGCGCAGGCGTAGTCAACAAAACAGAGCCCTCCGTTTTGGTGGATGAGTTTAGCAATTTTGTGAATGGGCGGCTCTAGGCCGGTTACGTTTGAAGCGGCGCTCACAGCGGCGATTTTCCGCTTTCGGTTTTTGTATTTTTTTAGAAGTTTTTTAAAATTATCTAAACTCACTAAACCATCACGCCCAGGTGGAACAATCTCTACGTCACAAATGGTTTCTAGCCAAGAAGTTTGGTTAGAGTGGTGCTCCATATGCGTAATAAAAACAACTGGTCGGAGGCCAGCTGGCGGTTTGACGAATTTATTTAGTTTTTCTGGAACCCTTAAGCCCAGGATGCGCTGCAATTTATTTACAGCGCCAGTCATACCAGAACCAGCCGCAATTAAAATGTCGCTATCGTTAGCGCCGGCGTGGTGCTTAATAATTCTTTGGGCTTCGTGATAGCTTCTTGTCATGGCGGTCCCGGTGACCGTGACCTCGGTGTGAGTGTTGCCCACAAAGGGCCCAAAATCTTTGACGAGTTTTTTTTCGATGGGTCCGTAAAGCCGGCCGCTCGCCGTCCAGTCAGCGTAGATGATTTTCTTTTGGCCGTAAGGGGTTTCAAAGCGCTGGTTATAACCCACGGTATTTTTTCTGAATTGGTCGAAGCGTTTCTCGAGAGACATTATTTAATAATGCTATGCCAAAAGGATTTGAAAGGCTAACTAGTGGAGGTGATTGACAAAAATCATTAAAAATACTAATATGTATCGGTAAACTGCAACTTAACAAAGGAGGAGTAGTGTCGACGGCGAACGTTCTCGTTTCTGGCAGTTCTGGCCAAGAACTCCTGGACCCCACATGGGAAGTAACTAAAGATACTGAAGACACATCGCTTCAAGATGGCAGTAACCTCACGCTGGAGGCGGTGCCGTTTCTGAAAACAGGAGAAGATTGCATCGACGGTGAAAAGCTCGAGATCCGCGCGGCTGATCTCGGAACACCTCATGGAAAGAAGCTGGTCAAAACTCTTTTCGACAATCGGGATAAGATCGATCCGAGCTGGCGAGCCTTCTGTCTCGTCTTTCTCGGGACCGTGGGCAAAGATAAGGCTAGCAACCGAAGAGTCCTTAGCCTCAGTTGGAACGGCAAAGACTGGTACGTCGGCTTCAGATGGCTGGACCGGAAATGGGGAAGTCGCGCTCGACTCATAAGAATTGCAAATTAATTTGGGACTAAAAACCGCCTCGATCGTAGTGGCGGTTTTGTTTTTTCAAGATTGACCACCGGCTTTATCGGTGATACTTATAAACTAGACTAATTAGGTAACTTGAAAGGAGAGGACGTGGATGACTATCGAATTTCGATAAAAGGGGTGGTTGCGGCCGGTGAGAAGTTTTTGGTACTGGCGCAGAATTCATCAATTGGCCTCATTTGGACTCTGCCCGGAGGTAGAGTAGAGCCAGGAGAAACACCAGAAGAAACTCTGAACCGAGAAGTGCTCGAAGAGATCGCCTGCAAGATCAAAATAATCCGCCCGATGGGATACTACTGGGCGGTTGGAACAAACAGCAAGCGTTGGGTTTGCTGTATAACTTACCTTTGCGAGATTTCTTTGGGCGAGATCGACATCACCAAGAACCCGGATGGTGGAAAAATCATTGAGTACCGATGGGTGACGAAAGAAGAGTTTCTGGCGGATGAATATAGGGTGGCGGATGGGACTATCAAGGATTTCATTCGGCGAGAAATATGAAAAAAGATAAAGCCGTACGAGGTTACTCGCACGGCTTTTTGTTTACTTTTTGAGCTGTTTCTTGGCGGAGACAAGACGTTTATCGCCTCCGACGCTAAGGGTCGGATACTTGAGTTTCATAGACTCAAGCGCAGAGACAATGACAGTTGAGATCAAAGCGGCGGTGAACCACTTGTTGTCAGATGGGACAATGTACCAGGGAGAGGCCTTCGTGCTCGTTGCGGAGATCGCTTCCTCATAGGAACGCATATACTCACTCCAGAGGGCGCGCTTGGCGATGTCGTCGAGTGAGAACTTCCAACGCTTTTCGGGAGTGTCGATTCTTTCGAGGAAACGTCTCCCCTGTTTTTTCTTTGAGACGTTCAGGAAGAACTTGAGAACGACGGTGCCGTTATCGGTCAAGTATCTTTCGAAATTGACGATTTCTCGGAAACGGCGAGTCCAGATATCCTTGTCTTTCAGATCGTCGGGTAAGCGTTGCGCCTTCAGGATCTCGGGATGAACTCTCACCACAACTGTTTCTTCATAGTAGGAGCGGTTGTGGACGCCAATTTTGCCACGCTCAGGAAGGCCCTTCACGCACCGCCACAAGTAATCGTGAGCCAGTTCTTCCGCCGAGGGAGACTTGAAGCTGTGGACCTGGATGCCCATGGGATTGATACAGTCCATGACCCGGCGAATAGTGCTGTCTTTGCCGGCGGCGTCCATGCCTTGAAAAATCGCCAGCACCGAACGAGTGCCATCTGCGTAAAGAATTTCTTGGAGCTCAGCGATTCTTCGTGAATTGACCTCGAGGATCTTCAGGGCAGCAGCCTTGGTAAGACCACCAGTGGAGCCAGGATCGTAGTCTTTGATCGACACTCGTTTTCCGGGTGGTGCCAAAAACGGTTTCGCATTGATCTTCTTTTGCTTCTTTTTTGCCACTCGTACTCCCTCCGTGAAAAGTTATGAATTAAGAGATTGTGAGCCAAAAAACTGCCTTAGATTCTAAACTAAAACTTGTTCTTTGTCAACTAGGAAGAACTTACTCAAGCTTTAGCTCTTTTATGGTTTCCCAGCTCTTTTCGTTTAGAACTACTACTCGATCATCACCTACAACATAGAGATAGTCGTTAAGATAAAGCGCGCGGCGAGAGCGAATTTGGCTCACCGCTTTTTTAAGCGAGAGAGTGTTGCCTTCATAAGAGAAGACGTATCCCCCTTCGCCGCCAGGTAAGAAGAAAATGTTGTGAGCGGCGTCACTTAGAAACGCGTGATGGGTGCTTTGAACTTCGGTCCAGTAGTCTTTCAAGGAGTATTTGGAAATTTCGGTGGGGTTCGAGGGATTTGAAACATTAAATAGAGAGAGCTTGACACTGCCACCTTCTTGGCCTACCCCTAAGATCAAGTTTTTCTCGAGCGGGTGGAGGTAGGAAGAGAAGCCGGGGATTTTAAGTTCGCCTTTCATTTCGGGCTTCCTGGGATTCGAGAGGTCTAAAACGTAGAATGGGTCGGTTTGGCGAAAGGTCACAAGATAGCCCCGATCCTCAACGAAGCGAGCCGAGTAGATTCTTTCGGTAAGCCCCAGATCGCGCACGGAGCCAATAATGTTTAGCCCGCCGTCTAAGACGTAAACATCGTTCGCGCTCTCCGCGTTCCCACCACCAAAACCCCAGAAGAAGCCACCCTCTATAGTTGAAGCCAAACGGAGATTGTTGTTCCACTCATCCATCGAGAATTGGTTTAAGAGAGTACCGGGAATGTTGCCGGTCGCGGCAATTTGTAAATTGTTTAGAGAAATCTTAGTAAGACCAGTTTTAGAAAGTTCGCGGATGTGACTCTTCATATAATCCTTCAGACGATTTTGGATTTCGTTTTCAAATTTCAACCGATCGTCTTTTTCCAAGGAATTTAGATGGCGATCTAAAATCATCTGAAACTCATTCATTTTGGAAGACTGACTAATGTCGTAGCCTTCTAACTTTTCGAGTTGGGTCAAGACTGAAGATGAAACAAGGTCGCGAGCTTTTTCCTTAAAAAAACCGAGGAAAATTTTCACGTAATCGCCGGGATAGGAGTAGGCCACATAAAGCGCATTCGGGGACATGTAGATGACAGACGAACCAGAAGTGCCAACGAAAGAAAGGTGGTTTTTAACCGAACCAGTTTCCGGATCCAAAATCATGGCGGTGTAAGTGACGTCTGCCGGGGTCTCGGCGCGGGGGTGGTAAATTTCAGTACAAGGAATAGAGAGGGCGCTCCCTTTTACGGTCACCGGTATAAAAGGACAGGGATGGCCGGAATTGACCCAGGTTTGAGTAACTAAATAGATTTTTCCATCATGGAGCCGAGAGGTTGAGAGGTAAGAGTTATCTTTCAAATCGACACGCCATTTTTCTGTGGGCGAGTCGGGATTTGATACATCGTAGCCGAATACAGACTGGCCTTCAAAAATAACGAGGATTTTACCGCTCAGCAATAGGTTGCCGGATTTTTGAATTTTGGTCCTTAGGGCCAAGGATTCCGGCGGGAAAGCTTTTAAAACTTTGGTTTCGCCGCGATTTTGGGGATAGTAATCTGGAGCGATTCTCTTATCTTCGCCTATGGCTGGCTCCATCATCGGCATAGGACGACCATAGTAATAGAAAGATTCGAGGGAAAGATAGATTTCTTTGCCGTTGGTTTTCAAAATGTCGGGTTCGTCGATACCAGAAACTTGAACGTTAGTACCCGAGACGCGATCAGGCGAAGCGGTAGATTTATTATCAGCGCCGGCGATCGGAGAGGGCGCGCCGGGCATGGCGTCTGATTCCATCATCGGAGCCATCTGCCTCAAGGCCACGCCGCTAAAACCGAAGCCGCCCAGATTCTCGGCGTTCGAGAGATATTCTTTAAATTCGACTTCAGATTTAAATTTAACGAAAGTGCTTAGGGTTTTATCCGACTTCAGATCTTCTGGTACTTTGCCTTGAGGATCTGAACCGGGGTTTTTAGGAAACCAGTCATTAATAACGGGGAAACCAGCCTCTGGGTTATTCAGCCATGAGGTGACAAACAGGGCACAAAGAGTGCCGAAAACGACAATCACTGCTAGCGCAGTCTTGGTACTAATTTTTTTGTGCATACCTTAATTATACGCCAACAAAGAGGGGTTGTTACATTTGTGGACCTAGGCGGAATCGGACCGCCGTCTCAGCAATGCGAATGCTGCGTTCTGCCACTGAACCATAGGCCCTCCGGGGGAAACTATATCAGAAATAGTTCCGACCGCAAACGCAAAACTACTTGGCTTTCTTCTTTATTTTCTTGGCTCTACTCTTGCGACCGAGGGCGTGAATTTCTTTTTCGATACGGTGGATGTCTGCGTCCAACTCCTCAATCTCACCTTCTTCTTCCTCAATTTCCTTCTCGGTTTTTTCCACTAGTTTTTTTTCGCCTTTGATGCCGGAGAGAATAATCCGGTCGCCGATGAAGAAAGATACGAAAAGCCCAGTGATAAGCAGTGTGGCAACGCTAACTATTATCGAGACTGGGCCAAAAAGAAATGGGAAAAGCTCGGCAGTTTCCCAGACGCCCTTCCAGAAAAGAACGATAGCTACTCCCCCGATCGCGGTATATAGCACCGGGTGGCGACTCAAACGCCCCCGAACTTTGTCTTCGAGTTTGTCAAAAAACCAGAAGGTTTTTTCAAAAAGATTTTTATTTTTTGGCATTTTCTTTTTCAAGTTTTAACGAAGCGGAGTTAATGCAAAACCTCTTACAACTTGGCCCAGGGCCGTCATCAAAAACATGCCCCAAGTGGGCGCCGCAGCGCTTGCACAGAACTTCAACACGACTCATGCCGTGGTTCATGTCTTCTTTGAGTTCAACGCGTTCTTTGTTAGTCGGGTCGGTGAAACTTGGCCAGCCAGTGCCAGAATCAAATTTAGCGTCTGACGAAAAAAGCTCTAAGCCGCAATTAGAGCATTTATACATACCCTTGTCGTGGGTCGCATGGTATTTACCGGTAAAAGGAGCCTCGGTGCCGGCTTCACGAGTGATGTGATAGGTCTCGGCGTCGAGCTCTTTTTTCCAATCATCCTTAGATTTTTGGATTGGATCCATGTCTAAATTCTACATGGAGCGGCGAGATTTGAGAATAACTAAAAGACCGAGAATAAAGAGCAGGGTCGAAGTAAGCGCCGAAAACATGCAATAGATGCAGATGGCTTTGATAATAACGAGTTGGATAAAAACAAAATAGATGGCGGCGAGCAGACCGAAAATATTTAAGTAGGAAGCGTAGAGGAAGTACTTTTCATTTTTCCGATCGAGAAATAAGATTGATAGGACGATGATGAAAAGATAGTAGATGGAACCTAAAAGCGCGACCGGCACACCCAAAATGACCGAATACTCACTCGTAGTCACTTTTTCGCAACCCTCAACGATGGTGCAGGGCGGAATGACGCCCCGAAAATGTTCGACGGAGAGATAGGTCGCGTCCAAAAAACCCAAAAAAGCGACCACTAGAAAAGTGATCGCTAGGGCTTTACTGACTAACGGCTTGGGGAGTAGCGCCGTTTTTGATGAGGATGGTTCTAAATTCATCGTAGCTTAGGGGGTTTTGGATGCTCTTTCCATTTACGAAAAAGGTTGGAGTGCCTTGGATTTGAGCTTTGAGGCCGCTCTGGTAATCACCTTCAATCTTGTCTTTAACGATTTGGGATTTGAGATCGACTTTAAACTGTTCAAGGTTTAGGCCAAGAGACTCGGCGTAGCCAATAACGATTTCTTCAGCGTTCGAAGCGTTTTCCCAAGACTTCTGGTTTTTATAGAGCAGGTCGTGCATTTCCCAAAACTTTGCTTGCTTACCAGCGGCTTCGGCGGCCTGGGCCGTGATGTCAGCATTTTTGTGGATACTTCGGAGCGGGAAATATCTGTAGACAAAAGCAATGCTGTCGCCAAATTCTCGAACTATTTCTTTGGTGAACGGATGATAGGCGGCACAGGCGGGGCATTGGTAGTCGCCGTATTCAACTAAAACCACTTTGGCGTCGTTTTTGCCCAAAAACCAGTCGGTCTGGGAGATGCTATCGGTTAAGATGGCCGTTTGATTACCGGTAGGGTTGCCACCACCCACAAAGAGCATGGAACCGACGGAACCAGCAATTACCGCGATCACGATCACCCAGGTGATAATCGACTTAACGTTCCCCTCTCGGGATTTTTTATTATTTTTTGAGAACCCAGATTGGTTATTCATAGTTGGAACATCCTATCACTATTCGGGTAAAAATGCAAGCAGCGGCTTCAGGACTCGGTTAGGAATCTGAAATACCAAATTTGAAATAAAATTAAGCTCAAAGAAACCGCGATAGCCCAAAGAAGATATCGCAGAAAGGAACGGCCAAAATTTTTCATGACTGTTTTCTCTTATCCAGCTTATCGAGGCCAATGAGTTTCACTCCAAAATAGACAACGAGGGCGATGACGACAAAGTCGATCACGGTGGCCACGAAACTGCCCCAGAGGATTTTAATGGGGCCGACAACCAAGGCAGCGTCTTTTAGCTCCCCGGCTGATCCCAAGATGACACCGAGGAGTGGGTTGATAATATCGCTGACTAATGAAGCCACCATCTTTGAAACGGCGCCGCCAAGAATAAAACCAACGGCCAAGCCCACCACGCCCTGCTCGCGGATGAAATCTAAAAATCCGTGAATTTTTTCCTTCATGTTGGAGGTTAGCGATAGCGGATAGAGATATTTTTCCCGCTATTTTTCCGGTGTTTCTTTTTAGCCACTTTTTTCTTTTTGTTCATAACTAAAGTATATAACACAGCCGTACCGGACCAAAGTTTTTTACAATGGAATGGTCACGCTGGTCGGTTTTCTAATTAGCCCGACCTAACGCAGGAAATGCCAAATGAAGAAGATGAAGAGAGCCAGTCCGCCGAGGATGGTATTTAGTAAAACAAAGTTGATACTTTTCTTGATGTTTGTGGATTCCTTGGTTTTAAGGAATACGAAGTATAGGAGAAAAAATAGGATAACCGCGAAGATACTCTTGGTGGTCCAGTGATGGCCAGTGACGGCTTTGAGCGAATTTTTGAACGGTTCGGAAAACTCGGCCCAAATGGTAACCAGGACTGTAAACCAAATGGTGCCTAACGTTGCATAAATAAGGGCGGTGATATTTTTGGTCATTAAAGTGGTGGGGTAAGGTTAGTTTCGATGGCGCCGCGGAAGCCACTTGAGATAAGGTAGCCCATGCCAGCCATAGAGAAGGCGAGGAGAACGATAAGCCCGCAGAGCAAAATTATAGAAACTTTTAAGCCTTGGTCGCTAATTATCATGTTGCCGTATTTTTTGATTAGTGACCAAGCAAGGATGGCCAGGAATGGGAGGAAGAGGAAGAGGTGCTCTTTGGTTTCCATCATTACGCCATGAGCCCACGGAGTCGGGCCTCCTTTAATAATGGGCTTTACGTTAGTACCGTAATAGTCTACGTAGTAAAAACCGCCAACAAGCCACGCGGCGAAAAACATAACGACACCCAAGAGGGCGGCTTTTTTCGCCCTAGAGATCCTGGCTTCGGTTGGGTTCAAAAGTTCAACCAAAGCCCATAGGAAGGCTAAGGCACCGAATTCACCTAGGGCAATGTGGATACCTACGAGTGGGCTCATGATGGAATCGTTTTTTTCTGATGGCTACGCTTGTGTATCATAGCATATCTGGCGTTAAATTTTAGGATCAGGCAGGTTTTTTCGAAATTTTTTGCCTGGTGCCGGCGGTGAGGGTGGGGGTGAAATATTTTTCAACTAGAGTTTCGAACTTTCTAATTAGGGGGTCGGAAATATTAAAAGGCTTGAAAACGGTAAGGGGCAGTAGAATTATCTCTTTATTGGGTTTTATAAAAGGCGGATGACTAAAACGGAAGTAGGGTTTTTCGACACAGTTTACAAAAATAATATTGGCTTCTTCCCAGTATTTGCGGATAATTGAAAGTTTTTGCAAGTCTTCGGCGTGACCCTTGGGGCTCCACCGGAATTTTACCTCAACCAGATGCGGAAGATTTGTTTTATCGATCACGAAAAAGTCGGGTATGGCACGCATTTTTTCCGCCACTCTTGCATGTTTCTCGAAAGCCCCTGAAAGATTACTGCCGCCGTGCAAGATGGTTTCGTAACCAATTTTATAAACTGAATTGCCAGACTCTTTTAACAAATCGAAAACCAACGACTCGGCCATGCGGCCTTTTAGATTAGTTTCCCGAGGTTCTTGTTCGACTTTAATTTTAGACATGTCCTTATAATCAATACTCTAGTTTATTTACCCAGTCAGGAACTTTGACATCCACTGCACTGTCGTATTGCGGAGTATAGGGTTTCAAATCGAGGATGGGCGTATCTTTAATCACATCAAGCCCTCTTACGGTTACAACGCTACCTTTAATACTCATGATTTTTGCTAAAGATAGGCCAATAGGATTGGGACGCCCTGGACAGCGACAAGCGAAAATACCGACCTCGGGCACCTCGCCGACTTTTCCCTGTGGCACGTGACGGATATCGCAGGTTTTCACATTGTGCATCCAGTAGATTACGAAAATATGGGAGTAATCGTCGAGTCCAGTCAATGCATCCTGATATTCATCGTTGATGACAAGTTCGGTGACAACCTTATCCCACCCACCGAAGTGATCAATTTCCTGATTTCTAGCAAAACCGATGGTCTTGAGATTAATTTCCACAGTCAAATTATACGACAACAACCTCCTCTCAAGGAAGACCAGGTTTGCCAAAATAGTCTAGGGGACGGTTTGGAAACAGACGGGTTTCCCGCCCTACTCCAGAATTGGATTTTTTTGAACAAGCGGAGTTCTGGCCCACGCGCTACCAAAACCTAAGTACTTACCAGCGTTAGCTGTGGTAAACAGCAGGAGTAGGAGGCCGTAGATAATATGGTCGTCGAGTAATGGGTTATTCTCTGGCTGTATGCTCGCCAGATACATAAAGAGCATTAGAAGCGCGCCCGAGTAGCCCCCGATGCGAACTCCAATCCCGAGTAGCAACGCCAACCCAATGAGTAAGAGACCCAACATAAAAAGCCAGTCAACGATCGGATTACCGGCCATCGCGTGAAAAGTTTCTACAAAAGGACCTTTGGCGGCGAACTTTAGAAATCCCAGGGTTGGGGAGCCTCCAGCCAACCAGGATTTTTCGGGCGCGGTGGCAAAACCAAGCCCTAAAAGTTTATCGACGAACGCCCACAAGAAAATCCAACCCATACCAATCCTCAATAGGCCGAGGATGGTTTTTGATTTGTTTTCCATACACTAATTCTAGCAAATTAGATGTTTTCGATTGATTCCCAGGGAAGACCGGGTTTGCCAAAGTGGCCATAGGCGGCCGTTTGCAGATAGATCGACTTCCGAAGATCGAGGCGCTCAATAATGGCTTTGGGCCGAAAATCGAATTTCTGATTGACCAGACTCGCAATGCTCTCGCCTTTTTCGTTCAGCGCTTCAACCATTAAGGGTTCGGCTCGGCCGATGGCGTAGGCGACGGAAACTAAACACTTTTCGGCGTGGCCGTTCGTCACTAAATTTTTAGCCACAAAACGCGCCATGTAGGCGGCCGAACGATCAACTTTGGTTGGATCCTTACCGGAGAAAGCGCCGCCGCCGTGAGGAACGAGACCACAATAGGTGTCCACCATGATTTTACGACCGGTTAGGCCAGCATCGCCAGCGAAGCCACCGATCACAAATTTGCCTGTAGGGTTAACGAGGATTTCAATGTCGTCTATGTGGCCAATAACTGGCCTTATAAGATTATGGATTAAAGCCTGCTTGATTTCGGCTTGAGAAACATTTTCGGCGTGCTGACAACTGACCAGAACAGTTTTGATTTTATCGCCGTGAACGGTGAGTTGAGCTTTGCCATCAGACCCTAGCCAATCAAATTTCCCACTCTTTCTCATTTTTTCTAAACCTTTGGTTAGGGCGTGCACCAGGAAAACACTTTTGGGCATAAACTCACTTCCAGGATTATTTTCGGCGTAACCGTACATAATGCCTTGATCCCCTGCCCCACCAGTATCGACGCCTTGCGCAATGTCGGGCGATTGTTTAACGAGGTGAGAGATGATTTTGAGCTCGTCGGTGTAGCCGAGATTTTTATAAACATTTTTGGCGATTTCTTCAGCCTCAAATTTGGCGCTCGTGGTCACTTCACCGCCTATAACTAGGAGCCCATGGGAACCCATGACTTCGACGGCGACGCGGCTTTTGGGATCTTGTCTTAGACATTCATCTAAAATCGCATCGGAGATTTGGTCGCAAACTTTGTCGGGATGACCAGAGGTAACGCTTTCAACGGTAAAAATACTTGGTTTGTAGAACATGGGTTTATAAATATTGTTTGTAATCCTTCGACTGGCTCAGGATATTTTCGCCTCAGAAAAAAATATTATGGGGGCGAAAATAAAAATCTTCCACGAGGAAGATATAAGTTTCGACGACTTTATCTTTCCTCGGAGTCCTTTCGGACCGAGGCTGGATTTAGCACCTTCTCTTTTTTACAAAGAGCGGTTGCTGGCGGGTCATCGAGCCAGAACTCTCGCCGCGCTCAAGATAAGCTATTAATATTAAGTTGTAATCTAATGATAGTTAAGTATCCCGGGTTGTCAATTAAACTTGTTGATAGCTCTACTGAATCTTAGAAACAAAAAACCGCCCCCAGGTTTTGCCAAAGGACGGTTTTTCGAAAATAGTGTTTTAGGCTCGCGCGACGTTTGTAGCGGCTGGGCCCTTTTCACCGTTGACGATTTCAAAGGTGACGGTATCGCCAACTTTCAATTCATCGAAGGTTACACCATTAAGCTCCTTGGAGTGGAAGAAAAGGTCCTTTTCCTCGCCTTCGCGAGAAATGAATCCAAAGCCTCTATCCGTGAGCGTTTTGATTGTTCCTGTCATTAATTTGTCTTGTTATGCTAGAAATTCGACCACATCTCTTAGTTTAAGTTCCATTATAATACTTGGTTTTGATTCTGTCAATACACGCATAAATCCCCACCTTAGCGGGGATTTATGGGCTATTTTCTTGGTTTTTGGGGGTTTCGCTATGGGGTGGTCGTGAAGCTCGCTTCTACCGAGGTTCCAGCATTCATAGCAACATCTTTGGATTCAACTATGTAGTGGTAGGTGGTCGAGGCGACAAGACCGGTGAGATTGACGAGGTGAGTCATGAAAGTGCCGGATGAAGAGACAAACGCGGCTACTCCCAGATTCAGCGGCGAGGTGGTGCCGTAGTAAACTTTGCTTGTGGCAAGTTCGTTGGTAGTCCAGCCAATCGATGCGCTAGTTGAAGAAAGGCTAGAAACGTTCACAGCTGAAACTATGGGGGCGGTTATGTCGGGTGTGGCGGTGGTAAGGACATTCTCACCGGATGTAGTTTTGTTGCCGGCCGCATCTTCAGTTTCAATCAGAAAATAGTAATTGGTGAATTGATTCAGACCGGTCAGGGCGACCGAGTGGCTGGTGACAAACGCAGTCATGGCGACGGAGGTGGCGGTAGTTAAACCAACCGGGGTGCTGGTCGCAAAGTAGACTTTGCTTTTGGCTGGCTCGTTAGTTGTCCAGTTTACGGTTGCGCCGGAGACGGTAATGTTGGTGACGCCAATCGAAGAAATGGTGGCTGGCAAAGTGTCGGCCGCGGGGGTGGCGGTGGTAAACGAACCCTGGTTTGAAGTCACTTTATTCATAACGGCATCTTTGGATTCAACCATGTAGTAATAGGTGGTCGAGGCAATGAGGCCGGTTAGACTCATTGAGTGACCAGTTACCAGTAAAGAACTTTCGGTTGCAGTAGAAGAGGTGGTGACTGGTGAGGAGGTTGAGTAGTAAACCTTGGTTGTAGCGGCTTCGTTTGTGGTCCAACTGATTGTGGCACCAGAGATCGTGATCGATGTTGCAGCCAGCGAAGAGATGGTTGGAGCGACAGTATCTGGGGTTGAGCTGGGTTGGGGCCCGATTTTCTTAAGAATGCCGGGCGGTAAAACCTGACAGATTGGAACGATGGGCTTGTCGTTTTTCTTCAACCAGCCTTTGGCGATTAAGTGGCCGGGTGGGACGATAATACAGAATCCAGCCTTCCTGATGGCTCGAGTTGAATTATCGTTATCATCTCCATCGTCATTATCTTCATCATCGTCGTCATCTTCGTGCTGGGCTTTTTCGGCTTTGGTTAACCGATTTTCCTTAAGAAACTCATTGAGCTTCTTGAGGGTTTTGGGACCAACGATGCCAAGCTGGTCAATGCCGTGCTTAGCCTGAAATTTCATCACGGCTTTGGATGTCAAAAGACCGTAATAACCCGTCACTAAACCTTCGGGATAGATATTCGGATCGGCGGCTAAAAGTACCTGGAGAACGGTAACATCGTCGCCCGAAGATCCCTGTCTTAAGCTTTTTAACAATTCCAGAACTTGGCCTTGCTGCTCAACTTGAAGTTCGACTGATTTTTTTTGGAGAGCTTTGATCTGGTTCTGCAGATCAAGGATCTGCTGGGTCAGCTGGTTAATCATTTGCAACTGAGTCTGGGCGGTCGAGGTTTGGGCCGACACACCAGCTGGAGCGATTGCCCCAAAACCTAGAGTTAAGACTAGAAACGAAACTATGTATTTTTGCATTTTTTTATTATTTTTATTTGTTTTTGATGTTTTTGACCTTTTTTCTCGATTTAGCGCGAGATTTCGCTTTATACTAAGGTGTTACGGGTTCCTTTTAGGAAAGTTACAGGCTACTGTAGATTCTACTTGATAAATAACACAGTGAGTAGGAGCAGGGTGAATTCGATGGCGGATACAACACACCAAGTGCAAAAGGCGCGGAGGATAAAGGCTTGGATAAAGGTGAAATAAATAGAAAAGACAAACCCGATCCAGATAATGGTTGAAATGGGCGCAAAACTTGTGAGGCTACCAGATGAAAAAAGGAGGCTTAAAATCAAAATCACGAAGTACATTCCTAGGCCGGCATAAGGATTGGGAATCCCAAGTGTGCGACTAAATTTGCTCTCCTGAACTTTTTGGCACCACTCGGGCGGGAAAAATAAGCATTTGACTGGGGTTTTTCTGTAGGCGTGATAGCTTAGGTAGCTCGTGTTAACGATGCCGATAACTGACAAGACGATGATTATTAAAACATTCAAATCCATAGATTTATTATACTCCTTTGGTTATGGTCGGGCTGCCGGGAATCGAACCCGGTCTTCACGAACCCGAATCGCGCGTACTACCGGTATACTACAGCCCGTTACGATATACAGATTATAGGAAAGTTGTTTTATTTGCCAGTCGTGCCAAAACCACCACGGGTTTTGTTGCCCATGACTTTAGTTTCTTGCCAGTCGGCTCTTTCAATTTTTACGAAAGTGCCTTGGGCAATGCGCTCACCACGCTCAACTAAAACGGGTTTGCTGGTGAAGTTGTAGTAGGCGGCTTTCAGCTCATCTTCATCCCCGGAGTAGTCGGGATCAACGATGCCAATACCGTTCGCTAAAAGCAAGCCTTTTTTGTGCGTGGAACTCCTAGCGGCCACCAAGAGAAAATACCCTTCGGGAGTTTCGATGGCATTGTTAAGCGGGATGTAGGCAACGCTACTGGGCTGGATTTCCGTAGTCTCCCGTGCGTACAAATCAAAAGCGGCGGCTTTTTCGGTCTTGTGCTCGGGCAAGGGCAGATCCGGGTGGAATCTTTTAATGCGAACTTTCATTGAGCTTAGTTTACTAGAGTTTTAGAAAATAAAAAGAGCCCTATTCATTAGGGCTCTTTGGGCCAGTTTTTGCAAGACCTCTGAATATTTTCAATCCAGGATTTTGTGGCATGGTGCCAAAACTTGTCGAAACACTTTTGACACTCAACAACGACTATACCAATTTTCCAATAATCAGAGTCTTTGGGCAGGGGAAGTTTTGACTGAAGTTCAAATCCAACTATGCAATCATTCCTCTGTTCAAGCTCTTTAATGTTCTTAAGATCTTCATACATTCTCCAGCCGCATTTAACACAACACAATGCTGACGAATAGGTGGCGATATGATAATCAACGCCCCAAGACCGAAGAACCGGCTTAGTCATTTGATGCTTCTCCTTTATTTCTCTCTTCCGCTTCAATCACATCAGGAATCATCTGCTCCCAGACATGAAACCAGAAATTGGCGAAGCACTTGGGGCATTCTATGACAATGATGCCTTTTTTCCCGGGATTAGCGGGATCTTCCGGATTAGAAGTTGAAAATCCAACAATGCAATCTCGCCAGTCTTTGAACCTATGGGACATATATCCAAACATAAACCAATCGCCATTAGGACAGGCACATGAGGGCGAATAGGAGCACCCTTGATAATCTACACCCCAAGACTTTGAGACTTTGGTCACACCCCCTCCTTTTCTGCTTTCAGCAATATACCCAGTCAACAAGAAATCGTCAACTACTTTACGTGGTGTTTGGATTTTATTTTGTCTTCTTCTTCGGATTCGTACTCGAGTTTGGTTTCTTTGGCTTTTTCGGACATGGCTTTTAATTCTTTTTCGGAGAGCTTACTTAACTCTTTGACGCGAGATTCGAGGTGTTCGCGAGTGTTTTTTTCGGGATCGTCTAAAACTTCTTCTAGCAAGATGGATAGAATGTAGCCAACTTTGGGACCAGGATCAAGTTTGGCGATCTGCATCACGTCAGCTCCGTTGACTCTTAACATCTTCGGGGAGATGGGATCGCTTTTGACCTTATCAATCATGAAGAGCAAGTGGCGGAGCTTGTAGGGTACAGCTTTCGGGACGCCGGAGCCGATGCGATCGGCTTCACGGACTTTGATTAAATCGTCGATATTTTCCGGACTGACGCGGGCGAGAAAACGGCGGACGCCAGCGGCGGTGACTTCGCCCACGTTGTAGTAGAAGAGATGGTGGCGAACCAAGTGAATTACTTTTTCACCGAAGTCCTTTGGAAAACGTAGGCGATCAACGATTTGGGCAGCAATACGACCGCCAACAACTTCGTGGCCATGGAAGGTGGAATCTGGGCCGTCCCCTCTTTTGGTGGCGGGCTTGCCAACATCGTGCAGAAGTGAGGCAAGGCGGACTAACAATGAATAGTTTTGTTTGGCGGTGTAGGCGAGCGCCCGGACGTTGTGTTCGAAGACGGTGTAGATGTGATGCTTATTTTGCCCGCAACCCAAACCATCACGAAGTTCGGGAACTATATTCTTAAGAAGATTGAGTTCCTCGAGAAGAATAATGCCTTCTGCCGCGCCGTCGGCCATCAAGATTTTTATAAATTCATCGCGGATGCGCTCTTTGGCGATAGTCTCCAAAAGGCCGGCATTTTTTTCGATGGATCGGCGAGTGTTCAGATCGATCTGGAAATTGAGCTCGGTGGCCAATCGAACGGCACGCATTAAGCGGAGCGCATCTTCCCCAAATCTCTCATCGGGGATGCCGACGGTTTTGATTATATTTTCTTTTAAATCTTTCTCGCCGCCGTAAGGATCAATGATTTTGTCGAACTTGCCTTTAGCAAAATTGATGGCCATGGCATTCACGGTAAAATCTCGGCGAGATAAATCTTCTTCAATGCGAAAATTTTTTGGATTTCTTCTGGCTTAGCGTTAGTGGCAACATCCCAATCCTTTGGATCGCGATTTAATAAAAGATCGCGAACACAACCACCCACCAGATAAGCCTGGTAACCAGCTTTTTCGAGAGTCTCGGCAACAGATTTTACTTCGTCGGGAACCTCTAGTTTCATTTATTGCTTAATTGAATTCTAGCGGAAATACCCGTGAAAATAAACTTGCTTTGAGTTATTGTGGTGATAGACTTTAAGCGGCACTTTAAAAAAAAGGGGGGGGTATGTCATCAAGATGGTTAATGACGGATAGTACAAAGCGTTATCTTGACGGCTTAGCGCGTAGCCTTAAAGTGGCTGGAATGGACGAGTTGGCCGTAGAGCTTGGATTTGAAAATGCCCAGGATATGGCGGATCGAAACGGATTCGTCAATATCTATGCCTATTTTTCGGCACCCGGGAATGCCGAGCGCTATATCGAAATTGAGTGTGTGTTGATCGAAAAGAGGAAGGGCGCAGAAGTAGTCCCGATATGAAAAATTACAAACGAGCGAGGCCGTTCCAATGGAACGGCCTTTTTGTTTGCAAAATCCTTGGAGGGTGGTAAATTTTGAGTAGAAACTCAACAAGGGAGGAATATGGGTGACGTTCACTATCCGAATATCAAAGAGTGCCCTTGCTGTTACAGGAGGCGCGGAAGAATACGCAGTATCTTAGGGATGCTCTGGTGGAAGGCTGGTTTTGTGGTTTCGGATCCAAACCGAAGAACCGAAATGGATCGACTGGCTGAGGACAAGCTCGCGCGGATCAACCGGGGAGAAATTCCCTATTCTTGAAAACTGGAGGAGGAGTGATGCCGACTAAGAAGGCCAAGAAAAAACCGAGAAAAAGCAGGCGGCGAAAATCTAAAGTGCAGGAAGCGCTTACAGAGCTTGCGGACGCAACTCGGAAAAGCGGTGCCAAGTCGATGTTTATCAAAAAACCAACCATCAGGAAGAAGGATCAGGGAACCAGAGAGTAGTGGAAAGTGAGGTGAGTTCATTATGCCTTTTGTGACTGCAATTGCCTCGAGCCAAAGGGGTGAGCTAGCGGTTTTCACACTGCCGGATGATGAGGCGCGTGACCTAGCTAATCTTCTCGGAGTGAAGTGGGCGGAAGACGAAATGTCATCCAGCTTGAGCATCATGAAGATCAGCATGAAGAGGTGTGACCTCAAGAAATCATAGTCACCGACAAGCCGGTCTGCGGAAACCGGCTTTTTGTTTGCCGATTCAAGCGATACAATTTACCTGATGGCACTTTTGGGGATCTTCTTTGCGGTCGCAGCACTTGTTTCCTGGGGATTTGGGGATTTTTTTATTCAGCGAGCGACCCGTCAGATTGGGGTTTGGCGAACTTTGTTTTTTATAGATTTCGCGGCGGCTCTCTTTTTTCTTCCTTTTATATATGAAGAGATCGGGCCAACGTTTTCTAACGGGCGCGGAATGTTTCTTCTCACTGCCGCGGGGTTAGTGATTTTTTTAGCGGCGCTCCTGATTTTTAAGTCATACAAAGACGGAAAGTTGGCGATAGTTGAACCCATACTAGCGTTCGAGTTGCCCGTGGTGGTGGCTTTAGGAATTTTCACGTGGGGTGAAAAACTAAGCGTGATAGAAATTCTTTTGATTGGGTCGGTTTTTCTTGGAATAGTGCTCGCGATTACAAAACACCACACTCATCTGCATTACCATAAACGAATTTTTGAGCGTGGTGTGGTGTGGGCGGTTTTGGGAGCAATCGTGATGGGGCTCGGGAGTTTTTTGCTAGGAGTTTCGAGCCAAGAAACATCTCCCCTCTTTACCATGTGGTATACGAGCTTAATCAGTGTGATTCTTTGCCTTTTCTACATGGTTCCCAAAGGCGAAGTTAAAAAATTGATAAACGACTTAAGAGCGCACAAAAAATCAGTGATTAGTCAGGTGATTTTAGACAACGCGGCATGGACTTTTTACGCATTTTCAATGACTTTAATTCCGATCTCGATTGCGACCACCATTTCTGAAAGCTACATTGCGCTCTCGGTTGTGCTTGGAATTGTGGTGAATCATGAGAAAATCCAGAGGCATCAAAAAATTGGAGTGGCCCTCGCGATAGCGGGGGTTATTTTCTTAGGGATGGTGACGGGTAAATAAAAAGCTCCGATCGAGGTGATCGGAGCCGATATTGAATCTAAACCACAGAATCAGCCTCCATCCCCTAGCCCACCCAATCTTCCGGTGCGGGTTTTTTTTATTGAAGGGGGCGGGGTTGATTTTTTACAGACTCTTTCGATAATTTCAATCTCAGCGGCTGGCTTGGTAACGGTCGTAACAACTAAGACTTCAGCGCTTTCGGAGTAGTGAAAATCTCCTCGGGAGTAGATGACGGCTTTGATCATATAAAAACCGGCGAAATCGCAGTCGGGCGGGCCAAGGTCGCTGTTCCAAATAACACTAGGATTTGAGTCGTGGAGAAGTTCGAGATGCGTTTGCAGCTCGATTCTTCCATGTCGGGGACAGGGGTCATCGATATAGAAGTAACTTACACAACCAGCGTCTTCGGATGCCTCAAAGACCCAAACCACGGAATCAATGCCGAATTTCTTTTCGATCTCGCGCACATCGCTTGGAGCTAGAGAAATTTCGATAGTTCCCATTACAACCGTGATATCTCCGTTGGGACAGTCGAAAGTGGTACTGGGAGCCACAATCGGATGATAGGGAATAACGTTCGCATACTCCATTCGAGAGTCCGATGACTGATTAACCACCAGCGCCGAGATGATTGCAATAAACGCAATCAAGACGATTCTTTTCATGCACCCTCCTTGGGCTAAGAGTGAGATGTTGTTTCAGACAGAAATCTTAATCTACTACGGATATACTAGTTTTTTGGAGGGAGAAGTCAATTACCTTACGTCGGCGTCAAATTGCTTTTTAGTTTCTTCGATAACTTTATCCTGAACGGGTTCGATTTCGTCGATGGTGAGGGTACGTTCGTTAGAGCGATAGATGATTCGATAAGTGTAGCTGATTTTATCCCCGCCGAATTTTTCGGCGTTTTCATATTTATCTAAAAGAGAAACTTCCTCGACGAGGTTGCCGCCGAGGTCGCGGATTAAATCGAAGTAGTCGTTGGGCGCGAAATCATTTTTAACCACAAAAGAAATATCGCGGGTGATGGGCGGGAATTTGCTGACTTCTTTGAAGTGGGTCCCAAGTTTCAATTGGCGTTTGACGCGATCGTCTTCAGACCACAGCAAACGAATATCAGGCAGGTTCATACTTAAAATCGCCAAGCGTTCTAAACCGAAACCGAAAGCCCAGCCGTTATAGATCTTGGAGTCCACGCCTAGGTTATCTAAGACGCTAGAGTGAGCCACGCCGCTCCCCAAAACTTCAACCCAGCGGCCATCGATTTCAATTTCCATCTCTAAACTGGGATCGGTGTACGGGAAGGTGTCTTTATTGAAACGATACTTGATATTAGAACCGAAAATGGACTGGGCGATTTTAATTAAAATGTCTTGTAGTTCTTTGACGCCAAGCTCTTGCTCGCTACGCTTACAGATATAGAGGCCGTCCATCTGATGAAAGACGTTCATGTGATTGCGGTCAATTTCGTCCTTGCGATAGACCTTGCCATATGAAAGAAGACCGAGGGTTTCGCCTTTTTTCACCCTTCCTCTAATTTCGGGAAGGGTGAGGTAGTAGTACCACATGATGGTGGTGTGAGTGCGAAGAATGTAGTTATCGTTTAAGTAGTAGGTATCGGAATGACTGCGGGCTGGGTGATCGGCGGGGAAATTGAAAAGATCGAAACTTTCTTTAACTGGGACGATTTCGGGGTCTTTGATGACGTCAAAATCCTGGAAATCGGGAATGGCTAAGATTCTCTTTACAAGTTCGTGAATGGGGCTCTCCTCTTTGCGCGAGAGGTCCGGCATTTTCAAAAATCTTTTTAGTCGTTCGGACTCTGGGTCGGTGCGTTTTTCGAGCCCGGAGAGAAGTTCTTTTTCTTCCTTAGACTCAACGATTATTTCTTGGCGCATAGTAAAGGTATCTTAACTAAGTGACCAAAAAAAATCAAAAAGCCGCTTACGAGATTTTCTCGTAAGCGGCTTGGGGAACTTTACTTTCTGGGCTGGGAGCCAAGAGGAGGCGGGCCCGATCTAGGATCCAGCCGTAAATCCAACCAGTGGCCATACTCCAGATTAAAAACATGAGCGATGCGGCTCCAATTTGGCGCCCGGAAACCTGGAAGATGATAGCGCAGAGGATGTAGATCGGAATTTTGTAGAGCGAGAGGGAGAGGCCTTCGGCAATGGATTTGCGAACAATGTGTTCGGATGTGCCGAGAAGAAAGGCTCTCAATTGATTGGTGAGCTTCCCGCAAATTCTCGCCCCAGGAACAGCCAGGAGAATATAGAGAAGGCGAACCTTCCAGAACTGTTCGATCTTAACATCGAGGATCCAGACTTCACTCACGAGAGTGACGATGCCACCAATGATGATGCCGTAGACAACAAAAGCAATCGTGTCGGCGGCGATGTACTTCAAGGCCATCCTCCTTAGTTCGCGGACTGTTTCTATCAAGTGACCCTCCTTGGAAATTCACTGGTACCAAAAGACAATGAGCTCCTGCGATGTTACAGGAAAATGGTCTATAAAGCAATCTAAGATTCTTGAATCTTAACTAGGGGTTAATTAGCTCGTAGGCAACGATTTTTAGATTGTTTTTGTAACTAGTATCGTAGGTCCCGTCGAATTTATAATCTTTGGGAATTTGGATTGAAAACCTGTAATTTAGTCCCCTGGTCAGTTCTTTGGGGTTGTGGATAAAAGCAACGAGTTGGTTATCGTTGATCTGATAACTCTTGGCGGTGGGGATGTTTTTGCCCTGCATTAAAAAAACGTGAGGTTCCAGACAGGTGGCGCAGAACTTGCCGGTTGGGCATGGTGGACATTCGTAGATACTGCGAACCTGGGCTTCGGTGTTGTAGGTTCCTTCTAGCAAGCTGATGGTGTTGATTTGCCGAATGGTATAGAGAGGCAAGCTGGCTTGGGGTTTTGGGAGTGAAAGAACACAGATGCCCGAAAGGCACTTGGGGTTCGGTGTTTCACAAGATGAGGTTTTCGCGTAGTCTGGGCAAAATTTTATCGCTCCCTTTTCATATCTAGGTAGAGAGAATTTATTGAGAGCGGTTCCACAGTGGTCGCAGTTTTTAGCGATAACGACACAATCAATATCTGAGAGACACGCCTGGTCGTCCGGATTGATGCTCACGATTTCTTCAGGGAAGATCTTTTCCTTGGATAAAAAAATAAAACCAGATGTACCCGCGAGGACACATACAACAGAGATAAACAAAATTCTTTTTTTCACGATTTTTATTTTTGTATGTGGCTGGGGTGGGGAATCTCACGTCGCCTCGCATTCGCGAGACTCTTTCAAAACCCTCGGTTTTGAATTATTTCCGACACGGGGAAAACTTTCCTTTTCCCCGACCCCCTTTTGCGTTCGATCCTCAGCCAATAAAGTTTTTTTGGGGGGGATGGTCTTGGTATGTGGCTGGGGTGGGGATCGAACCCACGACCTTAGCGTTATGAGTGCTACGCTCTAACCAACTGAGCTACCCAGCCGTCAGATAAATTTTTATCATTAAAAGGCGTTTTTGACAATTCAGACTCTAAAAACTATAATTCGCACGCGGGTTGGTGGAAGAGTTACCATAGGAGCCCCATAAGCTTCAGGAGTCGGTGCGAGTCCGGCACCCGCAACACGCTTCGGTTTTCTCTTTTTAAGGGACGGCTCGCACTTTTCCGGCGAAAGTGCGGCCTGTATCTCACCGCTATGGTCCCGATCTATTATCGGGACACCAAGCCATAGCGCTTCCGATAACCCCTTAAAAAGAGAAAGCCTCCGCTATCCAATTGGAATTTATAAAAAAGCCCCAGACTCGTGTCGGGGCTTTTGGAAATTTAGCTTTCTGAAGTGACTCTCTTCACAGGCATAAGATTGATGGCCGCGGGATGGGCTCGGTTAGGGCGATAATATTTAAAGACGGTGACTCCGCCAATCACGACGGCTTTTTTCTCGATGAGCCCCTTGTCAGCAATAGCTCCCATAGCGGCTTCTAAATCTTCCTTGGTGTATATCTCTCCCCACTGATCAATGATGCCTTTCCAGGCTAAGTTGATAATGTGACGAAAAGGATATTGGTTTCTTTCGGGCGTGGTGAGTTCAAAGACTTTCCGAACGACAACCTTGATGAAAGCAATGGCTTGTCTGGTCTCCTCATGAAGACTGGTTTCACCCCTTGCGACTAGTTCGAGAATCCTAGAAAATTCCCGTTTGCGGGAATCGAACAAGAGGGTCTCTCCACCGCCGTCCTTATCGTTTATTTTATCTCCCAGATCAGATGGGCGAAGAATAATAACTTCTTTATCCATGTCCTCGATGGGGTGGATAAAGTTGGGATCTTTAAAATCACTGTCGTCGCTAACCACAATAATCTTTTTTACCAGGGAATTTCTGGCAAGAGATAACCCAGACGATTTGAGATAGGAATCAACCTGATCGCGATCCTTTAGCCCTCTCGGACAAATCACCACTTTGAAACCAGCGTTATTGAGAGAGTTTATCAACCGAACTTTTCCCTCAAATTCGGGATGAGCTTCCTCGTCGAAAAGTTGGGCAGACAAGAAAACCTCAGCGAAAGCTACCGTCCCAAAGCTTCGACAATAATCCCTTAGCTTCGTGAAGGAAACTTTATAGCTGGCTTCGCTAGCACACAGAACGACGTTGTCGAAGTCCACCAGGATTGCGACTAAATTGTTACTATCGGTACCGTTTTCGGTCTTTGAATCGCCGGGGGTTCCGATCTTAGCGACTTTAGGAAAAAGCCAGGCGACAAATCTATCAGCAATATTGCTCACACTCGAGCCTCCTTTTTGATTTTCCAGTTGTATAAGAACCGTAGGGAAGAATAAATTTTTTTCTTTCTTTTGTCAATTCGAGGTTTAATTATATGAGGATTTGTGTTAGAAAAAACATAGATGAAGAGAAAACTAGCAATTTTGGGTTTTGGCCAGGAGGGAAAATCTTTACTCAAGTTTTTGAGGAGGTCACCAAAATTCAAGGGCTCAAAAATTCATATCCTAGACAAAAAAGATGGTAAGGATTACTTGTCTCAAGTGTTCTCTTTCGACCTGATCTTTCGATCACCAGGAGTACCCTATAACCTACCTGAGCTCAAGTCGGCCCGAAGGAGAGGGGTGGAGTTTTCGAGTGGAACGAAAATATTTTTTGAAGAGTACGGAGGTAAAATTATTGGCATAACGGGGACGAAAGGGAAGGGAACCACTTCAACCCTGCTTTGCAAAATTCTTCAGGCGGCTGGGAAAAAAGTCTTACTAGCCGGAAACATCGGAAAGCCAGCGATTGATTTTTTAAAGAACGGAAAAAAATATGATTGGGCAATCCTAGAACTCTCCAGCTTCCAACTTCAAGATTTGAACATCTCACCCACGATAGCAGTAGTTTTAGACGTCTTTCCCGATCACCAAGATGCTCACTTAAATCTAAAAGAGTACTACGAAGCTAAGGCGAATATCGGGAAGTATCAAGGGAAATCTGGCCGGGTTTTCTTTTTTTTGGACGATAAAAATTCGGGAAAAATCGCTTCAAAAAGTCCAGCTCGAAGAATAGGGGTGAATTACAGAAAATTTAAACTTTTTAATCCGCAGGAGTTAAAAATACCAGGACTGCACAACTTCAGAAACGCGGTGATGGCGGCAAATGTGGCTTTTTCTTTGGGGATAGCTGCCAAGACTATCAAAAATGTCGTTACGAGATTTAGAGGATTGGAACACAGGCTTGAATTCGTTAAAAGGATTGGAAGACTCAATTTCTTTAATGATTCGGCCTCAACTAATCCCCACACTACAGCGGCGGCGATTGGATCGTTCCCTGGTGTGAAAAAAATTTTAATCGCGGGCGGAAGAGACAAAGTCGATGACTACTCTCCCATCCAACGAGCTTTAAAAAAACATGGGATTCACGCAGTAATTCTTTTTGGAGAGAATAAACATAGGCTCCAGAGGGTGGCGAGAGACTTAAGCAAAGTGAAGTTGGCCGGAAATTTAAAAACGGCAGTAAGAATGGCTGTCGGGGAAGCGAAGATGGCGGGAGGAGAGGTGTGCGTAGTTTTTTCGCCAGGATCCGCGAGCTTCGATATGTTCCGAAATTACGCTCATCGAGGAGAGGAATTTAAGAAGTTGGTCAAAAAAATAAGATTTTAGAACTAGCGGCGTTTTGCATTTAGGGCGACTAGCGATTACAATCAGTTTACGATGGCTTCACCGATAAACAAAAAAACTCTTAAACACTTAGCGGAACTGGCGCGGGTTGAGCTCTTAGGAAAGGAGGAGGAGCGAATTTTTAAAGATCTCCAAAAGATACTGGATCACTTCGAGGAACTCAAAGAGCTTGATACGGAGAATGTGAGTCCGATGACAGGTGGAACTTCACTCAGCAATATTTTCCGCGGAGACGAAAAAAGAGGCACTACAAATCTTGGAGCGGGGGCTCACGCTTTTCCAAAAGAAAAAAAGGGATTTTTAGAGATACCGCCGGTATTCGAAAGCGACGAATAAATCGTAACTTACGACTTCTAAATTAAGAACTTAAATGCATCCTTTAAGGAATTTAACGATTAAGAGTTTTCACGAGGGACTGATGACTAAAAAGTTTTCGGCGCTTGAAGCAACTCAAGCCTTTTTTGAGCACATAAAAGAAAGCGACAAAAGCATCGGGGCGTATTTAAGCCTGAACGAAGAAAACGCTATTAAAGAATCAGAAAAAGTTGACCTGGCTTTAGCAAAAGGAGAGAACCTGGGACTTTTAGCGGGGGTGCCCTTGGCAATTAAAGACAACATCTTGATCAAAAATCTTCCCGCCACGGCCGGATCGCGATCACTTGAAGGATACTTAGCTAGTTATGATGCGGGAGTAATCAAAAAATTAAAGAGCGAGAAGGCGATATTTTTAGGTAAGGCAAACTTGGATGAATTCGCAATGGGGTCATCCACCGAGAACTCTGGCTTCCATTTAACTCGAAACCCACATGATAGAGAGCGAGTACCGGGAGGATCGTCTGGCGGATCAGTAGCGGCCGTTGCCTCCGACCAGGCGGTGGCAGCCCTAGGGTCGGACACAGGAGGATCGGTTCGGCAACCGGCAGGATTTTGCGGAGTGGTGGGTCTAAAAGCGACCTACGGATCGGTTTCAAGATCAGGACTCATCGCGATGGCTTCTTCCTTGGATCAAATTGGCCCAATTACCAAAACAGTTGGGGACGCGGCTGTATTATTTAAAGCGATAGCCGGGGGTGATCAGATGGATTCGACGAATGCCGGGTTTAACTACGGAGATGAGCTTTTGTCTTTGGATCTTCAGAAAATAAGAAATCTTAGGGTGGGGGTGCCGGATGAATACTTTGCCGACGGCCTCGAAGAGGAAGTGAAGGTAGCGCTTCAGAGAACTATCGAGGATTTGAAGGGTCTAAAAATAACTTTCAAAAAAATATCTCTGCCGCACACCAAATACGCTCTTTCCGTTTACTATGTGATTATGCCAGCGGAGGTGAGTTCGAATCTGGCTCGATTTGATGGTATTCGATACTCACGAATTAAAGGCAGTGACGTTGGTGTTTCGAATGTGAAAGATATTTATTTTAAACATCGGGGAGATGGTTTTGGCGCTGAGACAAAAAGGAGAGTTATCCTGGGGACGTTCGTTCTTTCTTCTGGATACTACGATGCGTATTACGAAAAGGCTCAAAGGGTGAGGTCTCTAATAAAAAGAGATTTCGATGAGGCCTTCAAGCAAGTGGATGTAATTTTGACGCCCGTGAGCCCCACAAGAGCTTTTAAGATTGGGGAGAAGGTTTCAGATCCCCTTTCAATGTATCTTTCAGATATTCTCACGATTCCAGCCAATTTAGCGGGACTGCCAGCCATTTCTATTCCCGTAAGAACGGGTGAACCGTACAGTAGGGACAATTTGCCGATTGGATTTCAACTGATCGGCAGGCACTTCCGAGAGGCAGATATTTTGGGGTTGGGGCAGATGTATGAAAAAATGAATGAGGGTAACATTAAGACCAAGCCAGGGTAATAACTAACATGACTACGCCAGAGGAAGTAATGCCAAAAGTAGCCGCTGAATCTTTCGGTGATCCGCGAGTTGAGTTGGCTTTTGCCCAAGTTTCGGATTTTTTTGGCAGGAACTTGGGACTTTTGAAGGCGCTTTCAATTCTCCTGACTTTAACTTTTATATCATTCGGAGTTTGGTTTATGGTCAAAACTGGATGGCTCCAACTTAGGGCGGATAGAATTCAAAATGTGATCCTAAAAAAAGATACGGCTAGAAAACGATCAGTAAAGGGTTGGAAAAATATCCAGAAACACTTCTTTGCCGGAAGCGATAGTGAGTTAAAGGTGGCGATTATTGAAGCTGATAATTTACTGGATGAAGCCCTTAGGACTCTTGGATTTAGAGGGCTCAATCTCGGTGATCGGCTGAAACAGATAACCGCTGACGATTTAGAAAACATTGACGAGGTTTGGGAAGCCCACAAGCTTCGAAACAAAATTGCTCATGAGGCGGATTTTAAAATGAACCGCGATATGGCGGAACGGGGGCTCGGAGTTTACGAGAGAACTTTTAGGAATTTGGGGGTGTTGGATTAAATAAAAAACCCCCGGCTTGCAAGCAAGCGCGGGGGGTGCCAATTACTAATTCCGGATTAGGCACATTGGGCCGGAACCGCCTCTGTTTTTCCTCGCAAAGAGCCGAAGGCGCTTCAATCGCGAGGCCAACTGTTTTTCCATCCAGTGTCCGTCGGGACGACATCCGGATGACCATAGCTGTCCGCGAAACTACTTTCCAAGTTGTCCGCTAGGCGACTCCTTGGCGCGTTTTTCCGAACGAAGATTTTTAGATCCCGACCACACGGTGGCCGAGAAATTGCTACACGCGAGATCTCCGAACTCTTTGATTTAACTCGCGACCTCATCGCCTCCCGAGAACAACGACTTTTGAATCTCATATATGGACTCGGGACCAATGCGCGTGGATTACGTCCTCTGGACGCAAGGGCAAACTTAGATTTACGGGAACTTAGAGCGCCCGCCGGATGGATTGCCAGTCACCATCCTTCGCCCGAATCCTCTTCACTCTTAGGGTTCCTAGTTTCCTAGTGTTTTCCTAATCGTTAGGGTTAAGGGTTCACTAACCCGCAGCCAGCATGGCTAGCTAGCTTCGGGCAACGACTCGTTCTCTTCGGTTCGGGTATGGATGCCATAATAAACAGCAACCACAATGAGAGTCAAGGCCGTGACCGCGTAGAGAATCACTGCCAGCGGATAGTCGCTTTTGCGCGGCTTCAAAATCGCATCGCTCCCGAGGGTGAGGCCATTCGCGCGGACAGCACCGATCATTGCACTCCAGTCACCGTCATTCAAAACGGTGGTGGACGCGAATGCCGAACTTCCGTCACCAACGAAAGCCGCAAATGGCATTTGGGCGTTCCAGGCCGAGGCGGCAAGCTTCGTGTCGACTGGGGTCCACGTGACCGCTCCAGCTTTGGGCTGAGGTTGAGAAAGAAGGAAGAATAATTCAGAACCAGCGCTGGCTGTTGACGAAACGAACAGCAATGCGACAAAACAGATACCAATGAGGACCATGATCTTACCGGACATAGTGGCTCCCTTCCCTATCTATATGGATCCGTTTGAAAACGTTAATTCAAGTAGCTAAACAAAGCCGAATTTAGCCTTGTCCGAGTATTATAGCATACTCACTAAATTTGTCAAGTATCGTTTAATAGGCGCCTTGAAAGCCTGATTTTGGCTGTATTGACTTTTTATGTGTATAATGCTATAATCACAAGGTCAAGCTTTGGCTTGTAGTTCTTTAACTTAGGGGATAGCAAACTCGGAGGAGACAGATGACAATACTGAAAGAGATCGGGGAGACGATCGTGTGGATGCTCAAAGATTGGCCGATGGGAACCATCATCGGGATCTTGTTGATTGGAGTTTCGTTGTTTGTATTAGCTCTCGTTGGCTGGGTGATATTCACCGGCCTCGATTTCATTGGACGAGAGAACCAGACGGGCATTGGTCGGGTGATAAGCAAGGAATTTATTCCAGCGCACACGACGACATCGACGATGATGATTGGCAGAGTGTCTGTTCCGACCACACATCATCATCCTGACGCCTGGGTAATCCAGGTAGAGATTGATGGATCCGGAACGGACTCGGTCTCGGTGGATGAAAAATTCTACGACGCTGTCACGGAAGGCACCCAGTTGAGCGTTGAATACTCCACTGGTCGTTTTACCGGCAACCCGAGCATCGCTGCTGTCTCGATGTAAGTTTTTGCGGGCCCGAAATTTTCGGGCCCTTTTTGTTTGCAACAAAAAACCGCTCCAGGTTATGGAACGGTTTTAAATTTTTTGATCGTTATTTTTCAAGAGGCGGGTTTGGGCGCCTCAGTCTTTGGGACGCTCGTCCTTCTCCTTAAAGCTTTTTTTCTAGACATCTCAACAACTTGAACCGAGAGCATCCATTTTCGGCCACAGCGACTGCACTCGTGGTTTTTGTGCGGATGGATAAAAACAATTGGCTTGCCACAAACACAAACTGACTTTGGGATTGGAATAAATTGAGTTCTAATCTCAACTTCTAAATCCGCGGCCAGCCTGTTTACGAGCGCGCTGATTTCATCTACCTTCACAATATTCCTCCTTTTTTGCTGGCTAAAGATTACTAATTTTAGGCCAATAAAGTCAAGGTTAAAACTTTCTTAAAAACTGGGCGAGAAGGCCCATGGGAGCGCCGGTAGAACCCTTAGCTAGAAATTCAGATTCAGTTGGAGTCATGCGGGGAGCCATATCGATGTGAACCCAGGGAATTTGAGGTGAATTAGCTGAAGAGTCGGACTTAATGAACTGCCACAAGAAAACCGCGGCGGTAATGACTCCGCCGTAGCGAGTCTTGCCGGAGTTCGCCACATCACCAAAGGTACCTTTGATTTCTTCTTCGTACTCTTCCCAAAGCGGTAGGGCCCAGGCATAATCCCCCACCATCTCGCCGCTTTCGATGATTTTTTGTTCCGCGCGAGCGTTGTTCGAAAAAACCGCGGAGGCTCTTTGGCCGAGTGCCGACATCGCGGAACCGGTCAAGGTAGCAATATCAACCACCAAGCGGGGTTTGTATTTTTTAGCGTATTCGAGAGCGTCAGCTAAAATGACCCGGCCTTCGGCGTCGGTGTTTAAGACTTCAATAGTTTTGCCATTCATGGTTTTTAGAACATCGCCGGGGTGATAACTAGAACCGGAAGGCATATTTTCCACGGCCGGCACAAGCGCCACGATATTTTTTTTGATTTTAAGTCGGGCCATGGCAGCGATGGAATGGAGGGCGACAGAACCACCGGACATATCCATGTGCATTTCATACATATAGTCATCGGGTTTGATGTTCAAGCCACCGGTGTCGAAGGTGACGCCCTTGCCGACTAAGACCACCGGTTTTTCACCACGTTTGCCCTTCAGATACTCCATGATGATAAATTTGGGTCTTTCGGACGATCCACGCGCCACACCCAAGACGCCGCCCATGCCCAGCATTTCGATTTCTTTTTCTTCCAGGATCTGAACTTTGATGCCCCACTTTTTGCCAAGGTCTTCGGCTTCTTTGGCGAGAACTTTCGGAGTCATGTCGCTTCCAGGAGTGTTCGAGAGGTTTCGTGCGTTATTGATTTCTTCGCCGATAATCTGACCAGTAGTCACCGCTTCCGCGAAAGACGGATTGGGTTTTTGGGAGAGAAAATTAACCTCCTGCGTAAAAAACCAGCCACTCGGCTCGGGGGTTTTGTATTTGATAAATTCGAAGTTGGCCAACTCCATTTGAGTGGCTAGAACTTCAGCTAAGGCTTTTTGGTTATCTTTATTTTCCTTGGCTAGAAAATCGTCGAGATAAATGGCGAGGTTTTTAACCTTTTCTTTTTTAGCGACCACAATCACTCGCCGAGCGGCCAAAATGGCTTTGCGGTGATTAAATTTAGTTTTTTCGCCCAAACCAATGAGTAAAACTTTGAGTCCGCTTGGAAGAACGATGGGGTGGTTGTGTTCTTTTTTGACTGGGAAGTTCTTTTGGAATTTGACCAGGTATTCCTGATCCGGTTTTTCTAGGGTTTTGTAGAATGGGTGGCGCTCGATTTTATCCTCGTCTTTTATGAGGAAAACGGGGCTAGCGCCTTTCGGGAGGGTTTTTTGATAGGCGATTTTCATGGCCTGTTTTTACCACTTTAGGGACTGGATTGCAAGAAATAAAAAGCGCCCTGATTGAAGAGCGCTTGGTTTTTGCTACTGACTAGCTTCGGGTTGTTTAAGGAGCTCAAGATCGGCCGAGAACTCGTTGCCACTTCCGAGTTCAAATGGCTCTTGCCCTCTCAAGAAAATCTTGGCACCGCCGTCCCCTCGAAGAGAAACTTTGTCGCCTTCAACTCGAAGCCACGATCCTTCTCGAAGACCAATCACGGGAGTGACGTTTTCTTCGTGGAACTCTTTGATGCGAGTTTCTCGGGTCTCTCCCATGTGACGAGAATTGGGATCGGCGTCCACAAAATGAGGGTTAATTTGGAACGGCACAAGCTTTAACGCTTCGAAGGTGGAGACGTGCCTAATGGGCATGTCATTGGTCGTGCAAATCGTGGGGCAAGCGAGATTGGATCCGGCACTTGAGCCCATATAAAGCATACCGCTCGAGACTCTTTCACGAATCAAATGAGTGAGGCCATGCGCATGCACAGCTTCAAGTAGCCGAAAGGTATTACCGCCGCCGACGAAGATGGCATCGGCCGACGACACCGCAAGTATGGGGTGGTCAGCGGCCTCATGAATTGAGACAAGTTCCACCCCTAAGCCATTTAAACGCTTTCGAGCTTTTTCGGCATAGTCGTCCCAGTCCTTGAGGGCGTAAGGGATGAATAGTACCTGGTTTATACCGGCGAGAAACGCTGAAACAGCTTCAGCGCAGTGATCGAGATAATCGCGACCGTACGCCCGTGAATTGCTGATAAGCAGAAGATTTTTTTTCGCACCCAAAATGCCTTCTCCTTTCGAATAAGTAACGGTTTATAGAATTACTAAAATACCTACTAGAAGTTATATACGGTTTCAAGGATATTGCAAGAAATAAAAAGCCGCCACTTTTGCAAGTGGCGACCGTGGCTAGAACCGAGGTTTCAGTTGTACTGGGCGCTCCTCGCGGGATGGTTTTCGGGCACTTCCGCGCTGTCAAAATCCGGAATCATGGCATCCATCCAGAAAGATTCTTCCCAATTGTCGATTTCAGCCGAATCGGTGTTGGTAATAAAGCTGGCCTTACCACTTCCCTTCTCGGTATCAATCTCGGCACTTTTTCCTTGCCAGTTTTAAGCATGGTGCGCGAAACATGGAAGAGCATATTACGAATACGATCATCGATCGGTATGCCACTTCCCATAAGGCAGTAGATTTTGTAGATCAAGACACCCTCCCCGCGTTAATAGTGAAAATCAGCTCGCTCAAGCATACCCTAAGCGGGTTATTTAGTCAATAATCGCAGTGTGCCATCTTCTGGTTTTATAAGTGGTAAAAAAATAAGTCCGATGGGACTTATTTTGAAGAGTTTTATTTTACTGAAGACCGGTGGATCCGAAGCCGCCTGAACCACGAGAGGTGGTCGGGAGGTCTTCTGGGGAATTAACAATGGCAATCTCGGGCATGAGGGCCCACTGAAAAATTATCTGAGCGATGCGCATGCCACGCCTTAGGTCAAAGGTGGTTTCATTCCGATTGTAGACGAGGACACCAGCTTCACCTCGATAGTCCGGATCCACGGTGCCGGGGGCGTTCGTAACGGTGATGCCCCACTTTGAGGCCAAGCCACTTCGAGGAGCAACCCAATAGAACATCGGGAAAGACATGGCGGTAATAAAACCGATTCCAACCAGGACGGACTCACCCGGATCCATGATATAGATAGGTTCTTTGCCGTTTCCATCGTTGAAATCTTTTTTAGAAACGTGCCGAGCCACATCTGGGTTTGGGGGGAGGTTGGTGAAGTCAAACAGAGTTTGCCGAAGATTGGGGTTCTTTGGATCCATCGTGTGAGCAGAAACTACCGCCCGAGCATAAACATCGTAGCCAATAGCGCCGTCGGTTTGGCGTTCCGGCATTCTTCCGCCGGGAAGAACATTTAGTAAGACCTTAGGGATTTCGATCATTTATCTCCTCTCTCCTTCTATTCTGTAGCTCCAGGTATTTCAAGAAATCTATGGTTAGTTTAGGGGTTTTAGTTGATTTGTCAAAAGAAAAAGCCCCGAATTCGAGAATGATTTGGGGCTCTGTTTTCAATTAAATTTTGTCGCTGTTCACTTCGCGACGACTGATTTGCGCCTCACTTAGGAAGGTAGCGCCACATTCCCAACAGAAATTAGCGCAGGAACCAGCTAGAGCACCGCAGAGAGAACATTTGCCGTCAGCTAGATGGGATTTTGTTTGCTTAGCGGCTGACTCGATGATTTGATCCTTAAAGCTTCCGCTTTCCATGGCGGCCTCCTTTTGAGAAATTGAGAAGAGCTATTCTTTTAATAACTCAAAATTAGCGGGAAGTAAATGGTGCAACGTACTGGACGCTGTTGGAACTAGGATTCGAGCAAACCAAGATACAACTTTCATTCCACACTTACTTGAAAGCTATTCGTAACCACCATCAATTACTAGTGTTGAACCTGTTATAAAACTTGCGTCTTCTGAACACAAAAATAGAACGGCTTTGGCTACTTCTTCTGGCTGGCCCCATCTTCTCAGTGCAATTTTATCTGTTTCGCTTTTAATAAAATCTTTCGGTAAATCTTTGTTTATTTCTGTATCAATCCAGCCTGGAGCTATAGAGTTGACTCTGATGTTTGGCGCTAAGGACTGAGAAAGATTTTTTGTGAGACTCATTACTCCCGCCTTAGAAGTGTCATAGTCAGCCGACTCCGGACTTAAAGAATCAATACCATTAGTCGAAGAAATGTTAAGGATAGATGCACCCTTCCTATTCTTCATATGAGGCACAGCATATTTTGTACATAAAAAAGCTCCTATCAAATTTACCTTAAGTGTCCGTTCCCACTGCTCAACGGTCTTCTCAAAGATAGGAACGTCAAAAACAATGCCAGCATTATTAACAAGAACATCAATCCCTCCGAAATGTTTAACGGTCTCGTTTATCATTCTTTGAACTTCGTTCTCATTGGCCACATCCGCCTGAATTGCAATGGCATCCGCGCCTAATTTTTTAATTTCAGCTACAACTTTATCCCCTGCTGGTTTGTTTTTTACGTAATTCACCACGACATTCGCACCTTCCTGTGCAAAAGCGATTGCTGTTGCCCTACCTATACCACGACTAGAGCCTGTAACTAAGATGATTTTGTCCTTGAATTTCATAACAAAAGCATACCAGTTTAAGCGTTGTATATAAACAATGCTTTGAACCGACCTACGGTTATTTTGCGCGGGCGACCGGCAATCGAACGTCGCTAAATTAAGTGCTTGTTTCTAAACGCCATACCTGAACCAGCTTTTAGATATTTCTCAAAGTCATATGCCTTTTTCTTGTCCAGAAACCCACAAAACCATATTAGATTAAATGGTTTTTTGTGCGATGTAGATTTTGTTGAACCTTCGTTATGCTCTTTTAGTCTTTCTTCTACGTCTGCAGTTACCCCAGTATAATAGCTATCGTCTTTGATACTCTGCAAGATGTAGACGAAATACATAAGAACATTGTAAAAGAACGCCCTCCGTCGCGTAAAGCTATGGAGGGCACTCCTTCTTGGGCTTCTATTATTTGCACTCTTTCGCTTCCGCTACAAGGTGCGTGCACTACGAAGCCTTGGCGAAGTAGTGCGCGGGCGACCGGATTCGAACCGGCGGTCTCTACCGTGACAGGGTAGCGCTTTAAGCCGCTAAGCTACGCCCGCAACAAGCTAAAATCTACACTTTATTGGCTTCAAAATCAAACTTTTCCTCGTAAATCGGATGTGGATAAAGCTATAACCTAAATAACAGGTAGCAGTATATAATGAAGGGAGTCGGGGGAATGTTTAAAAAATCAAAAAACATGAAGGTAATTTTTAAAAATCTGGTTGCGGTCGGTTTGTTTTTAGTTTCTATATCAACGGCGGGTTTGGTCTTGGCGCAAGAAGCGGCGCCAGCGCCGGAAGCCTTGGTTCCGGTTAGTTGCTTCGACTTTTATAAATTCGGGAGTGTGGGCGTGGAGGTGGTGCCAAGCCTGACCGAGATTGCGAACGGAGGCGAGCTGGATTTTGTTTTGAACGTTACGAATGAGAACGATTATCCGGTGGTGGAGGGTTCGATTTACATGAAGATTTACCGAAAGCAGACGGACGCGGCGAACGCGCAAAAGAATGGCAGCCATTTAATCGACTATACCCTGGTAAAAGAGAAGGTGAATCTTGACGCCAAGGCGACTAGGAAATTCGAGTTCACCTGGAGGGTGCCAACGGGGGCGCCAAGCGGAGAGTATGAGGCGGTAACTTATTTTTTGTCGGACGAGAGGATGAACCTTTTGGGTTTACCTTTTACGGATGATGTTTCGGGAGGAAGGAATTCTTTTAAGATTGTGAGCGATACACAAGGAACGGTTCAGCTCGACAAAAACAAGGTGACCCTAAACAATAAGGCCTACCGTTTTGTTGGAAATACATCTCCCTTCTCAAAAGACGAAAAAGTGATCGTGCGCTTTCCGATAACCAACACCACGAAGACTAGCCAAGCTGCAGAGGTAAGTTACGATTTGTATTTCTGGGATGGGACTTTGGATAGCCAAAGACTGAAAGCCAAAAGAGAGGTCGTGACGCTTAAGGCTGGGGAGACAAAAACCCTGTCTTATGAAATTGATAACACGAGTTATCCGGTCTATTACTTGGTAGCGAAATCGAAGTGGCAAGATTCCTCTTCGATACTGAATGTGAGGTTTGCGAGAAACGGCGTTAGTCGTGGAAGAATAAACTTTGTGGGACTTAGTAAGTTTCCTCTCGCGAGCGGCGAGGCAAATACCGTTTTCGCTTGTATTCACAACGCCTCCCTAGAACCAAAGACGACCGGAAAATTTGAACTGGAGTTGGTTGATAGTGAATATAACGTGATTAAAAAGTACACCTACACCGGGGACATCACGGGAAACATGATGGGTTTTAAAGGAGATTTCACCGCCCCGGCGAGCTACGGCGCTCTAACTTTGCGGGCCAATGTATTTGATGGAGGAGAAAAGCTGGTGGATCAAGTTGATTTGACCTATGACTGTCGGGAAATTGATCCGCAAAAATGTCCGACGGGAGCGACGGCACCAACTGATACCAAATCGGGATTTCCAAAACTAGATATGGTCTGGATGGTAGTTGGAGGGGTAGTCGTTATATTCATTGTGGTGCTGACAATAATCATGGCTAAGAAGAAAAAAGTAAATCTGCCGCCACCAGGCGCGACTGGTTCCCCTATTCAAAGGGGTCCGAGCGCAGGGGCGATGAAGATATTAATTGGCTTGCTGGTTTTAGGGTCAGTTTTTCTGCCAGGTGGTCTGGCCGAGGCAAGACGAAGTGTTACCTTTTTTAACAATGATACCAGCATAACCGATATTTTCTTTCCAGATCTTGGCCAACCACTCATATCCGGAGTGCAAAATGCGAAAATGAATGGGCTCACGATAAATTACGACGTTACCTACTGGGCAAGCGCCTACGAAGAAGGGAGTATGCGGGTAATCGACCAGGCTGATGGCAGAGAAGCCGTCCAATCTGGTTCTTTTATCAACGTTTCCTACGACAATAACGATTTCACGAGGCCGGCGGCCAACATTAACTGGCTCGAGACTGGTAACATTCAGGGCACGCCGACTGGCATTTGGGATACCAACAATAATGGACAGATCGATTACCCTTATCCAGTTGCTCAGCGGTGCAACGCGCTCGATAACATGACAACCCCGGTGATGAAGGACGGTGATGAGTTGCAGATGACGATTTCCGCGCCTTTTGTGGTCCAAAAGCCGAGGATTACATTTAGCAGTTCGGACTCTTTTATAAGCTGTAACAGTCAACCCGGAACAACTTTTGCCCAGTGCGCAGTGACCGGGGGAGTGGGAAGTGTGGGTCACATCGAAGTAAAGTTTGATGAAACGCCCAGTAAGCACTTCGCGGACGTGAGGGGCTCTGCAAATGAATGCTACTCTGGAGCGGGAGCTGCGGTTATAAATGATTTTGTGGTGTGGCCGAGCAATGGGGCGAGTATAATGTTCGAATTTGACGTGGTGGGCCAAGCGCCTGTAGGTCTTGCGGCACCGGTTTTAACGGGACCAACGGCGGCGGTAAAGTTGGACTCAAAAACTTATAGCGCCCTCGTGGGAACTAACCCACCGGCCGTTTCGCTAAAATATACTTTCCAAAGAAAGTATGGCTTAAATGGGAGCTGGGTGGATGTGGGCACTTCGAATGCGACCCCGCCAACCGCTGGGACAAGTAATATTATTTTTGCAAACACGGGAACTTATTACGTTAGAGCTAAAGCGGAAAACTTGTCGAACGCCCTTGTCTCTGGTTGGAGCAACGAGATTGCGGTTACCGTGAGTAATACGCCAGCGGGTAATGCGCAGTGTTCGAACGGAATTGATGATGACAGCGATACCTTTATTGATGCGGCTGACCCTGGGTGCCACACCGATGGAGATGCTACCAACCCTGGTTCATACGATCCGAGTGATACCGATGAGACAAATCAGGGCGGAGCGGGAGTGTGCGTTTTGGGCGACCCACCAAGACAAATTGGCACTTGTAGCGCCAGTTGTGGCCCAGGCGTCCAGCGCTGGGAAAGATACGTCGATGTTAACGGATCTTGTGAGATCGAGTACTATACGGAACCGTGCAATCTTAGGGCCTGTGGATATAGAATTAGAGAAGGAAATCCTGGGGGGGGAGGATAAGCGGCAAGGCGTGGTACGTGAAACATGCATCACGAGACCAAGTAAAAAACCGTCTGATGGCGGTTTTTTACTTTATTATGTTTCGGAATTCATGCTCGTCTAATATTTTTACCCCTAGTTTTTTAGCTCTTTCAAATTTTGATCCAGGGTCAGAACCGACAATCACAAAACTGGTTTTAGAACTCACGGCTTCAGAGATTTCGCCGCCTAAGTTCCTAATTTTTTCTTTGGCTTCGTCTCGAGACATGGACGAGAGAGAGCCAGTTAGGACAAAAGTCTTGCCGACCAACTTGTCGCTCTTAGCCAAAGACCCCTCTTTCTTAATAACAACACCCACCTCTTCTAATTTTTTGAGGAAAGACGTATTTCGTTTTTCCCGAAACCAGCCATATATGCTTTCGGCGACTTTGGGCCCGATATCCTGAATTTTTTGGAGGTCTTCGAGTGATAGCTTGGAAAACGTCTCGAGTAGATCACCAATGCTCTTAGAGGGAAATCTCTTAGCAAGAGCGATGGCGGTTTCTTCGCCAACATGAAAGATGCCGAGACTGTAAATTAGTTTTTCAAGGAGAATTTTTTTGCGTGACTCAACTTCGTTCACGATGTTTTCGGCTGATTTTTCTCCGAAATGCGGAAGGGTGGCGATCTCGCCGATTTCTTTTTTCAGTTCAAAAATATCGGCGGCATCAGAGATTAATCCTTCATCCAAAAATCGGTCGATGATTTTTGGCCCCAAACCTTCGATATTGAAAGCTTGGCGGGAAACAAAGTGATAGATGGCTTCCCTTAGCTTTGCGGCGCAGTTTTGATTGGAACAACGATAGGCCACGCCGTCGCGAACAACTGGTGAACCGTCGACAGGACATCTGGGCGGCATCGAGAAGGACTTTTCTCTACCGGTTCTTAGCTCTTTCAAAACTTTGGTGATTTTAGGGATAACATCCCCAGCCCGACTAATGATAACGGTGTCTCCAATTTTCAAGCCTAGTCGATCGATTTCATCGGCATTGTGAAGACTAGCGTGCGTAATGGTAATCCCTCCAACGGAAACCGGCTTCATAACGGCGACTGGGGTTAGAACGCCGGTGCGACCGACCTGGATGTTTACGCCGAGCACAATAGTGGTTGCTTCGCGGGGGGAAAATTTATAGGCAATAGCGGCCCGGGGGGCCTTGCCAATAATGCCGGCGCTCGAAAAAATTTGATTGTCGTTTATAAAAACCACCACGCCATCAATCTCATAGGGCAATTTTTCGCGGGCTTTTTCCCACTTCTTTTGGAAAACAAAGACTTCTTCGAGATTTTTTACCGTCTGGCCGTTCGGGTTGGTTTTGAATCCAAGTTCCCTGAGAGTTTTAAACTCGCTCGTGTGGGTTTTATAAATCTCGGGAGCGGCCACAATGCCATAGGCGTAAAAATCAAGTTTTCTCGAGGCGGTGACACGGGGATCAAGTTGACGGATGGCACCGGCGGCGACGTTTCGAGGGTTGGCATAAATTTTTTCTCCCTTTTTTTCTTGTTCTCGATTGATTCTTGAAAACTCTTTTTTGGTTAAAAAAACCTCACCCCGCACAATGATCCTTTTGGGGGGGTTGTCCGTGCCAAGCTTGAGGGGGATGGCTTCAATGGTTTTGAGATTTTGCGTGACATCCTCCCCTATCAAACCATCTCCACGAGTGGATCCACTCATCAAAGTGTCATTTTCATAGATGAGCTCTACCGCGAGACCGTCCATCTTCAGGTCACAATAAAATGGCTCCGCAGATGCAAGGTGGTAGCCGAGGTAGTTTTCTAATCGAGTAATCCAATCCTCAACATCTTTCTTACTAAAGGCATCGTTTAGCGAATTCATTCGCATTTCGTGAGTGATCTTTTTGAATTCTTTAAGGGGCGCTCCGCCAACTCTTTGCGTGGGAGAGTCGGGAGTGACAAGTTCCGGAAATTTTTGCTCGAGGTCAAAAAGCTCTTTTTTTAAAGAGTCGAGGCTCTCGTCTGAAATTTCCTGCCGATCTAAGACGTGATAGAGGTAGCGATAACGGTTTATTTCTTCTCGTAACTTTTTTGTTCTTAATTCAATTTCTTTATTCATTGATGAAACCGATCTGTTAATAAAAACGTTTTGCAACTTAACCCGACCGCTTACCTATTTGGCTCAATTTATTCAACGATTTTACCTCAAAACTTCTTAAGGACAAAGGAGGAGTTCGTCGGTTAAAAGATCATCTAAGTCGCTGTAGTCCGTGTCGTCAAAACATCTGGCGGGATGGCCGGCGACGCCTCGATAGTAACTGGCATCGTCAAGACAATCGGTGGATCCGAGCGCGGCGACATAAGTGGTAATACCAGCGTCTCTCGCAAGCTGGGCGGCGGCCGAGACACCACCCTTGTCACCAGCAGTTGGCATGGAGTCGGTAACGATGAGCATAAAGTCGTTTATAGCTGGATCTCCGGGACGGTTGTTTAGGATGGCGCTTGCTCCACCATTAATGGCGTCGTCAAAGGCACTGATGTTATTTGGGCCAAATGTGACGAGTTGGCTGATGGCGTTCAAAACAGAGGCTAATGATCCCCTGAAGGTGCTCGGGTCATTGTAACCATAGTAGGTGTCGGTGTAACCGATTTGACCGACCATGGTTTGGTTTGGATTTGGGGGAAGTGCGAAATTAAGCCTGTTAACAAAGGCGTTTAGGCCAGTTCTTACGGACCCCATTGATCCAATCGTGGTGTCGACAAGAAGCATGACGTCTGCGTTTTGATCCTGGCATTGTAGATAGTGCAACTGACAAAGTGAGTCAGAAGTCCCAAGCATGGCGGGCGAAAGATTAGCTTGGGTGGTTTCATAGGCGTAGGTAGGGTGGCTGGCCATTTGACTGTAGTAGGCAGATGTAACGGCGCCTGGCGAGTCGATTAGGATAGTGACAATTGAAATTGGATCGGTATCGTTTTTGGCGGAGGTGGCTTGGTTTTGGGCAAGAGCTTCTGCGCCGGGGGCTGTAGTCGGGACATTTGGTCGTTGGCCGGTGAGGATAATGATAACATCTCTCACCCCTAGTCGATCGCTTGCCTCGGAGAGAGCAGTGTGGGCGCCGAGTATGCCGGCAGCAAGATTAAAATCATCTCCAACAATTGGATTAGGGATGTTGTCGATGGCCGAATTTATCTGGGTTAGATCATCCATGAGGGTAACCGGAGGGGCTGCATCATCGACGCCTATTGCGCCAATGTGGGTCCCTTGAGGACTAGGGCTTAAGTCGCTCGCAAAACCTTTGGCGGCGAGTTTGATGGCATTTAAGTCTGACCCGCCATCGAAAGAAGCGTCGATGAGTAGTACGATGTCCATTGGCTCGCAGGAGGCAGACCCGGGCAGAACGGCGAGCGACTCTACGAGAAGGGCTCTTTTGGAATTACCGGCTTGGCCAACGATTTTGGCTGTGCCGTTGGGCAATTCAACGATTTCGAAACTGGCCCCGTTGCCAAAAGCGCCGTTGATACTTGAGGAGTTGTAGGCAGGATTATAGGAGGGTGTCTGGCTGAAAAACCACCAGCCGACTCCGGTGTCGGCGGCGAAGATGGCTTTGGCGGAGTTGGTGAAATTACCGGCTTGACGGATTTGATAAATCATTAAGATGCCAGCGACCAAACTGATGCTCAGGACAACGCCGCTTATCATCATGACAACCAGAAGCATAGTCTGGCCGGCGCTGGAGGAAGTTTTAAGTTTTGATTTAGGCGTCATGGATCTGTGCTTACTCATTTCTTGTGCTCACGCTGGTTTGGATGTCGATATTTTTTACGCTTGTCTTAATATCTTTTGGAACCACACCGATATTGATGACGATTCGCGACGGGTAATTGACCAGGGGGAGGGTGCCATTCATAATTCTGAAGCTTAGGTAATTGACCAAAACGTTTTCATCGGTAATCTTTTGGGCTGGGCCGTTGTTTTCGCTTCTTACGAGAATTTCACCCGAGAGGTCGTAGGTAACGTTATTGCCATCGGCGTTCTCGAACGAAAGGTTTGGGCCGCTCGCGGTAAAACTTTTGCCGGTTCTGATTTCTCTTGCAATCTGTTCAATGGCGGCGCTCGTATTGCTGTTTGCAGTCATCAAAGCCATGGCGTTCCGATGAGTGCGGAGAGCACTCACAAAACCGCCCATCGCGATTGTAGTCACAACCGCAAAGACGCCGGCCGAAACAATGAGCTCAACCAAGGTGAACCCCCCATTTTTTATTGATTTGGGAAAAAAATTTTTCATGCTTAGTTGTTTGTGAAGAAGAAGTCCTCGAGCTGGACGGATCCTCGGCCGCCACCTTTTTGATTCCACTGAACGATGGAAACAATCTGCATCCGCCTAGCAGGAGGAGCGGGGGGCAAGATTCTGACGGTACGAAAAAACTTAGTTGGTGTTCCCGATAGGTCATAGGAGTAGCCTAGGGCTGGGCTAAATCGTAGCGGGGTGGAACTGAAATCATTTTGATTACCAACCCTGAGCCCAGGGTTGTCGCCATCTTCAGGATTATCACTTTCAAGTTCAGTGAGGTAAGAAACCTCGTAGCTACCGACATTAAAATCCTCATCGTAAGAAAAACCCTTTCTGATGTTGGCATCACTCAAGTTTTTTACGATCTCAATACCCTCCGCGGCCAGATAGGTGGCAATGTTTTGGTCGCTCACCACCTGGGTGATCGAAAGAGAACGATTTAGGAGGGTGAGAACTGCCATGTAACCGATGGTGAGGATTGCTAAAGCAACGATGGCCTCGGCGATGGCTTGGCCGCTACGATCATGGAATGTAAACCTTGGACCTTGGATCATAAAATTGGCTAGGAGCTTGGGAAACTCAATTGGGCGGTCACGTTATTAATTCGGATGATGGCTCCGGTTGGACTCACTGGGTCGTCGGTTTTGACGTAGATATTCATCGGAGTGTTTTGAACGATATTCCCGCCTTCGTCAAAGAGGAGGACTTTGGGGTCGGGAGGAACAAAAAGTAGATAGCCCAATCGGTTTGGGCCAGTATCAAAATCCAGCTTAGAACTTAAGGTGTTGCTTTCGGTTTCGCGGTAACTGGGTGGGTTTGGGGCGATGCTGGTTATGGTCAGGATTTGGTCGCAGGTGGTTGGGGCGGGAGGGATGTATTCGAAGAGGGAGTAGATTTTATTCGTGTAATCGATCCTGAAGCCATAAGAACATGGGGGTGGATTTGAGATGGGCTTGGTGTATCCGGCTAGGGTTAATTCTTTCGCGCGTAGAACGGTTTGGGTGATTTTGGCTTTTTCAACGTTAAGCAGGATTTGCTTCTCGCTCCGGCGACTGTAAACGATGCCCCAGAAGAAAACGACACAACTCGCCATAGCTATAAAAGGACCAAAAGGGAGGAAACTTTTAAGGCCTTTCTTTTTAGACAAAAGTCCGGGGAGACTGAAGAGCGAGCCAATAATAAAGGAAAGACCAGTAATGATAACGATATCCGGCCAGCCGAAAACGACGCCTAGCGCGGCCGTGAGTTTCAAATCCCCCATTCCCATGCCCCGGCCTTTGGTGATTAGAATTAGCAGGCCATAAAAAACAATGCCAAAAGCTAAGGCGATAACTCGATTCAACCAAAGAATGTCTCGGAGGCCAAAAAGAGCGGCGTAAGGACCCAAGAAGGAGCCGCTCACGGGCCCGAATTCTTTGGCGGCAAAAATGGCAATCACAACACCCAGGATTATTAAAAAAATATTGGCTTCGTCGGGGATGATTTTGACGCGGATGTCGATAAGTGAAATTAAAAGAAGAGTCAGGAAAATTAAAACCCATGAAAAGTGGAGCGCGGAACAGGAAACATCCGACGACAGGCAAATGCTCTTGAATCCGAAATTGGAAGATAGGAGCGCTGGAACGAAAACGAAAATCGAGCCGCTAATTAATTCTACTAACGGATATTGAAAACTTATTTTTTTCTTACAGTTTCGGCAGCGCGCGCGCAGAAAGATAAAGCTTAACAAAGGAACAAGCTCAAACCAGTTGAGCTTGTTCCCGCACTTAGGACAGGCAGAACGCCCACCCAAGGTTTTTTTATTAAGTATGAACTTTTCCGGATTGTATCTGACCGCAATCACATTCAGGAAACTGCCAATGGCAAGACCGAAAATAAACAACCAGATCTGCATCATTTTTAACTAATGCCTATTAACTAGTGACCGATAACAGGTACCTTTTTTAAAGCTGAACGCAGTAAAAAGGAGCGGCGGCGGTATCGGTGCAATCAAGCGTTAGCGGTGCAGCGACGGTATCAACATCGCCTTGAAGAGCCCGGTTATTTGCATCGTCTAGTTGGGCCCTTAGAACGTACACGGTGCCATCGGACTGATACTGGTATTCACGGCTGGCGTTTGGATCTTCGGGCATGTTGCTAACACCAAGAGCACTACCGATAATGATGCCACCAAGATCGGCAGCTGCGATAGTGACCGGAAGGGTAACGAGGCCCGCTGCTCGAGCACCACAGGCGGGAGTGGCTTGCGCGGCACCGGGATAATAACCACACTTCGTGTAGTAAAGTTCCAGGCCGGTCTGGATTTGCTTAATGTCAGAAATTCTTCTCGCGTCCCTACCCTGCCTCTGAAGAGGCCCTAAACCGACTAGAACCACCGAAGCTAAAATACCGATAATGGCTACAACGATGAGAATTTCGATAAGCGTAAAACCTTTTTTGTTATACATTAAATTTTTCAGCAATAATCGACCTTTCCGTCCCCCTACCGACTAGGCAAGGGGGTATTGGTTAATTCTATCATAACTCATATGACTTCAAGCCTAAATGTGTTGATTACTTAACTACTGCCAAAGGTGGCGGTTAATTTGTAAATTGGGAGAAGAACCGCCGCAAAGAGGAAAGCGACCATCACGCCGATACCAATCATTAGGATAGGTTGAATCAAATCGACGACGTTGTTGATAACATTATCCGCTTCTCGGTTATAGAAGGTGGAAATCCTCATGAACATCTTGTCGAGCTGACCGGTGGACTCCCCCACTACCAACATTTGGGAGACGAGCGGCGGGAAATAGTCGGGATATTTTGAAATGGCCTCGGAAAGCGGCACGCCTTGACGGATTTCTTCGGCGACCTCACGCAAAATATCCTGGTAGAGAACGTTGTCGATGGTTTGGCTTACGATCTCAATCGATTGAGCGAGCGGCACGCCGCCTTTTAAAAGGATAGCCGCGGCGTTTGAAAATCGGGTGATCGTAACCGGAACGTGGACTTTGCTCACAATTGGCAAACGAGTTTTGAGTTCGTCCCAAAAAGCCCGACCCTCCGGGGACTTAACGTAGTCGACAATGATAATGAAAAAAATGCAGACAACGAGAGCGATGGCTGGCCACCAGCGGCCAGCGATGTCACCGGAGTTGATCAAAAGTTTTGTGAGAAAGGGCAAATCTGCGCCGCTTTGCTCGAAAACGGGCTTCAGCTGGGGAAAAACCACCGTGACTAAAATCGTGGCGACAACAAGAAAAAGACCAATGACGATGGCGGGGTAAATCATGGCGCTCCTGGCTTTGGTTATCAGTAGATCTTCTTTTTCAGTATAGTCGGCGAGAAAGCCCGCCACTTCGTTTAGGTTGCCGGTAACCTCCGAAGAGCGGACCATGCTAATAAAGAAGTTTGAGAAAACGGCCGGATGCCGTTCAAGGGCTTGGGAAAAAGCTAAACCAGCGTCGATGTCCTCGGAGATTTGGTAGACGGTTTCTTTGAGTGTAGGCTGGTTGGTTTGGTCGTAGAGGGTTTTGAGGGCGGTGTTTAATGGTAGGCGCGCTTCAAGGAGCACGGCCAGTTGGCGCGTAAAGATAACCATATCTTTCCGTTTCACACGCTCGAAATAACTGGCCAGTCCTTCATACCAGCGACGCTTCTCGGCTGATTCTAGATAAAGGATAAAAAGATCGTGGCTTGCCAAGATGCTCGCGGCGCTGTCTTTATCAATGGCATCGACAAAGCCAACTTGCATCTCGCCGGTTTTGTTTTTGGCTTGGTATTTATACTTCATGAATCATAAAGCATGAAACTGGGATCGTGGGCTCAAAATGTTGGTGATTCATGGTTTAAAATCCATGAACCACGATTCTAAATCCTCTCTAATAGAATGCGGAGTTCTGATGGATTTAAAGAATAGGTCTCCGCAGTTTCGAGAGAAATCTCTTTTCCTTTCACAAGTTTAGCAAGGGAACGGTTTAAGCTGATCATCCCCTCTTGTAGACTGGTTTCGATGACGAGATCAATCTGATAAACCTTTTTCTCCCGAATTAAGTTTCGGACGGCAGGATTCACAATCATGATTTCAGCGGCTGGCACTCGCCCGCCCCCTAATCTCGGGAGTAGTCGGAGAGAAACGATGGCGACGAGGGTGGCAGATAGCTGAGAGATAACTTGGCCTTGTTGTTCCGGAGGAAAGGAGTCAATGATGCGGTCAACAGTTTGAGAGGCGGAATTCGTATGAAGCGTGGATAAAACCAGGTGGCCAGTTTCTGAAGCGGTCATGGCAGTCGCGATCGAGGCTGAATCACGCATTTCGCCGACCATGAGAACATCGGGGTCTTGTCGGAGGATGGTTCGGAGACCGGAAGAAAAACTTTCGGTGTCGTTGCCAACTTCACGCTGGGAAATGATGCACTTATCTTGAGTGAAAAGGTATTCGATTGGATCTTCGACAGTGATGATGTGTTCGTTTCTTGCGTGATTGATCTCGTCTAAAATGGCGGCCATGGTGGTTGATTTCCCGTGACCGGCGGGACCGACAATTAAAATGAAACCTTGAGACAACCTCGCGAAATCGTGAAGAATGGGTGGGAGGTTTAACTCTTCGAGGGTGCGGATGCGAGTGGGAATGAGCCGTAGGGCGGCAGCCATAAACCCTTTTTGGAAGTAGACGTTAACCCTAAACCTAGCTTTGTCTTCAAGGCTGTAGGCAAAATCGAGCTGTTTTTCTTTTAAGAATCTCTCCTTTTGAGTAGGGGTAAGAAGCGCCATCACTAATCCTTCTGCTTCCTCAGGCGTGATAATGTTTTCTTTCTGGATGGGAACTAGAGAGCCATCAACCCGGATGATGGGCCTGCGACCGACCCCAATGTGGAGGTCGGAGGCGCTTTGTTTGGCAGTTGTAACGAGAAGATCTTTTAACTTGTCTTGGTAGTTTTCCACGAAGTTATAAATGGCTAATTCTTACTAAGTATACGAATTGATTTACTTGAATTGTATCACACTTCCTCGGTCTCGCGGATAACGTCTTCTATCGAAATAAGACCAGCGAGGGCTTTCAAGATTCCATCTTGCCTCAGGGTTATCATGCCCTGCCGCTTAGACTCCGCGAGAAGTTTTTCGGCATTGGGACCGCTTGTAACAATCGAAGCGACGCCGGGGGTCATCTCAAAGACCTCGAAGATGGCCATCCTACCAGTGAAGCCTTTATTTTTACAGCGGGCACAGCCTGGGGCGTGATAGATTTTGTAGGGCTCTTTATATTTGGCGCCGAGATCACCAGAGACACCCGTGATGGCGGTCTTGATTATTTTTTGGATAGGAGCAGAAGCCTCTTCCGATTTTTTGCAATCGTTGCAAAGCAAGGAAACCAGGCGTTGGGCGATCATAAGGTTTACCGCTGATGGCAGGAGGAAGGGCTCGACTTTCATGTCGATTAACCTCGGTATGACGCCCACGGAATTATTGGTGTGGATGGTAGAGAGGACAATGTGTCCGGTTAGGGCGGCGTGGACAGCCAGGCCAGCCGTTTCGTTGTCGCGGATTTCTCCAACCATGATGATGTCGGGGTCTTGGCGCAAAATCTGGCGCAGACCCGAGGCAAAATCGTAGCCGATTTCTGGCCTGACTTGGGATTGGTTGACGCCGGTCACAAAATACTCAACTGGGTCTTCGAGGCTCACGATGTTTACGGATTGGTCATTTAAGGTCTGGAGGAGAGAGTATAGAGTAGTGCTTTTTCCAGAGCCGGTCGGCCCGCTCACGAGAACCATGCCGTAGGGCTTATCGAGACCGGACTTAACGGCGTCAAGATTTCTACCAACGAGGCCAAGTTGGTCGAAAGTTTTTAGACCCACGGATTGATCTAGGATTCTGATGGCAACTTTTTCGCCAAGGGGGGTGGGGAAAGTGGAGACTCTGAAATCGATGGGACGATCGTTCACCTTACTTCGGAAGCGGCCGTCCTGGGGAATACGAGTTTCATCAATTTTTAAATTCGAGATGACTTTAACCCTTGAGATTACGAGTTGAGACATCTCAACAGGAAGGCTGGCTGTTTCCGCAAGCTCACCATCAATTCTAAAGCGAATTCTTAGGTAGGTGTCTTGGGGTTCGATGTGAATATCGGAAGCCTTGTTTTCTACAGCCTCTTTGATGGTATCAGCAACAATCCGAATGATGGGAGCTTCTTCAGCTCCCCCGGCCGCTTCGTCAAGCCTTACAAACTTTCGCATGCCATCACCGGTTTTCAAGTTTAGGGATTGGACGGCGGCTTCGATCTCGCTCTTGAAAGGAGAGTATCTTTTTAAGACAGCTTGCCAGTCGCTGTGGGAGATGAGATAAATGCCCAAACTTAGGCGATGCCGGCGGGCAATAAATTTAAGCGCTTCCTGAGCTTTCTGATCATCGGGGCTAACCATTCCGACCACAAGCAGGTTGTCGGTTTTTGAGATGGGGGCGACACCGTAGGTTCTCACGGTTTCCTCGGGAATGATTTCAAGTATTTTTATATCGATCGAATCGGCGTTCAGTTTTTGATAGGGAATTTTAAGGATTCGGCTCTTAAGTTCGGCGATTTTCACGTCGTCGATCAGCTTTCGTTCGCTAATCAAACCCTCAATTTTCTTGCCTGACAAAAAGGCTTCTCTTTTTATTTTGGTTAGAGAAACCTCATCGATCAAACCGGCTTTGATCAGTTCAGTTAAAAATTGGTCGTCGGTCATTTTGGTTTACAGGTCTAGAAATATGCCAAAAAATGGGGCTACCTTCTACTCCCCTAAATTATACAACAGTCTAAAACCGATTTATAAATGGAGTCCTCTAGAAGGGCAGGAAAGGGTTCAAGCGACCCGTTCGCGCCTCGGACGGCGGAGTGATGCGGGGCTCGAGGGTGCCGAAGATAGGGTCGTTGTCGATTAACGCTCGGTTCAGCTTGATGGTTGAAAGTTCTGTGGTATCTTGGAATTCGTTAGGGATGACAAAGTCGACGGTCGCGGGTTTCGTGAAAAAAATGTAATAAGAAGCCGCCACGATCACGCTGATGATAACGATCCAAGTGAAAATCGATACAAAGCTTGTCCTCCGTCTTGTTTCTTCGATAACTATAGCCATTGATTTTTATTTATTACTACCCTGATAGTAGGTAGTGACCTCTACGCTGGCGCTAAAAACGTTAACATTGCTTTTAGCGGCGGGCCGGATGTCGGCTGAACTGATATCGAAGAGACGAATGTTGGTTTCAATGTGACCAAGAAAACTTTTGATATCTTCGTAAGTGCCGATGAGCTGGAGGCGAAAAGTGATGGTGCCATAGGGACGAATAAGGCTGGTGCGTTTCGAAGAATTCGGATCACCGCCCGAAATTTGCAATTCTTGAGCCTTGGTTTCGGTTACCGAAAAGGATTGAAGAGTTAGACTGTCGAGAGAAACAAGGCCACCTATTTGGGCGACGGCGCTGTAGATATCTTGATCGCCGGGGAAAGAGGCGGAGACGAGCGTCTGGAAGTCAAGACTATCCTCATACTCGGCAATGAGTTTTTTGACTTGGGTGATTGCAGATTGCTGTTTTTCAACGAAATCTCGCCTAGCAAACTCTTCACCTCTCACTACTTGGATGTCTTCGTACTCGGGTTGGGTAAACTGGAAAAAAACGATAAAAGCCGCCACAACGAGAAAGAGGACCAAGACCATACTGACCAACCTTTTTAAAGACTGTTTCATTATTTAGAAATTTATTCGCTCGGAGGCTCTTCTACCGGCGTAACAATGGATTTGAAATCGACGACAAGGTTTAAATTAAAGCGCCAAAATTTATTTTCCTGCTGAGAGACGCTTGATATTTTGACTTCTTTAACCTCGGGAATTTTTTCGAATACCAGAAGTTGTTCAGAAACATCTTCGAGGGTTTTTGAAACAGCGTCAACGGAAATTTGATTATTTTTTTGGTTAATACTCACTCCACCGAATGAGGTATTGATCTGGGTGTTAGCCTCTATCCAAGCAAAAATTGGAGAAAAAACGACGTGTTTACCAAGAAGAGATTTCAAGTTAACGATCTGGGAGTAGAAGTGGACAAGCTTGGCTTGGTCCGCCGGAGGAACACTTTTTGTAAAAGACGCGATTTGGTTATTGAGGCGACTAATTTCGCTTTCTAGGTAGGGGCGGTAGCCAAAAGCGAGTCCCAGATAAACCGCCAGGCTTACGGCGAAAAGGATTGTGCCAAGCATTAAAAGCTGGCCTAAAGCACCCTGGGTTCTAGCTGGAGAACGAGATAGTTGATCAACGACTTTTTGAGGGAGGGCCATTTTTAGGTTCTAGATTGTAGGTTATAGGTTCGAGATACCACTTATCACTTCCGACCCTAAAACCTAAAAGCTGTAACCCAAAATCTTAGTTTACGAAAACTCTCGAAGCGTTAAGCCAAGGGCCACGCTAAAGACAGGATTAATCTCACCGAGTAAGGGTTCGATCATTCCTGGATACTCGAATCTTAAGAATGGGGAGGCTTTGACGATGGGAATGCCAAACTCTTTTTCAAAATAACCGGTAATGCCAGCTAAGTTCGCCCCGCCGCCACTTAGAATGATTCTTTCAACGCGAGCTGACCCAGGAAATTGGGTTTGATAGTTATACTCCGCCTTCTTAACCTCACTTATTATAACATCGACATAGGGCAACATTATTGTGGATAATTCGTAATTTGGGCCAGCATTTACGATACCGTGTTCCTTTTTAAGCTCGTCAGCCCGTAACGGGTTGATATTCAGGCTCGTGGCGAGGGCTTGAGTAAGGGAAGCGCCGGCATAGTCGCTCTGGCTGTTGAATTTTAGCTGGCCTTTATCGACGAAAATGATGTTAGTGGAACGGCTGCCGATATCGATAATAATGGTGGGGGTTTTATCCCCGCCAACGAGAGCACGGGCGAGACTTAGGCTTTCGATTTCTAGGGCTTTTAAGCTCAAACCGGCGCTTTTAAAAATTTGCTGATATTTTTTAATTAGTTCTTGGGGGACAGAAATTAAGAGAACTTGCTCGTATTTGAACCCTTTATCATCGGTACGCTCCCCTACTTTCATCCAGTCTAGAGCAACCTCGGAGATGGGCTGGGGAATGTATTGTCGAGCTTGATAGGTTAAACTTTTCTTAAGTTCACCCTCGGACATTTCTGGGAATTCAAAAACGCTGGTAAAAACCGAAAAAACTGGCAAGGAGGCGAGGACCTCATTCGCACTCGGTTTCATGTGCTTTAGGGCGACTTTCAGAAGATCGATGACCTCTTCTTCAAATATTTTCATATTCGCGGTCTGGAGGACATCATTTGATCTGACTAGATGACCGCTTGACTGTAGGAAGGTGTAGTTAGTCACCATGGGAAGTTGCCGGCCCTGTTTTACTTCAACGAGTTTTATCGAGGTGGTGCCAATATCAATACCCAAGAAGTTCGGGGAGATCTTCTGGCTTAGCGACTTGAAGGGATTAAACATTTATCCAATAATTATAGCTGATTAGTCGAACTCCTTTAAGTCCAATATATTAGAATGGCCGATTTCAGTTTTTTCTCTAAATTCTTGTTTCCGGAACTTTGCTTTGGGTGCCGAGCTGACTTGGACGACTCTCGCGTTTTATGCTCGGATTGTTTCGCGCGAATTGGTAAATTTAGGACGTTGTTTTGCGGGAAATGCCGCGCGCGCCTGCCTCTGGCCAGGAAAATATGCCATCGAGACTTTCCCTACATTCTTGGAGCGGCGACAAGCTATGGCAACGAGGTCGTAAAGAAGCTGATCTATAGCCTAAAGTTCAAATCTTTAAGTTCGGCGGCGGAACCACTCACCAAAATTTTGTGCGATTACTCGGAAGGTATTTTTTCTGATATAAATATAAAAAAGTTCACTGTCGTCCCTGTTCCGCTCGCGCCGAGCAGACTCAAAGAGCGTGGTTTTAACCAGTCGGAAATTATCGCAGGCGGGCTTGCCAGACATTTTAAACTTGAACTCAACAAAAACGTCTTGATCAGAACGCGGGAAACAAAGCCGCAGAGCGAACAGAACCACTTCGAATCGCGGTTTGAAAATGTGAGGGGATGTTTCTTGGCAAAAAAAGAGATGCTCACTGGAACCAAGGGCATAGTTTTGATTGATGATGTCACAACTTCCGGGGCAACATTTCTCGAGGCCAGCACAGCTTTAAAGGAGGCAGGGGTAAGAAGAATAATCGCTCTCTCGGTTGCTATGGCGTGAGGAGTCGGTTAAGTGGTCTGTGATAGAATTATGGAGATGGAAAACTTCGAGTTAACTTGGCAGGCGCCGGAGTTTGAGTACCGCGAAAAAGGCATAGCTTGGTATTGGGCCAGCATCGGAGTGGCGGTGGCCCTCCTCGCTCTCGCGGTTTGGCAGAGAAACTTTCTACTGGGAGTTTTTATTGTGCTTGCAGAAATTATGGTGATGATTTGGGGTAATCAAGAACCGAGGATGATTGAGTTTCGACTGGACGGAGAGGGGTTGACGGTGGCCAATAGTAAGTCGTATGCTTACGCCGATGTTGAAAATTTTGCAATAGATAATGATACTAACGAGGAATGGGCAGAGGTAGTATTGAGTTTCAAAAAAAGACTTCGAGCGCCGCTTAAAGTTATTTTTTCACAAGAGGATCGGGAGGAGGTTAGAACAATTCTTTCTCGTTTTTTGGTTGAGGTGGAGCATGAAAGATCTCTAGTTGATGCGCTTGAGAAGTTTATAAGATTTTAATGTCCCTGTAGCTCAATGGATAGAGCGTAGCCCTGCGAAGGCTGAGATCGAGGTTCGATTCCTCGTAGGGACACAAGTTTTTAAATTTATGCTTAAAATCTTTACGAGGAATCGAACAGGGAAAGGGGTCGAGAAAACGAGAGTTTTCCTGTGGCGGAGCTCACGAACCGATGGGTTTGTGGGAGCCTCGAACAAAGCGAGAGGCGACGTTCGCTTCCTCGTAGGGACACAAGTTTTCGGGATCCATATTAAACTAACTTGAAAATAGATGAAGCTCTAATGTAATATTAAGCCCAAGTAAATTCTGCGGGTATCGTATAGTGGTAATATGCGACCTTGCCAAGGTCGAGCCAGGGGTCCGATTCCCCTTACCCGCTCCAAATTCTGAATAAAAAAACTAGCGCTTACACGCTAGTTCTAAGTGGCTATTAGTTGATCTTTTTACCGCACCGCCGACAGCGGTTGAGTTTTTGGGCGCACTTCTCGCAATACTTGTTGCCGCTCTCGCCCGTTTTGTGGCCACATTTCTTGGCCGTGCTCATCGTCGGCAAGCCCCTAAGTGGCTTGCATTTGCTACACAGGTGCATTTGCTACCTCCATAATGGGTTAAATGCTGCCGTAACAGTATCACTGGTAATTATTGCTGTAAAGAATCGTCCCAAGCTTGTTTTTGACTAAAAGGCCTGAAAATCTTACAATCAGGGCACGATTTCTAAGATTTTTGGTAACCAATTCAATAGTTCTTCGTTACCCATAGCGGATGGCGAGGAAAACTTAATTCAAGGCGCCGCCAGGGGTGAGTCCTCGGCTTTTGGTCAACTTTATGATTTGTACCAACCAAGGATTTATCGGTTTGTGCTGATCAAGGTTGGTCAGCGTGAGGAAGCCGAGGATCTCACTCATCAAGTATTTTTAAATGCCTGGCAGAATATGAAGAGTTACAAGAGTCGGGGTTTCCCCTTCTCGAGCTGGCTCTACAGAATTGCCAGAAATAAAGTGATTGATTTTTACCGGACGAAAAGGGAATCCATCTCGATAGACCAGGTTGACCCAGAAGTATTCTTGGCGCCGGCAATTCAGCAGTTTAGCTTCGATAAAGACATCGAGGCCGAAAGACTAGCGCAAGCAATCCAGGAGCTTGAGCCAAACTATCAAGACGTGGTCATTATGAGATTTGTGGAGGACCTCACGGTGGCAGAGACAGCAGCGGCTCTAAAAAAGAGTCAGGGATCGGTAAAAGTCATTCAGCATAGGGCCATAAAAAAACTAAAGGAAATTTTAAGGACTGACTAATGGACTTACTTAAAAGTTTAAGAAAACTAAATAGGATTCAACCGGACCAGGAATACTCTAGAAAATCAAAGCTGGTTGTTTTGAATACCCAACAACTTGACCCGACACCGAGTGTCTTTAGACTCCTTGCGATATCAAGCGCTAGGTTTACCACGGCGCTGGGAATTGTGGCTGTTTTCATTCTGGTGGTGGTGGGTGGTTTTTCAGTCAATAAAACAGGTGATGAAATTATAAGTGGACTAGATTTAAGAGGCCTTCGAGCGGAGGCTCAGGCAATTGATATCCAGATCGAACTCACGCGTGTGGTTTATGAGGAGGGAGATGAGACCGGGAAAACTATTATAGTCGCCAAGAAGATATCGCCATCGACCAAGGAAGAAGATGGGGCAATTATGGATGCGGAGAAAATCCTTGAGGAGATAAACGAATCAACTTCAACTGAAGTAACGACGATAGATGCTATTCTCGAAAAAATTGCTGATTAGGCGCCATAGAAATATTGGGCTTTCGACGGTGTTTTTTGCTGTGGCGGCTTTTTTGATTTTGGGACTATATGCGCATACAGTCGCGGCTGAAGTAGGGGGGTGTGACTTGAAGGAAGAGAGCGCTCAACTCGATGCCCTTCAGAAGAGCGAGGCTGATTACATAGAAAAATCAAGGGGGGAACTTCAAGTTAAAAAGCAGATACTCACAAAAGTGATTGGTTGCGGTGTAAAGGAAACTGAAGATCTAACGGAGAAGATAGAGGAAATAACTTATAACGAACCGAACATACAGCGGCTGAAGCAGAAGATACTCAGAGAGCTCTCAAGCGCAAAGAATTATTATCAAATCCAGGGAGGTGGGATTTCGGATCTAGATTTAGTAGGAAGTAGAAATTTGTCTAAGAGAATTCTTGAATGGCGACAAAACGACTATAACCTCCTTTCGAAAAAGGTGGTGGGTTTTCTCGCGCTCTCTAAGAACCAGGAGCTCATGAATATAGCTGAAAAGAGAATCGGACAGGCCGAGAGATTAATCGCGGCTTTCAAACTTTACGATAATAAAGATTTGGTTAGGTTGGCGTTCGAATCGTCGAATTATTTTAAACTCGCTAAAGAAAACGGACTCAAAGCAGAGCAGGCATTTTCCGGTAGTTTTTATCAGCCCGATGAATCTATCGGTCTTATAAAGAACTCACTGGAATCGCTGGCGGTGGTTTACAAAAATCTCTTTGATTTCAACGCGACATTTAGGGGGCTACTACCGAAGCTATAAAGCCTATAAGAACACTTATCCCTCACCATGAATGGTGAGGGATAAATTTTAAAAAGAGATCTCTTTTTAAGATCGACTGCGAGAGGAGGTCTATAGAACCGCCTCTTTAAGCGTCTTGCCGGCCCGGAATTTTGGCTTAACAGCGGCGGCAATGTGGATTTTTTCACCGGTTTTTGGATTGCGCCCCTCTCGAGCGGCTCTTTTGGCTACTCTGAAAGTGCCGAAGCCAGTGATGGCAACGTCCTCGCCGCGGCTCATGGTTTTAACGATGGTGTCGAAAACAGCTTCAACAATTCGCTCGGATTGAGCTTTCGTTTCGATGTTAGCCGCCTTCATAACGGCCTCGATTAAACCTGCTTTTGTCATTTTAAATAATGTCTTCTTTAACTCGACCTTTGCCTTTTGTGTTGTTTATTATAGCAAAATCAAGGGTTCACGCCTAATGGTCACTCAACTTTTTCTTTGGAGAGCCGGTGTCGCCAAAACTCCTGCGGTTTTGTCGCACCTGCATCTCGGCTGATTCATCCCTTCCGCCAACTGGCGGAGGAACCAAGCTGAATCAGCCTCCGATAGCCTCTGCAAAGAAAAAGTCTCGCTCTGGGTTAAATAAAAACATCTTATTTCGCTTAAGTTATAAAAACACCGGCGGCGATCACGGTGGTCCAAAGGCCCTCTTTGTTGCCGATGGCGGACTGGGTCATGTTCATGGTTTTGACGATCTTGCCGCTCATCTTGTAAAGCTGCTCACGCTCGCTCCAGGCGGTGTTGGGGTCAAATTCAATACCTAAGGTGGTGGCAAGCATACTTGCGGCCAGATCTTCGGCATACTCCCCCGCTTTTTCTTCAGTTTCACCAAAGGCGTGATGTTCGGAGAGATATCCGTATTGGGTTTCATCCGCTGGGATAGCGGCGCCGACGGAGGCGGCAATGAGGCGGTTGGGTTCGTTGGTCTGGAGGCGATCGTAAACGCAAAATATAACTTCGCCGGGCTGAACGAGTTTAACACCTTCTTCTTTGCTGATCTTTTTGCAACCGGGCGGGAAAATGCTCGAAACCAGAATTAGGTTCAGAAACTCAATGCCGGCCATGCGAAGGGCCATCTCAAAAGAACCGAGACGTTCTTTATGGACGCCAACCCCTTTGGTGAAGAAGATTTTCTTCGGCAGGATTACAACGTTGCGACCGGGTAAAACGATGCCGCCCGGAGTACTGGCTGGAGCGGCGTTTTGGGGCGGAAGGCTTTGTTCGTCAGGCATTTAGGTTTTCTAATTGTATGGGAAATAAAAAGGCGACGCAAGATTCGCTCATATTTCATTTCAGACGAGAGCTTCTCTGAAATAAAATACTCGCTTGAGGATGGGGGAGATAAAAAACACCCGCTCAATTCGAACGGGTGCTGTTTTCATGATTCATCCCGGGGTCATTCATCGATAATGCGTAAAGCCGAAACTATCGAGAAACTCCTGAAAAACACTTGAGGGGTTTTCTCCAAAGGTGGCGGCGAACATCCGGGCATTTAGATACTGACCAAAATGCCTGGCAAAGCTCACCATTCCCTGAATGAGAACGGGCTCCTCGGTCCTCGGGTTCAGGAAGATGCTCACCGTGATACTGCTTTGAATCGATATCACGAGCTCGCCGATGCATTGGTATGTGCCTGACTGTTCGGCATCAAGCCAGAAATGCATGGAGCTTTGTTCCTTGTCCACCCCAATAACAGCGTGGCTGGCAAGACGAATAAACTCCTGATGCCCACTGGCGCATTCGGACGACGCAAGGTTAATTGGGTCGCCAAGATCGGTTAAACAACTAATGGTCTTCAACACAACCCTCCTTGTGTACGTTTATCAGAGCCTTAGATCTCGTATTCTGCTTTCTCTATTATAACTAATCTGTTTAGAAAGTCAAGTTATATGATCTGATGCTGGTTGGAGGCGAAGGTGACGGCTTTTTTGATGTCGTCCTTGCCACCAATCCAGCGCAAGATGCGAGACATGCCGAAACCGCAGCCGGCGTGAGGCACCATGTTTTCTTTGGATTTCTCGATGTACCAGGCAAAGTCGTCGAGGCTGCCACCCATATCTAAGAGACGCTTATACATCTTGGAATTCGTTAGGCGGTAAACGAGAGTCTCGGGGTCATCGACTCGAGCGGCGGAGCCAACCGCCTCCCCGGCTCCGGGCAGAATAAGGTCAGCGGAGAGGACGAGTCCGGGGGTGGCTTTGTCGGGCAACATGTTGAAAAACTTTTCGACTTCGATTTCTTTTTTGTGATCCCAGAGTGGGTCGGGGTAGCGAGTGATGAAGATGGGGTGGTTGTCGTGCATAGCGACCAGCTCGGCTTCTTTTTTAGAATTGATGTCATCGCCCCAATTCAAACCTAATTTTTGGATGGCTTCGGTGTAGGTGATTTTTGGAAAAACTGGTTTAACGTTGGCGAGATGGGCAACGGCCATTTCGTTCAAGCCCATTTCTTTTTGTTTTTGAATGGGGAGTTTCACGATGTCATGGGCGATCGCATAAACAAAACTTTCAATGTGGTGGAGGAGTTTGTCAAAGTCGCCGGCAAATTCGATTTCCATCATTTGGAATTCAGTCAGGTGGCGATCGTCAGACCCGGGCTCAGCGCGGAAAGAGGGGCCAACGCAATAAACTTTGCTTAGATATGGCACGAAAGCCTCGAGGTAAAGCTGGCCGGTTTGAGCGAGGTAGGCCTGGTGTCTTTTTGGATGGCCAAACCAGTTGAAGTCTTTATTCGAGCTCACTTCGAAAAGCGTGTTGACGTTTTCGCAGGCGCCGGAGGCGCGGACGACTCGAGGAGGAAAAATTTCGACGAAGCCTTCGCGCTCGAGATAGTTACGACCAGATTTGAAAACTTGCGCTTCTAAGAGCGCGGTGGAAAGTTTATCCTTCATTTTTTATATTGTTTGTAATTTGTCCGGGCGACAACCGGACTCTTTGACCTAAAAAAATTCCCCGCTTAACGGGGAATTTCAAAGTCAAAATTCAAATTCTGGCAGGCCCTTTGTGGGCCATCTCCTTTTCGGACCTTTTTATTCCGAATTGCCATTGGAGTTAATAGTACTCTACGGCTAGACGGGGTCAATGTGGAAAACTTCTAAGGCTGAAGAATATCCCCGGTTCTCCCTTCGACCGATATTTGCACGCTTTTTACCGTGGGGAATTCAAGGAGGGTTTGCTCAATTTGGCTCCTTAGCGCCGTCATGTGGCAGGATCCCCCACCCTCTTCGAGTTTTTTACTGAAGTCAACGTAAGCCACGCTATCTTCAACTCTGATGGAGTTTAACCAAACGCCCTTGGGGATGTTGGTCGTATAACCGGCGTCAATTTCGTTTTGATACAACCCATTTAAAAGAGAGAGTATAGCAAACGTGGCCACTTGCGAGGTCTTGGTGTAGTAGCGTTCGACCGGAACCACTTCGGTGCAGTTTTTCACGGGTTTTATTTTATCGTTCGTGAAATAAACTTTCAATACGGCCTGCTCGGGCATCGTGTTGGTCATTCTGGTGCTCACCGTTAGGCTGGGCAGGATTTTTTTGACCTCCGTGTCTGGCTTAGGGATACGCATCACCACAAAACCTGGATCGTGAGCAAAAATGTACCAGCTTTCTTTTTCACTTTCGAAAGCCAGGATGTCGCTCGCGTTTTTAAAGTTAATGTCTACTGTTTTTGGAGCACAGGTGTCACAGTAATGCATCTCTTCAAAGGCTTGCTTTGGGGAAGAGAAGCCTGGGCCATCGTTGCTTATCACCCTTATGCTTCCGATCTGATCGGTGTTTTTATTGTGAAGGAGAATCTCGGCGCCAAAAGATCGTAGGTCGATTACTTTGGGGTCGTAATCTAATTTCACAGTCACTTCGGGATAGACTCCTTCGTAACCGGTTACGAAAACGTGAGTGAAGGTCTCGGTTTCTCTAGAAATATATCCGTTATCTTCTTGTTGGGGTGGTTTTTGGAAAACAGTGTAAATAATAAGGCCGGCTAACATTACAGCAAGAACTATAGTTAATATTTTGAAAAACTTAGGTGACATCAGCTTAGTATACGTTAAAACACCGGAAATGTTAGTTGAACTTTTGGTTCTTAGCTTTTTTAGATGTCCTCCTCCTTGAAACTAAACCCAAGGAGCCAAAGAGCTAACAAGATTATGATAACTGTCCAGAGCATGATTTTTTTCTAGGACATTGTACCTAAAACAATCGTTGCTTACGCAGGGTTGTATAAGAGTTTGAGTTTCTCTAGTCCTCGATGCGCTTGTACCGCCATCGCGTTTTTTGTCTCTCCAGTGATGAGCGACATCTCTTTGAGTGATAAATCCTGAACATACCGCATCCGCATCACTCTTTGATACTTCTCTGGGAGACGCTGAATCAAGACAAGCGCTGACTTTCCATCTAATAAATTAAGCACACGCCCGGAGTCAGCGTTTGCCGGCTCAAAGCCTTTTTCCATCATCACATCGAGTGATGCCGTTTTGCGTTTTCGGTATTCATCTACAATTAAGTTATTTAGGATGTGGTAAAGAAAAGCTTTCATCACATCAATTTTTCCTCCCTTCACCAAATAGCTCCATGTTTTAGCAAATGTATCTTGGACCATGTCTTCTCCGGTCTCGTGATTGTTTACCTTTAAAAAAGCGTGAGAATTAAGCCCTTTCTCAAAATTATTATGTGCCGCGGTCAATATCGCCTTTTGTTCGGTTTCCTGATCTGGAGTCATCGTGTTATTTGTAGCCGTTATGTTTATTCAGCCGTTTGAAGACTAGTAATATTACAAGAGGATTACACCTACCCGTAACGGATAGGGGTTTAGCAATGCTATTCCGTTTAAAGCCATGGAGGATGTGCCGAGATTTCGTGACACCGGCATTACTGTTTTTTACGTCCAGGACAAAGTCCTTATATCTCAATCATCTCACTTTATGGGTTTTATAGCAAGTCGCAACAGATCAAGCTTTCTAGCATCCTTATTAACATATTATTAACAACATATAAGAGCCCATTGTAATGGTTCAAGCTCTCTAGCGTCACCAATTATATGAAAAACTTCAAAAAAGTTTCAATATTAACCGTTGTGGCCTTTTCATTCGTGCTTGGGCTCGTTCTGCCAGTCGCGACGCTCGCCGCCGGCCCAGCGTCAGTCAATCTTGGCGCTTCGGGTAATTTCGTGATCCTAACAAAGTCAGGAATCTCAACTACTGGCTCCACCTCTATCACTGGGGATATTGGAGTGAGTCCAATCGCCGCGACTGCCATAACTGGATTTGGATTAATAGCGGATGCCTCGAATACATTTTCTACGTCAGCCATAGTAACCGGAAAAGTATACGCGGCCAACTACTCGGCTCCTACTCCAGCTACCATGACCACAGCTGTACTCGATATGCAAACCGCATACACCGATGCCGCTGGTAGAACGGGTCCAACTGCCACAGAACTGGGTGCTGGAAATATTGGAGGTATGACCCTTGCTCCCGGACTCTACAAGTGGAGCACTGGTGTCACGATCCCCACTGACGTCACCCTCTCGGGTGGCGCCAACGATGTCTGGATTTTCCAGATCGCGCAAAATCTTAATATTAGCTCTGGGGCGAAAATAGTTCTCATGGGCGGCGCGCAAGCTGCTAACATCTTTTGGCAGAGCCGACTCTTTCGACTCCAACCCCAACTCCTACCCCCACACCAACACCGTCTCCAACTCCTACACCAACTCCTAGCCCTACCCCTACCCCTACACCAACTCCTACCCCATCAGACACGAGCGCCGTACAGCAAGCTCAGCTGAACGATTTGTTAGCGACCGTGCAAACACTCCAGGCGCAAGTAACACAGCAACAGCAAGGTTTTTTAACTCAAGCTCCAACACTGCCAAATACAGGAGTTAGTCCTGATAGCAAAAACAACACCGCACGAAATGTCATTATTCTAGCTGGAGTTTTCGTTGTCCTATCCTCATTCTATCTGGCTCGAAAGAGACAAGCGATTTAGTCTAGACGCCCTGAAGAGTTGGTAGATTTATTCGCCTCTTTGACTAGTAAGTAAAGAGAGTCGGGTTAGGGTTGGTCCAGCTCTTCTGACTGCATATGAATTTATCGAAAGTTTTATCAAGACGAACATTGTCCGTAATCACTCTCGCAGTTTTCACGCTTTTTCTGGCGCTGATCTTTCATTTTAGTCAGCAGGGTTCCAACCTGTCGGCCGGTAAGCAGGTTCGGGGTAGTTCGGAGTCGCTTGTTAAAAATACCGTCACTCTTCATACCGTCGCTCTTCTAGAACAAAAACAAGCGAGCCGACAGATCGGCCAGGCGGATTCTGGATTACCGGTACGTCTCAAAATTCCCAGTATAAATGTTGATGCTCCCGTTGAGTATGTGGGTCTTACGCCTAATGGAGCGATGGACGCGCCAAAAGAAAGCGCTAACGTTGCTTGGTTTAATCAGGGCCCACTCCCGGGGGAAAGTGGCAGCGCTGTTATTGCTGGACACTTTGGATGGAAAAACGGGAAAGCATCGGTGTTTGATGATTTACATAAATTAAGAAAGGGAGACAAGTTATCTGTCGAAGATGGAAAAGGAGCCGTCACTACCTTTGTGGTGCGCGAAAGCCGAAGGTATGACCCGAAAGCGGACGCTTCAGATGTATTCGGCTCGTCGGACGGTAAAACCCATCTTAACCTTGTTACTTGCGAAGGAGTCTGGGATAAAGCTTCTAAAACTTACTCCCAGCGACTAGTGGTGTTTACTGATAAAGAAGTGGAGTAGTTAGGATGTGGTAAGCCGAAATAATTAAGGTCCTCTTGCGGCTTTACTAGTAATATGAAACGTTCTTTCGCTGATAGTAAACGACAAAAAGTCTCTAAAAATCAAAAAGTTGTTTTGATTGTGACGATTTTGATTGCGGCGCCCTTAGCTGTTTTTCTTTTTCTACATCAAGTGGGTAGTCGATCCCTATCGCGTCAATCCGGTGCGAGCGCGGCCGCGAATATTCCAACAACGAACGTTGCTATAGCGGCAGCAACGTCTCCAGCGGAAAAAGTACCGATATATGAAGTTCACATTGCAAACAACGGCATTATCCTTTTACGAGATGCGCGGGTGATTTCGATCATCGGAAACGATATCAGGGTGGGTATGAAATGGGATCGCGCGGACTTCAGCTGGCGAGTTCGGATCAGCCCTTCTTCTATCGGAACGGCGTTTGTTGAACCCAAGAACGGAAAAGCGGGTTTCGAAGACATACAAGTTGGGGATTTGATCACTGTGACCGGCAAGATTACTAGTAGCGGGGCGGAGCCAATCATTGATGCTCAATTTGTGAGGCTATAGGTAGGTAGGATTGTGGTGTTGTAATAACCTAAGTCCACCAGCGGCATCACTTGTATATGTGTGTTTGTCATGTACTGGCGTAGCTACTGGTACCACTTCCCCCTTTCGGTGAGGGTATTTTTAAGTTCTAACCCTGGATCTACCATTCTATTTATTATCTCGTTTGTAAACTTGATAATTGATTTTCAGAGACAGACAACATATGGTAAGAGAGTGCTTTAAGAATACGCTCAGCGTCTAAACGATATGAAAACACCTAAAAAGATCCTAATTATTGAGGACGAAAAAACACTAGCGCGGGCGTTAGAACTCAAACTCATACATTCGGGTTTTGGGGTCAAAACGGTTTTTAATGGTGAAGATGGAATCGCACTTCTCCAAAAGGAATCCTTCGCGTTTATACTTCTCGATTTGATAATGCCAAAGATGGATGGATTTACTGTGTTAGCGGTTCTTAAAGAAAAAAAAATAAAAACGCCGGTTATGGTGCTTACTAATCTGAGTCAAGATAATGACGTGAAGCGCACGAAAGAATTTGGCGTGAAGGAGTTTGTTATTAAATCCGACACACCGATCGCTACTATAGTTGAGAAGGTGGTGAAAATTTTGAAATAATTATTTTTCATATGAAATTTCATAAAAGAATTACTTCCACGTCCGATAGTATAGCCCTCAAGCTTGCGATTTTGGCCAAAGAAAAAGAAAATGCCCGGCGTAAATTAGTGGTGACTGCCAAACAACTCGCTGCGACTGCGAAGGAAAAAGAAAGTATCAGGCGTAAACTGGTGGTGACGGCTCAGGAGCTTAAAAGGTTACATGGAACGCTTGAAAAGAAAGTTCTTCAACGCACCAAAGACCTTGAACAGATCAGGTCAAAAAATGAAGCAATACTTACGAGTATTGGTGATGGGTTGGTGGTGGTAGATAAAGAAGGAAAAATAAGTTATATCAACAAATCTTTTGAGGAAATGCTTGGTTGGAAAACACAAGAAATTGTTGGTAAAAGTATGGTTGAAGTTGTTCCCAGAGAGGATCTGAATGGAATTGGGGTTTCATTTAAAGAAAGAATTTTAACTCAAGTTTTGGAGGGTCAGAAGTTTGTAGCCGATTTAACCAATCCATTTTATTACGTCCGTAAAGACAAAAGCCGTTTTCCGGCGAGTAGTATTGTAGCGCCCGTAGTTTTAAATAAGAAAATTGTTGGAGCAGTTGAAGTGTTTAGGGATATCACTAAAGAAAAAGAAATTGACAAAGCCAAGACGGAATTCGTATCCCTTGCTTCACACCAATTACGCACGCCACTTTCTACTGTCAATTGGTACAGTGAAATGCTTCTGACAGGGGATGTTGGTGAAGTAACTCCAGAGCAAAAAAAATATCTTGAAGAGATTTATAGTGGCAATCAACGGATGGTTGATCTGGTGAATACCCTTTTAGATGTTTCTCGCATTGAAATGGGAACATTTATGGTTGAACCAAAACCAACTGATATCGTCAAACTTGCTCGAAGCGTGATTGATGAGCAGAAGCTACAAATTGACGAAAAGAAAATAAAGTTTTCGCGCTCATTCGAGGACAGTATTCCTCTTATGCGAGCTGATCCAAAGCTCCTGCGCATGGTCATACAAAATCTTTTGTCTAATGCGATAAAATATACTCCCGAAGGCGGAAAAATTGGGGTCTCTATTTCATTGGACAACGAAAAGAATGTTAGCTTAAAAATGTCTGACACAGGCTATGGGATACCAAAAAATCAACAAGATAAAATATTTACCAAGCTTTTTCGAGCGGATAATGTGATAGGAAAAGACACTGAAGGAACAGGTCTGGGACTTTATATTGCAAAATCAATCGTTGAACAAGCAGGAGGAAAACTTTGGTTTGAATCGGTTGAAAATAGTGGAACTACATTTTACGCCACGTTGCCGCTGGGGGAGATAAAAAAGAAGAGGGGGATCAAGGCCCCTTCCTAGCGGTAATGCTTAAAGTGTGTTATAACAAACTATATGGTAAGCAAGCCTAAAAACAACAAAACGGCATTAGTCATTGAGGATGAGCGGATATTGGTTCGAGTAATTGAAACCAAGCTTGAGAAGGTTGGGTTTGATGTTGTTACTGCCCGCACTGTCGATCAGGGGCTGAGCTACATTGAAGATGTTGGCGGTATTGATGTAATTTGGCTCGATCATTACTTACCCGGCGAAAAGACTGGTCTTGATTTTGTTGCCAAGCTAAAAAGTCCTGGTAGCAAGTGGGCTAAGATTCCGATTTTCCTTGTCTCCAATACTGCAAGCGATAGCAATGTCCGGTCGTATCTGCGGCTAGGAGTGAGTAAATACTGCGTCAAAGCAGAGCATCGACTAGAGGAGATAGCCAGCGATATAAAGTCCTTTTTAGACGATCCTAGAAAGTAAATAAGCGATCGTTTTAACCAAGAAAAGATGAAAGGCTCGGCGTAGGGTCTAAGTGTGCTTGTAAGTGCCATGAAAAAACAAATTGAACAAAAGAAAATAATCTTAGTCATCGAGGATGAGCAGTCACTGCTCAAAGTCGTGAATGCGAGACTCGAAAAAAAAGGTTTTGGTGTTATCACTGCCCGGAGCGTTGATCAGGTATTCAATTCAGGGCTTGGGAAAAAAGGTTTTGGTGTTATCACTGCTAATAGTATCAAACAAGCACTCCATTACCTTGAAAATTTGGAGAAAATCGACGCAATTTGGCTTGATCATAATTTATTGGGTAAAGAAGATGGTCTTGATTTTGTGAAAAAACTTAAAGCTAACGGCGGACGATGGGAAAAGATCCCAATCTTTGTAGTTTCAAATACTGAAAACTCTAAAACAATACAGTCTTATCTTGACTTGGGGGTAAGTAAGTACTACGTCAAAAGCAACCATCGTCTTGATGAAATTATTAAAGACATAAATCTCTCTTTGGATAATTTGAAAGCATAAAGAACTGGTAGGGGGGGGTTATATACCAGGGTGTAACGGTGTGTCGAGGTAAACCACCCGGAGGCCTTTTGTCCCTATTTTCGTTTATCTAGGGGATGGCGGGTTTAAGTTTTTTCTCCGCCCGGAGAAAGACCAAACTTATGAAGTTCACATCGCAAACATAGGCAGGTGGCGCTGTAATACCTTAATCTAATTGGCGTCATCATAAATATGGAGGCAACTCAAGAAAAAGTAGAATCAGCCCTCCAACCAGTTGGGGCTGATTTTTTTAAGCGCTTATGGGAAGAAAGCTGGACCTACATTAAGACCGTGGTGGATGTGGTTCGAGAACCAATCTTGATTCTCGACAAAGATCTTCGGGTGATGGCCGCTAATGAAGCGTTCTATCGAGAGTTCCAAGTTGAAGCAAAGGACACCGAAAAAAAGATCGTCTACGATCTTGGTAACGGCCAGTGGAATATTCTCGCTCTCAAAAAACTTCTCGAAGATATTTTACCCCTAAATACCTTTTTCAAAGGTTTTGAAGTAACTCACGATTTTCCTTTCATCGGCCGCAAGGTGATGATTCTTAACGCTCGCCAGATTCACTCTCAAGATAAACCCGCCTCGGAGTCATTCCCGCCCATCATACTTCTAGCCATGGAAGACGTCACCGAAATGATGGATGTCGCCAAAACGCTTGCCGACCACACTAGTCTTTTTGAAACAAGACTTACTGAAAAGACCCAAAATCTAGAAGTTCATATCGGAAGACTGGAAGAAGAGATTAACGAACTAAAAAAGAAAGCGCCGGGCAGCCAATTGTAATTTATCCGCTTTTGAAACGGCGGCAATATCATGGGTATACAAAAATGAGGTTGACTATACATTTGGCTAATAAAAACTAAAAAACAATAAATAAAATATATGAAAAAATTTAATAAGAATTCAACAGCAGCTACGTTGGTTGTTTCTTTGGTCCTCGTCGCTTCGCCAATGCTCGCGCTTGCGGCAAGCCCGGCAACGGTTAATTTGGGCGCTTCGGGCAGTTTCGCTATTCTTTCAAAAACAGGAATATCAACTACCGGAGTCACTTCCATCACCGGAGATATTGGAGTGAGTCCAATCGCCGCAAGTGCCATAACCGGATTTGCCTTAACTCTTCCCGTCGCGAGCGCGTTTTCAATATCAGCCTTGGTAACCGGGAAAGTATACGCGTCCGATTATGCGAATCCAACCCCTGCTAACCTAACGACCGCAGTACTCGACATGCAAACTGCGTACACCGACGCCGCCGGGCGGGCGCCAACTGTTACCGAATTGGGCGCCGGAAATATTGGCGGGCTGACATTGGCCCCCGGTGTCTATAAATGGGGTACTGGCGTAACAATACCAACAGACGTTTTTCTCTCGGGTGGGTCACAAGATGTCTGGATTTTCCAGATCGCGCAAAATCTTAATATTAGCTCTGGGGCGAAAATAGTTCTCATGGGCGGCGCGCAAGCTGCTAACATCTTTTGGCAG
>VMFW01000011.1 GCA_007376265.1 Parcubacteria group bacterium Gr01-1014_20
TGACGGTGAAGTTGGTGCCGGTCGCGTTAGTGAAATTACTTCCCGTAATTGTGGCGGATGGTGAACGGAGTTGGGTTGAGGAGACGAAACCATCAACTGAAAAATTTCCAGTTCCTGTAGCGTTGGCAAAACTAAGATTCTGCAGCGAGGTGGCTCCGGTTACAGCTAGAGTAGCCACTTGCAAATTTCCAGTTCCAGTCGCGTTTGTAAAACTCACACCAGACAAAGTTGTTGCTCCTGAAACGACCAGGTTGCTGCTAAAAGTAGAAGTGCCGTTAGGGATTATTATTCCCCCGCTCGAATCAAACTGAATTAAAGCGTTGGCGTTGGTACTATTAATAGCAAATGCTGTTGAAACGATAATTTGTCGTGGGGAAAGTGTTTCAAACGAAACCGAAGAAGAATTATAAACCTCTACCTGAAGATAAAGAGATGTTGAAGTAGTGGTTGTAAAATCAATTGCGGCAAAACCTTGGATTGTATCTCCAAGTCTCGCATCAAAAACTCCGTTCGAAACTTGAAAGGTGGTCGAAGCCGGAGCGGAGGCCGGCCAAAGTCTAGTCCCCTGTCCTACCGTAGAGGTTGTCCATATAGAAAATTTAAAATCGAAAGATCCCCCGTATAAATTCCCAGTACTATCCTCGAGTCGCCCTTGATAGGGAATGATAGCCGTGGATGAAACCGCCAAACTAACGTTAGGAATCGAGAAAAAAAACACAAAAAGTAAGCCAAGTAATGCTAAGCAAAAATGGCCAAAAACCGCTAGAGGTCTTAGCTTCATCACCGGTTAATTTTAGCACACTCTAAGGACCGAAAAGCCCAAAAAACTGTGGATTTCTCAACATTTTTCAGCTTTCTGCCCCAAAAAATATCTTAATTTCACAAACAAGTATTTTTTCAGTCAAAACAAAACCTATTTGCCTCAAAGTTGGCAACCTGATATCATCTGAACAATTATTTTGCCGGATCGTTTATTTTGAAACTTTGGCAGATAATTTATAAAGCGGCCGGCGCAAGGTCCCGCACATAGCTGGGGGATCGTCTAATGGTAGGACATCGCCCTTTGAAGGCGAGTATCGGGGTTCGAATCCCTGTCCCCCAGCTATGTGCGGGAAAGCCGTGAATCGAACCAGAAGGTGGGGTCGGGAGGAGGTGATGTCCTCCCGTGTCGGAAATTATTCAAAACCGAGGGTTTTGAAAGAGTGAGCGAATGCGAACGACGTGAGACTCCCTGTCCCCCAGCACTGTAGAAAAACAAGTTCTCCGATCTGGCGTAGTAAACATCGAAACTATAAAAAAACACCCCAGTCGGGGTGTTTTTTTATAAGATCCTAGAAATACTTCTTAATGTGCCGCCACGACTTATGAACTTCTTTCGAGAGAACTGCTATCTCCTTACTCGAAAGTTTCTTCGCGCTCGCGTAAGTCTTAAGGGAATTTTCCAAAAAGACCCGGTATTGTTCTCCGCCAAGTTTTGCGATTTTTTTAGCTCGCGGCGCAGCGTACTTATAAAAATCCGCCGCCATCCTCTTTGTGTCCTCGCGCAACTTTTTCCCTGTTTTCGGCGCTAAAAAAAGCGCAGCCGCCACCCCAAGTAGCGCTCCAACCATTGCTCCTTTTAGAAAGTTAGATTTTTTTGCCATTGAATTACTTTTTTGATCGACCTGATTTATGACCTCGGTCTCTAGATTTAAAAAGAAAGGAAAAAACCGGTAACCGTTCGAGATTCTCTAAGGCCATAGCCAATCTATCCTTAACCTCGTGAGAAGTTTGGTCAAAACTCTCTGCAATCGAATGCAGATGTCTTGAGACCCTGACTAGATGGTAAATCGCAAACACAAGCAAAACTCCAATCACAATAATCGCAATCGATGCTGAAAAATAAAAAACTATCTGCGCAAAAATTAAGACATCAATCATTCTAAAAATTATAACACCTTATGAAAACCATCCAGCCACATCCCGAACCGTAATCGCGAGCATGAGAAGTATGAGGAGCGCAAATCCCACTCCATTTGCAATCGCCTCCACCTTGAGCGGCAAAGGAGAGCCCTTTGCTTTTTCGATCATGATAAACAGAAAACGTCCGCCATCAAGCGCTGGAAACGGAATAAGGTTTATCACGGCCAAATTTATCGAAATCAAACTTACGAGTTGAATTAGGTAAACAAACCCGAGCTGGCCAGCCTGTTGAGCCACGGTAAAAATTCCGACCGGCCCAACTACTCCCTGTAATAAAGTTCCGCTCGTCAAAAGCCCCGCAACAAGTTTATAAAAAGAGTAGACGGTCAGTTTCCCAATCTCGTATGTTTTAATAAGCCCAGTCCCAATCGCCTTAAAAAAACCCTGCTTCTCGAAACCCGCCTCGGCCAAACCCACTCCCAAAGCCCCCACGCCAGGTTCGGTTTCCGCTCGCGGAGTGGCTTTAAAACTCAAAGCCTCCTCTCCCCTTTTAACTCGAATCTCAATTTCCTTACCTTTGTTCTCGTTTATGAAATTGATGAATGGCTGGGACTCAAAGTATCCATCAACCACATCCCCTGCTAAAATTCCCACCGTCGCGGCTGGAGAATTTTTCTGAACCTCGGTTACAACCAAAGCTCGCTCCGTACCTGTCATAAAAACCGCTGAAATTAAGATCCATCCAATCACAAAATTCACGGCGACACCGGCTAAAATAATCACGCTCCGCTTCCAGGCTGGCTGAAAAAGAAAAATCCTCTTCTTCTCTGTCGCCGGTAAATCACTCAAATTCGTCAGATCGCCGTTAACTCGATCGTTCTCTCCGGCAATTTTTACAAACCCTCCAAACGGCAGCCAGTTTAAACTGTATTCAGTTTCGCCTCGCTTCCACGCAAAAATTCGCGGTGGAAATCCAAACCCGAATTCGTCCACCTTGAGTCCAAATTTTTTGGCCGCAAAAAAATGCCCCCACTCGTGGCCCAAAATCAAAAGCGAAAGCCCGACAATAACCAAAATCGCGATCAACATACGTGGGTAGAGTCTAGCAAAAAGATGAGAGGTTGTGAAGCTCCATGACCTTTCTGCTGAATTTATTCGTTAACCTCCTTTAACTTAGCCCCCAACACCCCCTCAATCTGCGCATTGGCATCCTCCACCGCCTTCTGTAGCTTCTCCTTTAATTTAAACTCCTGATCTTCGTTTATTTCTTTTTCATCTTCCGCCGCCTTCACCCGCTTCATAGCCTCATCCCGACGCGTTCTAACCTGAATCCTAATATCTTCCACAACTTTTTTAACCAATTTTGAAAGTTCAGCCTTCCGCTCATCAGTCAAAATCGGCAAGCTCCCGCGAATACTATTTCCATCGTTCGAAACCGAAAGTCCTATTTTTGCGTCTTCGATTGCCTTAGCCACGGCCCCAACAGCGTTTTTATCCCAGACATTAATTACAATATCTCGGGGTGGTTGAAGGGTGATAGAACCAAGCTCACGAATCGTGAGCCACTGCTCGTACAAATTAACTTTAATCCCCTCCACTAATTCCACCGACGGCCGGTTGCTTCGGATTACCTTTAAGTCCACCTTCAACTTTTCAGCTACGGACTTTAGTTCAATCTCAAAATCTTTTGAAAATTTTTCTGTTTCAAACATAATACTTCTATAAACTTAAGAGTTGGAGCTTCGGGTTAAGCGAAAAATTTGAAAAGTCTCTCCGCAACCCCAAAAGCTTGTGCCACAATTCTATCTCTTTTTCTCGCTTTCTCAAATTATCTGCTTCGTGTATTCGTAAAGAACTTATTAAGATAACCGCGTCTAGAAAAGATAGCATGTTAAATTCATCTGACTCCAGAAGAATTTTAAGAAAATCCTTACGCTCCGCCCCCGAAACTCCCAAAAATTTCTTTGCTAACCTCATTGTCTCTTGAAATTTTTTATCGTTTAACATCTTGAGTGCCAACCCAGGAGAACCGAAAGAATCTTTAGCTAACTTCTCCGCCTCCGTTTTCGAAACCGAATGTTCTTTCATGAGCCACACTACAACCTCTCCTTCTGACAAACTTGAAAAATAAACCTTCTGCAATCTTGAGTTTGTGGTCGGCATCAAAATCTCTGGATCTCTCGCAATCAAAATCAAAAGTGACGACTCCGGCGGTTCTTCGGTTATCTTCAAAAGCGCGTTTTGGGCTTCGGTGGTCAAAAACTCCGCCTCGTCAATAATTACGGTTCGTTTCGAGCTTACATTTGGCTTCATATACAAAAACTCCTTAACTCGTCGCGCCTCATCGATTCCTATCGTTTTACTCTCGTTGGGCTGAACTAAGATGGCGTCGTTTCCGCCGAAGGCGGATCCTCCTCCGGAGGAAAAAATCCAAAACTTTTCTCCATAATCAAACTCTCCCTTCTCCAAAAAATTGGCCAGAGTCAAAGCAAAAAGTTTTTTCCCCACTCCCTCCGGCCCAAAAAAAAGATAGGCGTGAGCCAGTCTTTCGTCCTCAACCAAGGACCTAAAATTATCTGCCAATAACTTATGACCAACTAGCATCTGGTTAGTTAAGCGTGGTTTTCATTGAGCTTATCCCAATCCCAATTTCTACCTTTGTTTGATTCTATTTTCTTGATAATCTCCTCGCCAACATTGATGCCAAAAACCCCACAGAGGTGGAGGATTCTTTGTATTGCGTCTCCCAGCTCCTCCTTAAACCCATCCTTGCCGTCTATATTCTTATGTCGATAAGCTTCGTATGCCTCGGAGATTTCTGAATGTATTAAAGCGATCTTTTCCGCAACGTTAATTTCTTCTGGCTTTGCACCAAAACCCTTCTCCCTGGCTTGCGCTAAAATCAGCTCCGTTAATTCGTCGATTGATAATTTCTCCATAAACTATCGCTTATTAAGCAACGTGCGTTTGTAAGTATCGAGGTGATTTAAGATCATTCCCGTTCCCTTCGCCACACAGAAAAATGGATCTTCGGCCAGATACGCCGGCACTCCCAAAAACCTCTCAAAAAACTGGGGTAGGAAATGAAGCTGGGAACTGCCGCCCGAAAGTATGATTCCCTTTTCCATCACATCCGCCACTAGCTCCGGCGGAGTTTGGTTAAAAACATTCCTGACCGATCCAGCAATTTCCATCAAAAGCGGGTTTAAAGCCTCCGCAATCTCATTACTATTTATCGAGACATTTTTCGGCAAACCCGAAGCCAGATCCCGACCCCTTAGCTGATACTCCATCTTCTCTTTCGTCGGCAGGGCCGCCCCAATTTTTATTTTCACTTGTTCGGCTGTCTGCTCTCCAATCGCCAGTCCGTATTTCTTTTTGACATAATCCGAAATCGCCTGATCAAATTTATTCCCCGCCACCCGAAGACTCGTCCAGGAAACAATTCCTCCAAGCGCAATCACCGCCACCTCCGAAGTTCCTCCGCCCATATTCACAATCATACTTCCCGAGCGCGCGTTAATCGGAATCCCAGCTCCTAACGCCGCAAGAACCGGCTCCTTTACTATGTAAGCTGTATGAGCCCCAGCCTCCCTAGCCGCGTTCATCACCGCCCGCCTCTCTGTTTGCGTAATACCCGCCGGCACCGAAATCACCACCTCTGGCTTCAGGACGTCATACCAATTCCCAGCCTTACCAATGAAGTAAGTCAGCATCGCCTTGGTTATATAGTAGTCAGCGATCACTCCGTCCTTAAGCGGTCTGTAAGCCACAATTTCTTCCGGCGTCCTCCCTATCATCTCCTTCGCCTCTATCCCCACCGCCAAAACCGAATTTTCGGGCTTTGTGAGGGCCACAATCGTTGGCTCATTCACGATAAAACCCCTTCCAGGCACAAAGACAATCGTGTTAGCCGTCCCCAAATCAATGCCTATTTTTCGAGTAAAAAACGCCATATGAGTAGATCTAGTTTAAGGCCAAACCCCATGCCAGTCAAACCCCGTACTAAAATTGCGACGTGAGTTTTATCCAATATTTACAACGAAATTTCCCTTTTATAACGACCAAAAAAACCTGGGATAAAAAGTTACTGCTGGTAAAAAAATCGCAGATTCATGTTGCATGATATCTCATATATGATATAATAATCGGAATCAATATGTCCTCTAAGGAAGCCCTCAAAATTGGCCAGTTTATCACCGAGCTTCGTGAACAAGCCGGCTTAACTCAAGAAGAACTCGCTGAAGCCTTAAGCACTTCCCAGAGTGCTGTCGCCCGCATGGAAAAAGGTGAGCAAAATTTCTCAACCGAAATGCTCTCAAAAATCAGCCGAGTTTTGAACCGTGAAATTATCACCCTTTCGACTGGCGCCATAAATTTCAAAATTGAAGGCGGCCAAAAATTGAGCGGCACTATTACCACCAACACCTCTAAAAACTCCGCCGTTTCTCTCCTCTCGGCCTCGCTTCTGAACAACGGGAAAACCACCCTCAAGGGCATGCCAAGAATCGAGGAGGTTTTCCGAATCATTGAGGTTTTAGACAGCTTGGGGGTAAACACAAAGTGGGATGGCAATGATCTCGAAATTAACCCGCCCAAAGAAATTAGTCTTGAAAAAATCAACTCCGAATCGGCTAACAAAACCCGCAGCGTTTTGATGCTCCTCGGTCCCCTTTCGCATATTTTTAGCAAATTCACTCTACCCCACGCTGGAGGCTGCCACCTCGGCCAGAGAACCGTTCGGCCCCACCTCTACGCCCTTGAAAAACTAGGGGTCAAAATCAAAACCACCAAAACCGACTACGAAGTCGGGGTCAAAAAATTAAAGCCCGCCGAAATTGTTCTCTACGAATCCGGTGACACCGTCACTGAAAACGTGCTTATGGCCGCCGCTAAAATCCCTGGACGTACGGTTATCAAATTTGCCTCTGCCAATTACCAAGTCCAAGATCTCTGCTATTTTCTTGAAAAACTCGGTGTCAAAATTGACGGCATCGGCACCACCACGCTCACCGTTCATGGCGTAAGCGACATCAATCAAAATGTGGAATTCTACCCCAGCGAAGATCCGATTGAATCCATGCTCTTCCTCTCCATCGCCGCTACGACCAACTCAACCCTCGTGATTGAACGTTGCCCGATTGATTTTCTGGAACTTGAACTCTTGAAACTCGAAAAAATGGGTTTCAAGTTTAAACTTTCCAAAGCTTACAAATCTCGCAACGGCCACACTAATTTAGTCGATATCAAAACCCTTCCCTCCAAACTTGTCGCTCTCGAAGAAAAAATCTACGCCCGCCCCTTCCCGGGCTTAAACATCGACAACCTCCCCTTCTTCGTACCCATCGCCACTCAAGCTAAGGGTCAAACCTTAATCCACGATTGGGTCTATGAAAACCGCGCCATTTATTACATGGAGCTGGTCAAACTTAATGCGGACATCATCCTCGCCGACCCGCACCGTGTTTTCATAAACGGCCCGTCCGAACTGAAGGGAGCTGAAGTGGTCTGCCCACCCGCCCTTCGTCCAGCCGTGATTATCCTAATCGCCATGTTGGCCGCCAAAGGCACTTCAATTCTAAGAAACGTTTACTCCATCAACCGTGGCTATGAAGACTTAGTAAATAGGTTAAACAAGTTAGGAGCTAAGATAAAGATTTTGAAAGGGATATAAAAAAGTGGCTACCCAAGTTTGGATAGCCACTAGTTGTAAGTAAAACCTTAGAATTCAGGCTCGAACGGCCAATTTCGCCGCCTCCTCTCGCGCCCGCTGATTCTCCCAGAACTGCCCGCCTCTCCGACTCGCCTCAATCACAACCACCAGTTCCGCGATTCGAGAACGGTAGAAAACAGCTTCGTCCACATTACGATAGAAAGCGCGATGGCCACTGAATTTCGTATCGAGAGAAAGCGCTAACTTCTTCAGTCTTGTCAGTGTCGGCTCATCCACCTCGAGACTAGAACGATGGATAATTTCCGGAACATCCATCCGACAGAGCATCTCCGCCATTAACGGCCGGCTGTCTTTGTATAGCTTCTCTTGATCCCTGTCAGGAGTCTCGAGTTGCCACACAAAGGAAATCATCCATAGAAGAAACTTACGCGCAACATCATGGTCGTGTGTAGGCTTGGTTGGTAGGTTCTGTCCTTCGCCGACGGTGAAAAACCAAAGAAGTTTCCTAAACACCGCCGGAGTCGTACAGAAAATACTCCAATCAGTCCCCGTAAACCCGGCCATCCTCCCTCGACTCGCAAAAACCTCGTTACAAAGAACCTTCCAAGCTTTCTCCGCAACTTTTTGACGCAATGTTCTCTTTTGAGAACTCGGGAAGAAAGCGTGTCCATTGGATACTTCGAGGTAGAGCTGAACCCGATCCGCTCTTTCTTCTTCGAGAGCGTTGAATTTTACCTCTTTTTCGGGCACTGCGAAACCAACGTGAAGCAATCCGAAAGCCTCCTCAACCGTCGTCACCGCCGTCCATTTCTTCTTCCATTCACTCCATGAAGAAATCTCCCGGAATGGCCTTGAGAGTGGGTCGCTTTCCTGAACTACCTTTGCGACTGTTTCCATTGCCTTGCTCCTTTCGATTATGCCCAGTTTTTTAGGGCGTTAAGGTTCTGACCTGTTTATAACCCCAATTGCCTAATCCAGTCAATATTTGATAAAATCAAAGATAGTAAATCCACCGCAACACAGGAGGTAGTCTATGGAACGCTCTGACTAAGGAGGCTCGTATGGCCGAATGTACCACCCGCTTACGGGCGGCAGAAGTCTCGACTCGCAAATTCGCTACTGGCGAATGCTCCACCCGGCATTTCGCCTGCGGCGAAGCAAGCTCCTAAACCAAAGCCCCGCTAACCAAGCGGGGCTTTCTACAAAAAAGACGGATCAACTAGGATCCGTCTTTATTTTTAAATTGCATCTGGGCCGCCAAAACTGTGTTCTCCATGAGCATCGCAACCGTCATCGGCCCCACTCCGCCTGGCACTGGCGTGATAAGCCTGGCCACCTTGGAAACAGACTCGAAGTTGATGTCACCAACAAACTTTCCGCCGCTCTTGGTGATGCCGACGTCAACCACCACCGCTCTTTCCTTAACCATTGACCCGCCAACAAATCTAGGCTTGCCAATCGCGACCACCAATATATCAGCCTGCGTGGTAAACAAAGCCAGATTAGGAGTTTTGGAGTGACAAATAGTCACCGTGGCATTCTCTCGCAGAAAAAGAATGGCCGTGGGTTTCCCCACGATATTGCTTCTTCCCAAAACCACCACGTGTTTGCTCTCAATCAAAATCCCCGTTGACTTCACCAAACGAATTATCCCCTTCGGCGTACAAGGAACAAATCGCTCCTTCCCCTGAAGCAAAAGACCTAAATTCAAGGGGTGAAGACCATCCACGTCCTTATCCGGCGAAATCGAATGCAAAACAGTTTCATCGATGTGGTTAGGGAGTGGCAGCTGAACCAGGATACTATTCACTTTTTCATTTCCATTCAACTCCTCGATTACCGAGACAAGCTCGTCTTGGGAGATATTAGAATTCAACTGGAAATCTAAAACTTCAATTCTCAAGAGTTTGCAAGCTTCCTGCTTCTTGTGAACGTAGTGACGAGAAGCAGGATCATCCCCCACCAAAACCGTAGCCAAACACGGCTGAACCCCAACCTGAAGCAAAGTTTTAACTTCGTCACCAAGTTTCTTGTAAATCTTCGTCGCCAATGCTGTACCATCTATCGGTTGCGCTGTCACTTGTACCTCCTTTTTAAAAGTTCTACTTACAAACTAAGCCAAACCGAGCCAAGTTTCAATAATTGACATTTGAACTAATATATGATACAATCTCCGAAGTTTACGGCATGGTGTCGTAACAGTTTTACAACCCAATTTTCTTGTATCTCGCCCTGAAACTACCTTGCCTTAGGCAAAGTGATAGATTCTTGAGTGACGTACAAGAAGGAAGGAGTCTTTTATGGTTATCTTCATTGTCGTAGCCATTGTCGCCCTCACGGCAATAGCTTACATGCTGGTTCAGCGAAACAAGAGACGAGCCGAAGAGGTATGGAAAGAGAAGTACAATCGAGAGGTTGCTGTCCTAAAAAACAAACACATCTGTGTCATTATTCGACAAAAAGATGGCAAGAGAGTTGACCTGGAAACCCAGATCATCGCAGCGATGCTCGAGAGAGGGGCAAAAATTCACGCTGTGCTTCCAGACATAGTAGAGTCACTCCGGTCGGGCAAATACAATGCAGGTTCAGCAAGAGACCTTATCCTTCTCGGCACCTGCTGGGCAGACGGCTGGGATAGCGTGCTGGACTTCCGACTCACATCTACCTACGGAGAAGTCATAGCCGCCAAACTCTGCTTAGGAGAAGGAGACGAATCAATTGTCGCCCAGGTTCTGGAAGTAGTCATAGCTGGCCTCTCTCAAGAATCTTCCTGGTTTGCAACCACACCCACGACAACCTAAGACGTTCCCCGCGGCCCCCACGACAAGTTGTGGGGGCTTTATCTTATCTCTCTACCACCTCCACGCCCACCCCCTACACTCGAACAAAGGATTATTTAAAGAGAACCAAAAGTTTTCTAACAAACTCCCTTACCCAAATACTCCCTCAAATTCTTGATTTCAACTCGTTCCTGTTTTGCCGTATCTCTATCCCGCACCGTCACATCTTTTTTCTCTAATGAATCAAAATCCACCGTGATGCAGAATGGCGTCCCAATTTCGTCTTGGCTAAAATACCTCTTGCCAATATTCCCCCTGTCATCCCAGGCAATCGAAAAATCCCTTCTCAAATCGCCATAAATTTCCCGCGCCATCTTCGTAAGTTCCGGCTTGTTAGCCAAAAGCGGAAACACCGCCGCTTTATATGGCGCGAGTTCTGGTTTTAATTTCAAAACCACCCGATCAGGATCACTATCGTCGTACGCGCCTAACAACACCGCTAAAACTGTCCTGTCGACTCCCAAAGACGGCTCAATCACGTGGGGCCAAAATTCTTCGTTAGTTTCAGGATCCCGATACTTCAAATTTTCTCCCGACGCCTTCTCGTGATTTCTCAAATCAAAGTCTGTTCTATAAGCCAGCCCGTAAAGTTCTTTCCTGCCAAACGGAAAATCGTATTCGAAATCCACCGTCCTTTTCGAATAGTGTGACAAGTCTTTCTCTGGATGCTCATATTCGTGGACCTTCTTCAAATCGATCCCCAATTCTTTTATCCAATCCTTCATCTCGTGAAGCCACATCTCGAAAGTCTTTTTCCAATCCTTCTCGTGCACAAAATATTCAATTTCCATCTGCTCAAACTCCCGGGTTCTGAAAATAAAATTTCCTGGCGTAATTTCATTTCTAAAAGCTTTCCCAATCTGCGCCACCCCAAATGGCAGCTTCTTTCGGGAAGTATTCAAAACATTTTTAAAATTCACGAAAATCCCTTGGGCCGTTTCAGGCCTAAAATACGCCTCGCTCGATTTTCCTTCCGCCGAACCGATAAAGGTCTTGAACATCAAGTTAAACTGCCTCGGCATCGTAAACTGGTCCTTAACCCCACAGTTCGGACACTCCTTCAGGGTATCCTGAACAAATTTTTCTTTATCCTGAAACTTCACACTTTCCTCTAAATTTGTCGCTAAACTCCACCAAACCTCCTCGCTCCAGGCTTCGTTAATCCTAAACCGGGTATGACATTTTTTGCACTCGACGAGCGGATCCGAAAACTCCTTGAGGTGCCCAGAGGCTTCCCAAACTTTTGGATTCATTAAAATACCCGCACTCAGTCCCACCATATCGTCTCTCGATTGCACAAACTTTTTCCACCAAAGCGACTTAATGCTATTTTTAAGCTCCACTCCCAAAGGGCCGTAATCCCATGAATTCGCCAGCCCGCCGTAAATTTCTGAACCGGGGAAAATAAAACCCCGCCGCTTACACAAGCTCACTACCTTCTCCATTAAGTTATCAGATTTGTCCTTATTCATATTTTCGTACTCTAGTAAATCAGTTTGGTTTTTCGAGCATCGCCTCTATTTTTAGAATACCTAAGGATCCCACCGCCAACCCTCCCGATTTCCCATTCATAATTCATGATTCAAGATTCATGAATTTTATGGCTGCACTCTTTTGTCGGAACTACCAGCCGTCGGATCATCTGGAAGTTCGGTGGTCAGTTTCTGGTCCCTGTCTTCAAAGGGAAGATTAACAAAACTATCCGTCGCCTGCAAAACGCTCTCTCCCAAAAACTCAATCGACTGGCCAACCTGATTCACCGCCGGCGTCACCTCGACTTGAAAGACCGCCTCCGCGGGCTCGTTAATTATGCCCTGACCGGCCACCATCTTGTCAATTTCCCATCGCACCTCATTGCTCGCGGAGTTATATTCCGGTTGTGAGCTAAGGTTGCTTTTTACATTCCCCGTCCATCTCGCTCCCGATTTTAAAAACGCCGAAATCTTAATTTTATTCATGTCGGTCGAATAATTTCTTATCACCCAGTGGATAGTATATTGGGTCGGCGTGTTCACCTTGGGTGGGTATGGGCCGGAATTCAGGATTCCCGAAGCCGCGTCTCGGAAATAGGCTTTCGCATCTAGGTCGATGAGTCCCGCCACCTTGTTCTCCATGGTTGTAATCGATATGGTTTTTGTCGCAGCCGTCCCGGGTGGAACTGTTGGCGACTCAATCTCCCCCTGCGCCTTTAGAGAAAAATTCTTATCCGAAAACCTGCGAATGGGAAAACTGGTTAGAAGCGGGACATCGATCGAAACCGAACCCTGTTCCCCGGGAGCCAAACTCGAAAGTTTCGGCTCATTCGCCACGCTCCAACTAAAAGTGTTTGTGAGTGAATTGAAAGCTCCATTAGATTTAGCCTTGGAAAAATCGAAGAGCTCACCTCCAAGCCTTCCCTTAATTGTCACATTCGAAAGAGAATAGTCAGAGTTATTTCTATAAGTCAAAACATATTTCAAATTCTGTCCCAGCGCCGCTACGTGGTCGGTCCGGCCATTTAAAGTAATCGAAAGAGAAAGCGGCGCCACCGAAACTCCAACGTTAGCCGTCTGGTTATTTATCTCATAACTTTGTCCAGAAAACTTACTCTCCGCTATCGCCCGGAAATTGAAAAATGATCCCTCCTGCCCCACCACGCTTCCCCTCATTAACATTTCCGCCTCCTCGCCAGCCAAAATGGAGCCGAAATCCCAAGCATTATTGCCTCGATCCGGTTTTATGCTCGCTTCTTGAAATTGAAAAATTGGCGGATATTCCAACTTAAGCGACAAGTTTTTAATCTCCTTCTTGCTGTTGTTTTTGTATTTAACTTTAAACTCAAAATTTTCTCCGCTAAAAACACTTTGGGGCGCTTCGATTTCAAGGGCTAGGGTTGGCTCACCGATATTCAGTTCAGTCTGAACTTGTTTTTCATAAAAGATCTTCTCGTTCGGGGCCACCGTATATCTAAGCTTAGCGTTCATCTTTTTAATCGATTTTGCCCCTTCAGTGACGATCAAACTAAAAGTCTCCTTATTCAAGCTCCCCGGCCCAAGGTCGCCAATCACCTCCTCAACCACTCGTTGGTCCTTCGGCTCACCCACCGCGTAAACCCCATCTGGTAAAAATAGAGAAAGCTGAGCGCTCTTTAAAATATTTTCGGAATCATTCGAAAAAGTAACGTCCAAGCTAAAAGGATTTCCAACTAAAATCTCATTAAGACCAGAAAACTCAATACTAACACTAGGGCTACCCGACCCCCGAAGAAAAATCACAAAAAGAACCAAACCGGCCAAAATAATCACGCCCACCGGCACGCCAAAAAACCACTTCAGTGGTGATTTCTTTGGTGGCGAAGATTCAGGAAAACTGGTTCTGGGCTTAAACTCCCCACCCCAGGCCGAATTCGAATTCTCCTTGTCCGGCATAATTGGTTCTATAAATAATAACTTAATCTCAAAAACAAACCTAACTAATACTGATAAGGTTCACCGCTTGCGATTTAAACCCTCGCCCCTCGCCTACGGTGAAATTTAAAACGCATTCAGAGCAAAAAAAATTCTGACTCGCGATTTCAAACGCGGCCGGCCGGTTTACCTCACAACTATGACAGAGCGCCAAACTCGGATCCCAACCCAAAGCGCGGAGAACCTTCCCCCAGTGAAGACCGACGGCTCCAGAAACAAAGTTCCAAACCTCTTCATCATAGTCGCCATCCGCCAAAATTTGATCTAAGTAGTGCAAGTTAGCGGGTGAAATATCGACTTTTCTGATTTTGAGAGCGTCCACCACCTGCACCCCGCCTTGCTCAATCACTCTCGCCTTAATCAAATTGCCGGGCTCGAGATGCGCCGCCAGTTTTGAGGTTATCTTCCGCGCGCTTTTTGCCCTGGCTAGAATCCTCCCAAAATTCTTGGCGTAAAGCGAAACCCTAACATCTGCCTCCCCTATCGGTTCTTTTGATAAAACCACTGCTTCGCTGAAATAAAACTCATTCATTTGGGTCTATTATAGCAAATACTCAGATCAAGCCCTCTATTGACAATCAATTATATATATGCTAAAATGTGAGCAGAGATTCTGAAAACTGATTCCAAGTGTAGCAAAACCCATAAACTAGGAGGTTCACACGTGTTCGCCACCGAAAATTCGCCAGAAACCGCAACGCTGAAAAACGGATCAGTTGAGTTTGGTCCATTAGTGGTCACCACTATGGTTTCCCTGAAGCATCTGCTCCAGTCCGACCCGATTTCCTTCTACGAACTTGTCCAAAAGTGTCGAAATGGGAACCACCAGTTCTTTGGAAATTCTGCCCAGAAGCTCAAAGATCTCGCCCTCGTTCAACCGGGCGGATATGTACACGATTCGATCCGGAACATCGTCGTCTCAGCGGTCACCGGAGAAGGTTCCCAGCTGGTTCTTGGTTCTCCAGTCGCAACCAGCTAAACCGGCACCGACCATGGGTTTGCCAGTTGTCCCTAACAACTGGTTTTTTATTTTTATACGACCAGGTAGTTTTAAATAAATAACAAAAACTCCGCCAAAAACGCGGAGTTACCTAAAGTTCTAGTTTGAGCTGGCCCGGTCTTGGGAGTGTAGGCATATTTTCGAAAAATTCCCGAAACACGAGGTCTTTTGTATCACATCCTAAGTAATCACACGCAAACTTAGCCATATTGCCTCCATGCCCACAACCATAACAATGGTAAACCCTCGGGCCATTGGTTCTAGCCCTAAACACGCACGACGGCGTCTTCTCGGTATGAAATGGACAAAGCGCCACCAAGTCCCCGTTCCTTTTAAAGCGCACCTGCCTAAGTTTTGCCTTCGCTACAACATTGTCCCAAGTCACATCTTTCAAAAAATCCCCCTCTTCCAAGAAGTCGGATTCCTCAACTTGATTCACGTGTGATCCCCCTTTTCGAAAAAACTAAATGTCCACTTCATTTCTAACCCCACGGGCAAAATAAGTCAAAGCCAAAAAAAGAAAGCCGCGCTAGAACATAACGCGGCTGAAAATCGATTATCCAGTAGTGTAAAAGATAGCGATCGTGCAATTAACAAATGCCGAACCTTCGATATTAATCCCAGCACAGGTAGAAACGTGTCGAGATTCCGTTTTGAACTTGACCCCAAAGTTATCGGCCATGCTCTTTTCCCAGGTAGCAACATCGGCCTCAAGGGCGCCAAAACCGTCATTCCCGTCTGCCGCTCTCGTGAAAATCTTAACCGACATACAAGCCTCCTTTCGAGAAAATGTCGTCAGTGGTTCCCGATTCTTATTACATGAACATGTGGATGATCCACCCAAAGAAGAGCGAGAAAAACGGCCCAACGAAAAGGTTGACGAGAAGCGAAACAAATTTCATTTTCACTTCTTTTTCTTCCTGCTTCCTCTCCTTCTCTATTCGCACTGCCTCCTCAAGGATAGCCGCGCTTTCGGTCGAAGCGTTTTTGGGCCCAGGGCTCTTCTTGGGCTTGCTTCGCGCCGCAGAAATGTCGGAAGATATTTTCGAGTATTGAAACAGAAAGGTAATGGTGAACATCATTCCAATCGCCGGGACAACTCCCAATTCTGGAAGACCAAATGTGGGAACCATGAACCATCCCCAAAGAATCGAAAGTACCCACCCTCGAAGAAGTGAGCTCAAAGCCCCAATCGCAACCGCGAGACCGAGCATAACGCCTATGCCGAGAACCAAGACGAGAAGAATCGCTAGGATTTCTACCACCTTTCCTCCTTTTTAGATTGTTAGAAAACTGCGCTCATATTATCTAGTTTTTCAAATAATGTCAATAAAAAAGGCGCCTACCCGAGCAGACGCCTTAAAAAATCGAACATATTCACGGGGATGAGTTTGCAATCGAGCCAACATAGCCAGATCCGGCAACAAGCAAACTACCAACCCCAACAGTATCATCCCGAAACATTTGAAGCCAAGTTTCCATTGAGGTTCTTTCGGAACCGAAAACAGTTGCGTTCTCCTCACACCATTCGGCTAACTTTTCGACTTTAGCAAAAACTGGACTCACGGGGCTTCCCTCACTGGTTGTCTCCCAGAGTTGGTAGCCTGGACCCGTCGGCGGCTCGTATTCTTTCCAACTCTTGTACCGCTTCTTCATCTTCCGGGGCAAACGCGTATATCCCCGTCCTCGGCATTTCCGACAAGTCCCCCAGACCCCAAGTCGCTTTGCCCGCGCTTCAACCAAGATCCACCGATTAATGGCATCGTGACTCATCAAAAACGCTCGATCTTGCATCGCGTTCACTTCTTCCGCAGTTGGCATGTGTAAACGTACATCGGTTTCGTGCAAAAGAAGCATCTTTTGTTCGCCGCACCCAATGCAATACCCGGCATAATGTTCTGGGCTAAGTTGCGGAACCGCCACATAACACCCAGGGCACCAATAACCCTTGGTCCCCCACCGCTTCGGGTGCCATCCACTCCCATCTACCCAGATATGGGTAAAATGATGAAGCCGACCCTCGAAAGCCAGAGCTAAAACTTCATCCTGGGTAATCTTGTTACACCATCGCCGACTCCGATCCCCATCAAGGTCGTAAAAGTCATCCGCAATCTGTTTCGTTGCTTCGTTATATCCGCTTGAGTCACAAGTCACACAACCCGGAAAACATGGGTGAGGATTCAGATAACCCTCCCAAATTTTCCCGATTGGCGCTTTAAAATCGAGTGGAACTCGCTTCAAAACTCGATGGCCCATCCCTTCCCTCCCTCTTCTTGAGTTTTAAAATATCAAATAAAGCCCATTTAGCTTTGGCTAGAATCTACAACAAAATGTGTAATAAGTCAATAGTGCGCCGGGTTGGACTCGAACCAACGATGCCCAATGGGCGGGAGATTTACAGTCTCCTGGAATAGCCGCTATCCGACCGGCGCAACCTTCACAATATATACAATTCCCTCCTCAATCTCAACTCCACGAAGAAAAAGAGGGATAAAAATCACTTCTTATAATCACATAAAATCCTCTTTGTTTTTGGGAAACTCTCGGAGTGATGGCGAGCTCGGTGTCGCCTTAGGCGACTCGCCATCGCGAGAGGTAGTGGATTTTCTACCGCTGGAATAGAAAGAACCGCGGCTACCAAAAACAAAGAGGACTTAAGCTCTATTCTAATTTTTCTTCCTCCAAATCCTTGAATCCTCCCCCGTTCCCCTCACTCTTAGAATTATCTGGCTTAATTTTTTTCAAATGCGCCCCAAGCACATTATCAATCTTAAGCAAAAAAACTTTGAACTTTCTTAAAACCTTAGAAAGAAAAGTACTCAAAAACTCGTCCACCTTCTCCGGCATCTCCGAAGTCACCCATCTTTCAAGTAAGCCGCCTTTTTTATTATCGCTTTCATCCACCTCTTCTTTTACCCTAGGTAAAGCCCTAGCCACAATGTACAAGATTGTGCCCAAGGAAAGCATGAAAATGATGTTAAGAATGAAGGTGAACATTGCTCAAGTATTAGGCTATGTATCTACTATAACCTATAACCTTAAAACTGAAACCTATATCTCCAACCGGTAAAACTTGTTAACGCGTACATTTTCGCCCACCTTGGCGACCACGTCCTCAAGCAAACTCTTGACGGTTCGTTTTTCGTCGCGAATATAAGGTTGCTCTAAAAGCGCGTCCACATTCTCTGGTCCGTTCGCGGCAATCTGCATAGCCAGCTCGCGCGCCAAATCCCTAAAGGGATCCGAGTTAACCACAAAATCCGTCTCCGCTCGCAGATCTAAAATCACTCCGATCCGTTCCGCGTGGACGTAGGAATAAATCAAACCCGCTCCGGTTTCTCGGTCGGCGCGCTTCGCCACCCTTGCGAGTCCCTTCTCTTTAATGATTCCCAAAGCCCGATCAAAATCGCCTCCCGCTTCTTCTAGGGCTTTCTTTGCATCCATCACTCCGGCGCCACAAGCCTCTCTTAACTTTTGAACTTCTGCTGGACTAATTTTCATTCCAAAAACAAAACTATTTAATGACCGCTCCCTCGGAAGCTTGAGCTTTCTCACCCTTCACCACTGGATTCAAAGCCTGCGCCGCTTTTCCCTCCTCAATCGCCCTCTTAATTTTAGCCAAAAACCAATTCACGCTCTTTCTGGCTTTAGTATTGCCCGGCACAAAATAATCGAGATCGTCGGGATCAGCATCAATGTTCGTAAAAGTCACAAGTGGAATTTTCATTCTCTTCGCTTCTCTAACTACCGTTGTATTAATCTTAGGATCAATCACTAAAACAAAATCTGGCAAACGAATTAAATTTTCTAGCCCACCAACCAATTCTTCAAGGCGCTTAATCTCGCCCTCAATACCCACCCTTTCCTTCTTAGTGTATTTATCAAGAAGCCCGGCTTTCATGTCCGCTCTTAACTTCTTAAGATAATTAACCCGCTGAGAAATAATCTCAAAGTTTGTCAAAGTTCCTCCAAGCCATCGATTGGATACCACCGGAAACTCAAACTCTTTTGCTAAATCAACCGTATCAATCGCCGACGGCTCCGTACCAACCAAAAGGGCCAAGCCTCCTTTCTTAATTGACTCCCTAACAAAGTCGGTTGTGATTAAAAGTTTCTCAAGAGTTTTATGAAGATTAATAATCTCAATTCCGCCCCGATTGGCCAAAATGTAAGGTCTCATCTTAGGGTTAACTTTGCTCTTCTTGCGGCCGTAAAAAACTCCGGCTTCTACCACCTCTTTTAAACTCTCCTCCGGAAATAAATCGGCTGTCTTATTGTCTGTTTTGTTATCTAATGTTTCTTCCGCCATTTGTTGAATAAAAGTCCCCATCTTCACGGGGAATGCCCATAGACATTGGGTACCAGTCATTATATATGAAATTTCTTATAAGTCAAAACCACCCTATCGGGTCATTTCTATAATTCGTACAAAATTCGTAATTAGTAACAACTAGAATTCCACGGCTATCTGCCCCATTTTCCCATCGTTAAAAGGATGCTTAATTTCCCTCATTTCCGTCACCAAATGCGCCACGTGAATTAATTCAGCGGGAGCGTTCCGTCCGGTCATAATTAAAAATTTATCTTCGGGAAAATCTTTAATTGTCTCTAAAACATCGCCCACCTTAAGCAGCCCCAAAGAAACCGCCACATTCACCTCATCAAGTATAATGAGATCCCATTTTCCTTTTTTATACTCATCTTTAAAATTTATGAGTGCGTCATAGGCCGCCTGCTCGTGCTCCTCTCTCGGAAGCTTATCACCTAAAATTCCAACAAAACCTTTGCCCATTTTCCGGATTTGGAATTTGTCATTTGGGATTTGAAATTTCTCATTGAATTCATCCTCACCAGATTTCCAGGGACCCTTAATGAACTGGATCATGAGCGCCTTCTTCCCTCGCCCTAAAACCCGCACCATTTGTCCCAAGGCCGCCGTGGTTTTTCCCTTCCCGTTTCCGGTAAAAACGATAATCATCGTTCCGCCATTATACCAAAACTTTAGAACAAAAAAGCCCCCGATATTTCTACCGGGGGCTTCGAATGTGAACTTGGGCAAAAAAGCCAAGTTCACCGCGGAGGAGTTCATCTGGAGCCAAAGCTCCGAATCAGGCGCCTCACCTGGCAAAAGTATCAAGCCTGCGGCAGATAGCCCACCACCGACCGGAGAGCTGGTTGATACTTAGACGCGGCCTAAGGCGTCCTTTCTCACTCTCATTGGGGCATAATTTTGACTGAAACAGCCGGAAAACCCCCATGTCGTTGCTTGCTCTTGCACGTTCGCCTGGCCGCCGTTCTTGCTTCCCTTGCTTTTCAGCAGGAAACCTTTCGGTCAAGACTTGGCCGGACTTCAAAAGAGCTGGAAGAATTATAGCACACCCTCAAAAAATGTCAATGTCAAGAAAAAAAGAGGCCGGGGGTGATGAGTTGGGATCGGCCACGCTCGGGAGGGTCAGTAGCGAGCGCAGGAAACACCATTCCCCGGCCTTTAAGATCATTCAAATATCGAGTAACCAAAAGGAGTATAACAATTAATCACATTCTGTCAAGACAAAAGAAAAAGGGGGTTTCGTAATAGAGATTGCTCTCGTATTTTCGAAACCCCCTCTGGGTACAGAGATTTTGTTTTGCTTTGTTCGCGACCAGATTTTAGTCTGGCGGCTACTCTCCTTAGATCTAATCGTCAAATTAGATCCTTCGGATAGGCCATCGACTTTTCCCATGTACACGGGAGCAATCAATGTAGAGGTTTTTAGCGCTCGATGGGACTCTGGAAACCTTCGAGCAACCTCAGCTTCGGCGATGCCGATTAGTAAATTCGAATTAGGAGATGGGAATCTTTTCCGTTTGACAACTAGGGCTCTAGGAGTTTTTGGCAAACTCTAGGCCTAGACGGAACTTCATTCCATTTTCGACTCCTTCGTCGAACCACCAGACCGCAAACGCGTCTTTCCTCTTACCATCGAGGAAGAGCAGAACTCCTTTCTCGGGAGTGAGTGCGGTTTTTATCGTCATACCTACAGACCTTGCCAGCAAAAGTGCACCCATCTAATCCAAACAGGGTTCTGGATTAATGCCTTTCGGTCATTATTCCCTTGTCTGTTTAAGCTAGACGGTATTGCTGGGCTTTTTCCCTGGGCAAATGGTCTTGTATCAAAGACTCGTAATCCAGATGTGACTCCGGAAACTCGTCCTGGCACTTCGACCAAACTTGATATTGATACCTTTTGAAAAGAGCTAGAGTCTCAATATACACCCTCCCAAAAGTCGGTCAACCCTAATTGGGGAAAGCCTGTGGATAGACGAACCCAATAAAACCAATAGAAAAAGCCCTATACGATTGCATAGGGCTTTACTCTCCGCTGGGTCCTAAGGACCAGAATTCGATGCCAGGACCATGGCTGGCCAAATCACTATAAGGAACGCCAGAGCGGAAAGCAGGAGCTTTTTCATCCTACCTCCTCGTCTAGAAGTACTAAATTGATCTTACTAAAATCTTGTCAAAGAAACAACCGACCTATGCTATTATTCCTCCCCCAATCATTTGATAATTAGACCCATCCTTCGCTGAAGCTTCGGAGGGCACGTAAAACACGGCCGACTGGCCTTCGGCTACAAACTTCTGCGGTTCCTCAAAAACTAACTTCAGAGTTTGCGATTTGTTATTTGTTATTTGTGGCCTGAAAAGTTGTGCTTCGCAAAGCTGCTGCCGATACCTCAC
>VMFW01000001.1 GCA_007376265.1 Parcubacteria group bacterium Gr01-1014_20
TTGGTTTTGGCGGCTCTTACAAGTTTCGCCGCTTTTGCTTTTTCTAGAATTGGAGGTGGGGAGAGAGGTGGCGACGGCACCCTAAGTGTTTCAGGCGATTTGGCAGAGAGAGATATAACAAAAATTAGCAAAAATGTTTTTGTGGAGTCGCTTCCAAGCGAGACTGACGGTGAGGAGACAGGCGCAACCGGAACAAACGAAGAAGAATCGATAGAGCTAACACCCTCTTCGAATCTGACTGAGGATTTGGCTCAGCGTTTGGCCCTTGAGGTCTTGAAGGCGAACCCGGAGGGACCGATTGGCTCCGGTGATGAGTTTTCAATTAACAATATAAGCGAGCTTACAACTCAAAAAGCGGCGCTTTTGGGAGTCAGCGGACAAGACTTATTTGATAAGGTTAAAAAAGAGGAGCTAAAATTCTCAAACGACAATAGCGACGCGGCTATTTCTCGCTACGTTGACGAGCTAAACTCGATTTTGAAAAAAACGGTTGGGGGCCAAGGATTCGCAGAGCTCTCTAAAAAAGAAGCTGGGCCCGAGATGGCAGTAGCGGCGCAGGTGGTGCTTGAAGAGGCGGTTTCAAAAATCTACGGGATCGTGGCGCCCAGTTCACTTTCGTCGCTTCACCAAGAAGTAACGACGGTTTTTTCGAACCGCCGAAAGATTTTTGAATCGATCGTTGGGTATGAGGAGGACCCGCTGAAGACCATGGTGGTTTTTGAGGTAGCCAAAAAAGTGCTCGACCAAGATCTTTTAAGTTTCCAAATCGAATTTAGTAAAACTAAGTTCCCGGCGACAAGCGCGACTGGGATGATTGAGGGGGAAAGTTTTGTCTCCCGAATTTATGATTTAGTTTCGATTAGAACGGCCGAGGCACAACTTTTTGTGCCGATCGATTGTTTAGGCCCAAGCTGTTTAGCTTTTCAGGCCACCGAGACCGCAGCGACCACCGGAAATTTGTTGCAAAAAATATTTGAGTGGGGGAAGAAAATTCTGACCGAACAACTCAAGGACAAATTGATCGGGATGATGGTGCGACAAACGACAGCCTGGATTCAGGGCGGTGGGAAGCCGAAGTTTGTGACGAACTGGCAGGGATTTCTTAAAGACGCCGCTAACCGCGCCGCAGGGGCAGTGATTGAAAAAGAGTGGCCCCAGCTCTGCGGCTCGTTTGGGCCACTAGTCAGAATTGCTCTTATCCCAGGTAAACGACAGAGTGGTGTTGGAGGCTTCGGAAGTCGGTGCACCTTAACTAAGGTGGCAGCCAACATAGAGCGACTCTATGATCGCTTTGAAGACGGCGGATGGATTGCTTACTCCGCTTCACTGAACTCTTACGGGAACTTATTCGGGTCACTTATTGAAACCCACGACAAAGCCCTTCGGGAGGCCGGGAAGGCCACGGAGGCCGCTAGAAACAAGGCGGTAGCTGCCCAGGGGTTTGCCGGCAAGGAGACAGACCAGTCGACAAAAATCTGTGGTTCTCCCCAACCTCATAATCTTTCGGAGCTGTATGGACCGCCGGCGCCAGGCCCCGCTGGGCAAGCGGCTGACGCGGAGTATATCGCGAGCTTGGTGGGCGAAGACTTTGACACAAATGCTGGCATCGATAGCAACGGGGATTTCTTTACTTGCCCGAGAGATAAGTGGACAGACACGACGCCTGGGAGCGTGGTGGGTCATTCGCTTTACACGGCTCTCGACGCTCCGCTTCACCGAATAGTGAACGCCCAAGACCTGATTGGGCTTATGTCGGCGCTCGTTGATTCACTTATAAATAGATTAATACGGGCGGCAGCTGATGGGTTGAATAATTTATTCACCGACCAGGAGGTGACGGGACCAAACGGACCCCAGGCGTACACTCCGGGTTCTTACACCCTAAACCAATTCTGTAGTGGGCTTTCAGGTGATAGCCTCCTTACCTGTTTACAACAGTCGAGTCAAACGGAGGGTATCAGTAGCAACACAAGCACCGTTCCCATTGACTGTCAGGGCCTAACCGGACAGGCTTTCACCGACTGTGTAAACGCGAGTGGACTTGGTAGTGGAAACAACACAAGCTCGCCGGCGGCAGTAAATAACCCGCCCCAAGTTGTGAGCTTCGAGGGGCCGACGCTGGTTGACCTAAGCGGACCCTTCCAGTTTGTGCCGCCAGAGTGGCGGATAAGAGCGTTTGATCCCGAAGGACAGCAGTTGCTCTACCGGTTTGAGTGGGGCGATAGCCAGGTGACGACGCCGCCTCTGGCCAACAGCGGGGATTTGGTGGTCGCCTTCCATAACTACGCTTGCGCGAACTTCATCAGCTGTAACTACACAATTACAGTAACCATCAGTGACGGTTTTCAGGGCAACCAGATCACAAGGACGATGAATATAACAGTACTGCGCTAATAACCGCTTAATACATGTTTGATCGAAACAAAAAATGGGGATGGGTTTTTAAGAATAAGCTGGCTTTGAAGTTGGGAGTTTTTATTTCGCTCTTCTCTTTGGTCATACCTAGAGTAACGCACGCTGGTTGGTTGTTCGATCTTGAGGATGCAGCCGCATGGTTATTTGGTTGGATAATGTTCGTGGTGAGTTATTTAATATCGACTATTTTTGGCTTTTTTATCGCCATTCAGGCTTGGGCGATAGGGCTACTCCTCCAAATTCAATCGGCTCAAAAAATCGTAAACCTGCCGGTCGTGTCGATTGGTCACGAGATGATGCTCTCGCTTGCCAACCTAGGCTTTGTGGCGGCGATTATATTTATCGCTGTCGCCACCATCCTTAGGCTTCAGACCTACAACGTTAAGAAGACTTTATGGAAGTTAATTATTGCCGCGCTCCTTGTAAATTTCAGCCTGGTTTTTACGGGCGCGATTATGAACTTGTCGGATCAGTTGAGTTTTACATTTTTACAGCAGTTCCCGGGACAATCCCCCGGATCAACGACTGGTTTTGCGAGCGCCATCACAACGGCTTTTTCTCCGCAGAAGTACCTGAATCCTCAGGCTGACCCGGAAGCTAGGGCGGCAGCGGCGGCAAACCCCGCAGGGGTGACAGAACAATACGCTGGGGCGATATCACAAGTGGACGATGACCATCAGGAGGATATCGATGGAATTGGCCAGCTTCTAGCGCCGATTTTCTCGATGGTGATGACAGTTTTAGGGTTGGGATCAATAGTGATGGTCTTGGGAGCTTTTCAAGTTTTACTGCTCATCAGATACATTGCTTTATCGATTCTTCTTGTGCTGATGCCAATGGTGTGGCTTTTTTGGATCTTTCCGGGGCTTAGTGGGATGTGGACTTCCTGGTGGAAAAACTTTTTCCGGTGGACCTTTTTTGCGCCCATCGTTTTGTTTTTTGTGTGGCTCGTAATTAAAACCGGGGAGGCGATGCAAGCTGGGTCTGCGGGAAGCCCGTTTAGCGGAGAAAACATGAACTTCTCGTCGAGTGATCCAAGCCCGTTGATAGCCTCTATCTCCAACTTCCTAGGCCAAACTTTCACACCGATTATCGGCACGACTCTGAATGGCTTCGTCTTAGTTGGATTGATGGTGGGGGGGCTTTTTGCGGCCAACAAGCTTTCGATCACGGGAGCGGGAGCGGCGGTGTCAGCTGTCAAGGGAGCTGGGAAGGGGGCGGCCAAGGGAGCGTGGGGATACACTAAGGGCAAGGCCACATCCACCCTCGGAAGACCGCCGGACCAGGACAAAGCTGGTTTTAAGGGATTGATGCAAAAAATGAATTTAGCCCAGGGCGTTCGCAAAAGAGTTCAGGATGCGGCCAAAATAGAGCAGAAGGTTGGTATTAAAGACGGCCCGGCCACAAAATTGGCGGCTAAAGGGAAGGAGGCAGCCGAGGAGTCAAAGAAGCGCGACGAGATGAAAAAGGAATATATTTCTAGGTATGGGGAAATTAAGGGGCGGGCGGCTTACGCGGTGGCTCCAGGGAAACCCAGCCCAACTCTGGTTCAATCTGTTTTCATTGAGGCCGCGAGGGGAAGCGGGCTTTTGGGAAAGAGCCAAAAGCTAACTAAGGAGCAAAAGAAGATGTTGGGGCTAGAGGAGAGAGAGGAGAAGGAGGAGAAACCAGAAGGAGAAAAGAAACCGGTTATCATCGCTGGAACCCAGGATGCTTACAACGAAGCAACGGGTGGGGGGCCGAAAATAATCCCTGGAGCTTAGCGGTATCATCATGAACTACTCATTATTTGAACCACAAATTTTAGTTGACCGTTTCGCGTCTTTGCCGGAGAACATCAAGAGTTCCTTGAATCACCCGAGCGACGCCGAGATTGTGGAACAAATTTGCCGGAATAATTTTTTGGAGGACGGCGACAAGATTTTAATGGTTCAACAGCTAACAACCTTGGTTTTGATGGGGTTTCTTTTGCCCGAGGAGCTAGGACGAGAAATTGCCAACAATCTTCACCTGAACCTAAAAGCAGGCCAAGCGATTGCCGAGGAGATTGATCGGAAAATTTTTACTTCGATTCATGCTGATCTAAAGAGAGTTTATTCGCCTCTCAAAGAAGCGGCGGCCGATGGTCCCGGACCAGTTATCCTCGGGGTCACTTCGGCGGAGACGGGATCGGTCACAATGATTCCGGGGGGAATAGCGGCCGAGGCCGAGAAAAAATTAAAGGGAGCTTCGATTCAGGAAAAGATTGCGATTCTTCGAGAGGCCGCGACGGCAGGATTTGCAAGTCAGATTCCAAACATTGAGGAACACCTCAAGGAAAGCGAATTTAAGCTTTATGGAGAGCAAAAAACTTATCAGGACATCGCCGACCGAAGCGGACTAAGCCTAAAGACAATGGTGGCGGACAAAAAAACGACCGAGAGTCAAGCTGGGCCGGCGAGTGAAGTGGTTCAGAAAATTTCGGCCTACTTCAAACGCCTTCCCTCGCCCGGTGAGCTGGATTCTTTTTTTGGCGACTCATCTTTGACAAAACTCCTGCCCTTTGGACTAGACGCAACCGCACTCAAAGAAGTTCAGCTCGAGGTGGTGCGCGGAGTGACTTCGGGTTTTTCGCCGGAGGTGATGGCTAACTTTTTTGCTCAGCTTGTCAAAAGGGGGCGGCTTGAGAACTTTACTGCGGTGGCTCGCGGAGCAGGACTAAAGGAGTCCGACTTCGCGCCTGACAATTTACGATGGCTTACAAACCAAGCGGCTGCGCCGCTTGGGATTGGTCGCCAAACTTTTGGTTTAGCTTAACAAATGACAATCACAAAAGAACAGGCTCAAACTCGATTTAAAACCCTAACGCCTCTTTTGAAATCGGCACTTTTTTCGGTTCAAACCGCGGAGTCGATCGCAAGGGTGGCCGAACAAAACACCCTGCCAAAAGAAAAATCGACCCAGATGGCGGAGGTGGCGGGGCTCGTAATACTAGGATTTCTACGACCGGAGGATGCGGCCCCAGAAATTCAATTGCGACTTGGTGTCCCCGCTCAATCGGCTAAGAGCATATCGGATTCACTGAGCAGTAAGATTTTTTCTCCTCTCAAGATTGAGATTGACCGAGCTTACCAACCGCTTGCCGGAGGCGACAAAAAACCGACTTTTTCAACGGGTTCAACGTCAAAGCCAAGTATTGTGGAGGAGATAAAACAGCTTGAAAAATCTGGCGAAGAACTGGTGGGGGTTTTGAAAAGAATGGAGAGTCCGGTTAAACCAGCTCAACCCCCGAGTTTTCCCGCAAGTTCGGGAATGGTGAAGACCCCGGCCGCACCCTTCATTCCGCCTCGGCCGTCAGCGGTCCCACTCCCTCCCTCTATTGAACTCAAAACAACTCCACCCCCACCCGTCCATGGACCAGTAATCCTCCACCGGGAATCGGAGGCTAACCCACTCGCATCTGGCTTGGGTTTTAAGCTCGATATCCCCTCGGGAAAATTTTCGGATCGAGGCGTTACGCCCGAATCTACAGGGAAGATGGCGAGGTTAGAGGTTGGGGGAATGCAAAAATCGCCTGCCAATGCCACGGCTAGGACAGGCGTGGCGGGAGCGGGGAAAACCTTAAACTACGGCGGAAGTTTTGACCAAAATCCGAGACCAACGGTGCCACCGCCACTCCCCATCAGGCCCACAGAGGAACCGTTTTCGAAGTCGGCTTTTGGGGGTTTGCCGCCCGTCATGCCTAAACCCTCTGTCTTGCCGCAAAGCCCTCAAGTGAACCTTCCGAACCCACCTCGACCCCAGCCACCTCGTCCCGAACAGGCGCCCCCCAACTTACCACCCCTGCCCGACAAAAAATATCAAACTATGCCCAGGATAGAGAACAAACCCTCGCCCTTCGGCTGGATAAAATCTCTTTTTGGAAATAAGCAGCGACCCGTTCCTCCCGAAGTTAAGGTGGTGAACTTGAGCGCGGATAGTCGGCCAACCACCCCAAAAATAGAACTGCCCCAGCCCCAAAAACAAGGGCCGCCGCCAATACCCGCTTCTCCTCGTCCCCCGACCCCCCCCTTGCCCCCACCGCCAACCCCCGGCCCGAGGAGTAGCTCTCCGACAGTTGACATAAAACTTAAGGCGCCAGCTCCAACCCCGAACCAGACCGAAGAAGTGATTGATTTGAGTTCGCTTACGAAGATAAGGAAGTAGTGGTATATTTTTTCTATGCAGTTTCAGGTTCCTCAATTTATTGAAACGGAGGATAAAATTGTTGGCCCGCTATCACTTCGGCAATTTATTTATATTGCGGTGGCGGGAGCGCTTTGCTTTATCTTGTTTTTCGCCCTTAAAACTTGGCTTTGGTTTATTTTTACAGTCTTGCTCGCGGCGATATCCTTTTCTTTAGCTTTTTTGAAGGTGAATGGACAACCCTTAGTAAGGGTGATTATGGCTGGAGCAAGATTTCTATGGAAGCCGCAAACTTTTGTTTGGCAGCCGGAACGGAAGACCCCTACGAGAGGGACTGACATGCAACCAGAAAAACCAGCTTTTTCGCTTCAAGACATCATGGCGGGGATGGCTCTTAGAAGCACGTGGCAGAAACTACAGACTGGCAGTCGGAAGTCACCAGCAGAAGAGGTGAAGCCGATTACTCAGAAAATAAAAGAAAGGTATCAAATTTTCGAGAAAATCACCGGCGAGCGCCAGGCAGCCAGGCGGGTAGATTACCGATAGCTGGGCATGGGTGAGTGTTTTTTTAAATAGAGAAACTTTGGGTTTCTCGATTTTGCTTTATAATAATTGGGATGGCCTTAAACAAGCAATTATCAAATACGCAGGACCTGGTGGCGATTGAGGAGATTCATGACAACACGGTTATCTTAAAAAGCGGGGCAATGCGACAAGTGCTTATGGTGGGCGGCATGAACACGGCTCTTAAATCGGAGGAGGAGCTGAATTTGATTACGACGTCTTATCAGAATTTTCTGAACAGCCTCGATTTCTCGATTCAGATCATCGTTCACTCACGAAAGGTGAATATAGAAAAGTATCTTTCGGGCCTAGAGGAAAGGCGGCGGTTGGAACAGTCGGCTATTCTGCAAAGTCAGATTTCAGAGTACAAGGAGTTTATCGCTGGCTTTGTTCGAGAAAACGACATTATGGAGAAGACCTTTTTAGTGGTGGTGCCGTTTAGCCCGAGTGGCCTCGCCGGAGTAACGTCGGCTTCGGGAGTTGCGAAACTGTTTCCTTTCTTCGGTGCGAAAGGCGATGCGAAAGAGGTGAAGGTCAAAGAGGGGATGGAAAAGGAGGCGAGTTTCAAAGAGAGTTTGGGTCAGTTAAATCAAAGAGTTAACCAGATTGTCGAGGGCTTGCGAGCGATTGATCTAGACGCGGCAGTTCTAGGCGACGAGGAGCTGATTGAGCTTTTTTATAACTTCTACAATCCTGAAACAGTTGAGCGGGGAAACCTAAATGTCCCAGTCGAAAAAAACGAAGGCGTTGAAGGTGATGAGGTGGAGAACAAATAATCATGCCAGGAATCAATTTTAAAGAGACAAAAAAGATAATCGCTCCAGCCGGAGTTCAGGTTGAGTCGAACTACCTGAAAATTGGAGATAAGTTTGTTAAAACTTTCTTTATATTTTCCTATCCGAGATATCTTTCGACAGGTTGGTTCGAGCCACTCATAAACTTGCCAAATATTTTTGATATTTCGATTTTTATTAACCCGGTAGACACCGGGATGGCACTCAAAAAACTCCGAAAGAAGGCTGCTCAAATCGAGTCGCAGATCAGCGACCAGCAGGAAAAGGGACTGGTGAGGGATCCCCTACTCGAGACGGCATTTCAGGATGTGGAGAGCTTAAGAGACGCTCTCCAACAAGCGCAAGAAAGGCTTTTTGAGATTGGGGTTTACGTTTCGATTTATGCCGACGATCTGGAGGCCTTGGCTAAACTTGAAAGTCGAATCGACTCTTTAATGGAAGCCAAACTTATATACATCAAGCCCGCGCTTTTCCAGCAGATTGAGGGGCTGTCTTCAATTTTGCCTCTCGCAAACGATGAGGTGGATGTGACGACCCCGATGAACTCGGCGCCGATCTCTTCTTTTTTCCCGTTCGTTTCGGAGGACCTAAACTCCAGCCAGGGCATTATGTACGGCATTAACCGTCATAACAACAACCTGATTATTTTTGATCGTTTCTCGCTCGAGAATGCAAATCAGGTGGTTTTTGCCAAATCTGGTTCTGGAAAATCCTATGCCACTAAGCTCGAGATAATTCGCTACTTGATGATGGGGGTGGATGTTCTCGTAATTGATCCGGAAAATGAATACAAAAAACTCTGTGAAGCGTTTGGGGGAAGTTTCTTCAATATATCTCTCTCGTCTCACGAACATATTAATCCTTTTGATGTGCCGGTTGTTCCAGAAGGAGAAACGCCAACGGATGTTCTCCGCTCTCACATAGTTAACCTAGCTGGGTTATTGAAGCTAATGCTTGGAAACATTAGCGTGGAGGAAGACGCGCTCTTGGATCGAGCAATCACTGAAACTTACGCCTCAAGAGAGATCGTGCCCGGAGAAGATTTCTCCGGAGCCCAACCACCGCTGCTTGAAGACTTGGAAACTGTGCTTCGGAACCTCGAAGGAGGGCGGGGAATAGCCGAGCGGCTTTACAAATTTACGAAGGGAAGTTTCGCTGGGTTTGTGAATCAGCCCACCAATATTGATATTGGTAATCGCTTGATTGTTTTTTCTATCCGCGACCTTGAAGACGAACTTAGGCCGATTGCGATGTACATAATTCTTAACTTCATTTGGAATTTAACTCGGGCGCAACTTAAGAAGAGGTTGCTAATTATAGATGAGGCTTGGTGGATGATGAAATATGAAGATAGCGCTACATTTCTTTTTGGGTTGGTGAAGCGGGCGAGAAAATATTACTTAGGGGTTTCCACGATCACTCAAGACGTCGAGGATTTCTTAAGGTCCCCTTACGGGCGGCCAATTATTACTAACTCTTCCATTCAGCTACTACTCAAGCAGGCGCCGGCGACGATTGATATCGTGGCTAAGGCTTTTGGGCTTACTGAAGCCGAAAAAAATATGCTTCTTTCGGCGGAGGTGGGGACGGGGCTTTTCTTCGCGGGCCGGAAACACGTGGCTATCCAGATTATCGCTTCTTTCTTTGAAGACCAACTAGTGACAACCAACCCCCAGCAACTCCTAGAGGAAAAAGCTTGAGTGTGATCGGGAGCTTCAAGGTGGTAGAATAATATATATGGAAGACGAGCGTGATCATGAACCACTAATATCTCTGGTTGAGATTTTGATCATTGCCCCCTACATACTGGTAATCGATATTATCGGAATACTTTTGGCGTTTTTGGCGTTGGATGATTTTTTCATTTTGGACATTTTGATGTTGCCGGTACTAGGATACCTCTGGTTTAAGGGGGTGCCGCTTACGAGATATGTTTCTTCGGCTATTGGGGAGGCGATACCGTGGATAGGAGATTTGCCGCTGTATTCGGTTGGTTTCATTTTAACGATTGTTGCGGACAGAAACCCGAAGGTGGGGGCGGCCCTTGGAGCGGCCACGGGTTCAACGGCACTTGCCAAGGGGGCGGGAGGAGTCGCCAAGGGCGTGCAGGCGGAAAAAGGAGCGGTGGCTAAAGCTAAGGACTCGCTTCCAAAGAGGTCTCCGGCGACCCAACAGGCAACCGGACTGGAGGCCGATAGACCGCTTAGGGGACTAAAAGATACGATGGAGAAGGTTCCAGAATCAAATGTGGTTGATCTGCGCGGAGAGGAAGAGGACGATGAATACGGGATGGTGGCTTAGGTTCTCGGTGGATCGCTGTTGATGAATATATGTGTGTTAGTTGTTATAATTGATGGGAATGAATAAAAAAGGAGCTCTTTTTATAGTACTGTTTTTTTTCTTAGCAGCCTTCGCTTACGTCGCTCGTGGCCAGACTTTTTCTCCTTCGGCAATTCTCACATGGCGGGCGGCGACTTTTTCACCGGCCAAATACCAAGGCAAAAACCTACCAACAGCCGGTGCTCAAATAAATTTGTCGGTCGAAGTGATTAATAAGGGGGTTTTGCTTAATTTAGCGAAGCAGAACATTCTGTGGTATTTGGGTGACGAACTGATCGCAAGTGGCGAGGGAGTGCGGGAGGCGATTTTTAGACCAACGAGAGACGGCCTTCAAGACGTGAGGGTGGAGGTTTGGTCACAATTCGGAAAGGTTTCGGCGGGAACAAAAATTCCGGTTGTGTGGCCGGAGGCAGTTGTCTCGGCGCCGTTTCCCGGGGGGAATTTTTCTAAGACAAACCTGACGGTTAGAGGATATCCGTATTTTTTTAATGTGGCTAATTTGGCTGATCTCAACTTTGTCTGGAAGGTAAATTCTAAAGAAGTCGGCGCGGCGGGTGACGTTGATGTCTTAAACCTAAACGTTGATCCGAAGGCGGCCCAGGGCTTTAGGTTGAATGTGGGTTTGAGTATCACAAAAAAGGCCGGGGACAAACAAGGATCGAGCAAGGAGGTGATTCTCACCTACAAAAAAATTTGATGGCGCGGCTAGTAGTTCATAAAACGATGGTTTTGATCTTTCTCTCCGTTGGTCTAGTGGTCTTAGGTTTGGGGTCAACCTTGGCGGCAGAGACAAACATCAGCGTGGGTATTCCGGGGCCTAACGATACGGTGGCCGAGGGGAGCGCCAACCCGGCTGGGGTGGTGGCGAATGCCTATCAGTTCGCGCTCATGATCGGGGGGTTAATGGCTTTTGTGATGATAGTTTACGGCGCCGTAAAATACACGGCGGCAGGCGGAAACAGTTCGGTTCAGAGCGATGCCAAAGACCGGATCACGCAGGCGCTTTTGGGGTTAGCGCTTTTAGTTGGGGCGGCCATAATTCTTTCGACGATAAGCCCCCGCTTTAAATTAGAAAATGGTGTTTTTACACTCCCGACGATTCCTTCTGGGCAGCAACTAGAAGAAGAAACGAACGCGCTTTTTAATCCTTTTCAAAATAACCCGCCGGGACAGTGTGGTCCGGTTGGTAGTCCCTGTACGTGCCCAGGCGGAACGAGTGGTAGTTGCGCCGCCGACGGAAGGTGTACGCCCTGTACATAAATAATATGAAAAAATACATATTTTTGTTGGTGGCAATAGCCGGAGTAGTACTTCTTTTTGTGGGGGGATATTTCTTGAGGCAGGGCTTAGACCGAAGTCCCGAGGCTCCGGGTGATACTTCGGAGGGCGGAAGCTTGCCAGGAGCTGGAGACCAAAATCTCCCCCCAGGTGATCAAGGGGGGCAACCGGCTGGTCCTCTGACTAACCCTAAAGACTTGGTTCAGGTTTTGGCCGGACCGGTTTTGGATTATTTTGTTTCGTCTGGGGGGAACATAGTTTACATCCAACCAGACGGACAGATTTTTGAAAGTAAAGGCGGGCAGGCGGCAGTTTTGAGCGGCACTAAGATAGAAAACTTGGCTCGTGCCGGTTTTTCATATAACGGCGAGAAGTTATTGGTTGTTTTTGGTCAATTGGGGCAGCTTCAGGCAAGTGTGTTTGATTTGAAGACGAAGGCCTGGCAGCCACTCACCATTTCTCCGGAGACGGCTGCCTGGTCGCCGACTGACGAAAAGCTAGCGCTCCTTTCGAGGACAGCGGGGGTGGCGAGCGTTTCAACCCTTGATTTGGCTAACGCCAAATCGAAGCCGATTGAGCTTTTTAAGATCAGGGCTTGGGATGTCGATCTCGGGTGGCCAGTTAAGAACAAGCTGCTCCTTAAAGAAAGAACGGGTTCTCGATCTGGGGGTTCGGTCTGGATCTACGACTTGGATAGAAAGACGATTAGCTCACTTTTGGCTCACAAAACTGGACTGCGATCAACATGGAATAGCGCGCTTACACTAGGATTGGTTTTCGGAATCAATGAGGCAAGTGAGGGCTCACTATCACTCGTTGACGGAGCTGGTGTCACTACTCGGGGGTTGGGCTTCAAGACCAGACCAGACAAGTGCGCCTTTAGCGAAAGAACGGAAACGGTCACGAGCACGGTAGGAGCTACTGGAACTCCGGCGAAGAAAACGACAACAAGGATTGTTAACCTACTCACCTGCGGAGTACCCAGAAATTTTTCTTCGCTTACGGATCTGGGTTTTCTGGACGATTACGACAAAGAAGGCCTCTTCACAGTTGATAGTGTTTACCAGATAAACCTGGAGGGTGGCTCTTCACAGGCTCTTTTTGACGATCGATCGAAAAGTTTAGATGTGAGTCAGGTGAAAGTATTTTCCAAGAAGTTTTACTTCGTAGACAGATACAGCGGGGGTCTTTATTCGGTGGCGTTGTAGTTTTATTAAAATCCCCTTCGTCGTCTCGACGAAGGGGATTTTTGTTCTTATCTGATTAATTTTATGATGACGTGTCTTTCTTTGCTTAAGCCCGCGCTTTCGGTAGTGACTTCGGGGTGAACAGCTAGCGCCATATGAATTAGGCGTCTCTCATAAGAGTTCATAACCGGAAGAGATATGTTCTCGCCGGTAGCTAAGACTTTTTTAGCGGCGGCCTTGGCGAGTTCAACAATAAGGTTTTCTCGCTCCTGGCGATAATTGTTCACGTCGAAGACCGGGGGTGTTTGCCCGCCTCTTTTCGCGGCCATCTGAATTACATAGTTCAGGCTCTCAACGATTTGCGCGAGGTTGTCCTTCACGAGGGTCGGACTGTCGTAAATAAAAACTAGCCCGCGGTTTCGTTCGTTGTCGATCTCGACCCTAAAGTCTTTAAAGCCGATTAACTCAATTGTTTTTTTCACGAATGTTTCCCAGTTCTCCATGTTCTCGGTTGATTTTTTTGCTGATAACTTTTTGTTGAATAATGGTTACGAGCGAGGTGGTTAACCAGTAGAGCGCCACGGTGGCCGGGAGACCGGCAAGGACGATAATCGTAAACCCGGGGGTAATAAAGACCATCTGGCGACCAATTTTCTCGGCCTTAGTCGCTTCGTGCCCCGGTTTCTGGGGGGGGAGGGATAGCTTAGCTTGAAAGTACTGGGCGAGAGCAGCCAAAATCAGAACTATAAAGTTATTTCCCACGATACTACTTTCTTTTAGGTTTATCAAGCCCAGGAAAGAAGTGTTTAAATCTACCGGCGCTTTCACAAAACTATAAAGCTCGGCGAACGTTTCGGGGGTGAAGCTCGATCGGGCGATTTGGAAAAGGGCGATGATGACCGGCATTTGAACCAAGAGGATGAGAATGCCAGAGAAAGGTTTGACGTTATGTTCTTTGTAGAGCTCCATTGTGGCCTGGGCTTGTTTTTCGCGATTGCCTTTATGGACCTCTTGGGCTTTGCGAATTTTTGGCTGGAGCTTTTGCATTTCATTTTGATGACGGACATTTTTTTGAAAGAGCGGGTAAAGAATAATCCTAATGAAGATAGTGAGGAGAATAATGGCTAGACCAAAATTTTGGAATGCAACGGTGTTGTAAAAAAGGATTAGGATATTTAAAAGCGGCTCGTGGATTAAGTTGTTGTACAGTTCTATCATTTTATTATTTTCCTCTCCGCTTACTTTGCTCTCTGGCTTTTCAATATCCCCCCTAAAAGTTCGGAGAGCTCGTCTTTGAGGGTAGGTTCGGGGTCGCTAGCTTTTTTGCTGTACACGAAAAGGATGTTTAGTCCGAGGTTGGGCCAACCCTTGAGGCCTTCGTAGATTTCTCGCTTCAAGGAGTGGCGTCTCACCGCGCTTTTTTCAACCCGAGCGGCGATCGAAACTCCAAACCGGTTAAATTTTGATTGGTTTGGCCAAAATTTTAAAGTGAAATGCGTAGATCGAATAGAGTGGTGGCCACTGGATAAAAAATCTTCGGCTGAAAGCCGATATTTTTTAGCTAACATGGGTCCGCCGCTAAACGGTCAGCTTTTTTCTTCCTTTTGCTCGACGCCGACTAAGCACGCGTCTTCCCCCGGGCTTTCTTTGTCGCTTTAGAAAACCGTGGGTTCTGGCTCTTTTTCTTTTTTTAGGCTGATATGTTCGTGACATTTTCTGTTTGATTGCTTTATTCTAGATAGTAGCATACTATTTGTGGGGTGTAAATCGTTAGTGGTTGTTTTCAAAAAGTTTTCAACAAGTAATCCCCACTCGGTCGTTAAAATTTCTTTGACGGGGGCCAAATAGAAACTAAACTATCAGTATGGATTTAAATCAACTTTGGCAGTTAGCTTTAGAAGAGATGCGGGTTCAGCTTTCTAGGGCTAGTTTTGCGACCTGGCTCAAAAGTAGCCGCTTAGTTGATAGGAAAGAGGGGGTTTTTTACATCAGCCTTCCAAATGACTTTACAAAGCAGTGGATAGAAGAAAAATATCAGAAAAATATACTGGGAATTATCAGAAACCTTGATAGCTCAGCGAGGAAGCTCGAGTTTATCGTGGCGGGACACGAGCCAAAGATCATATCCAAACGAGACTTAGAGATTGATCTTAATCGGTTTGACAATCAGATAGACTTGGACTTCAAGGTAGACCCAGAAACCAACCTTAATCCTCGATACACACTGAAGTCTTTCATTGTGGGATCTTCGAATGAGCTCGCGTATGCGGCGGCCTCGGCCATTGCCCAAGAGGTGGGCAAAAAATACAATCCTTTCTTTATCTATGGAGGGGTGGGCTTAGGCAAGACTCATTTAATCCAGGCGCTCGGAAATGAGATTGTGGCTATTTATAAGGGCAAAGTTAGGCCGAAGTATGTTTCTTCTGAAAAATTCACCAGCGATGTGGTTTGGGCGATCCGGAACAAGCGGATGGAGGATATTAAGAAGAAGTACCGGGACGTGGACGTTTTAATAATTGATGATATTCAGTTCATTGGAGGTAAAGAGAAGACAGAGGAGGAATTTTTCCACACCTTCAACGCCCTCTACGAGAACAACAAGCAGATAATCATTTCTTCCGACCGGCCACCTCAATCCCTCCCCACCCTTCAGGAGAGGCTTCGATCTCGGTTTGAGGGGGGACTAACGGCGGATATTGGTTACCCGGAATACGAAATGCGGGTGGCAATCATTAACAACCGCCTCCAGGCTGGCGGAAGACAATTAGATGAGAAGGTGATCGATCTCGTGGCCAACTCAATAAAGAGAAACATAAGGGAACTAGAGGGGGTTTTGAATAAGATTTTATTTTACCAGGACAGAAAGGGGGTTCCGATTAGTGAGAAGATGGCGATCGAGATAGTCGAGAAGTCTACCCAGAACTTCTCTAAGCGAATAAGTGACGAACACATACTAAAAACGGTTGCCTCATTTTATAACGTTCAACTTGCCGATTTAGTGGGTCGTTCCCGGAAGAAGGAGATGGTGGAACCGCGACAGGTGACGATGTATTTGCTTCGGGATATCCTCCGGATGTCCTATCCATACATTGGGGAGAAGTTGGGGCGAGATCACACAACAGTGATACACTCTTTTGAGAAGATAAACCACGAGATAAATAAGAATTCTCCCTTTAACCAGAAGATATTATTAATAAAAGAGGCTTTGTATAACGGAAATAAACAGTAACCATTATTAAACAGGTTAATAACATGTTTTTTTACTTTTTGTTTTCAATTAAATAAAATTTCTCTTTGTTTGTGGGCGCCAAAAACCTTTTTATTTTTTTCTCCACAAGTTAACACCCTTAATAAAAATAATAATAATATTAATTTATGGAAGTAGTAGTTATTAGAAATAATTTAAAGGATGGTTTGGGAATTATTCAGGGCGCGGTTGGAGATAATTTAAAGTTACCGGTTTTAAAGTACGCCCTTTTTGAGGCGGAGGCAGATCGGATTCGGTTTACAGCAACCAATCTTGAGATTGCAATGACAAGTATTGTTTCCGGAAAAGTAATTGAGAAAGGGAGGGTGGGTATTCCAGTTCTAACACTTCTAAGTCTAATAAATAATATTCAAACCGAGAGAATAAGCCTTCAGGGTAAAGGGGGCCAAGTTAATTTAAAAACCGACAACTATGAGGCTATGATTCAAACAATTTCCCCCGAGGAGTTTCCCACCATACCAAAGCTCAAAGAAAAAAAGCGATTTTTTGAGATTGAGGGGGGGGTTCTCCGAGATGCGTTAACTCAAGTGGTGGTGGCGACGCAGTTTTCTGAATTAAGGCCGGAGCTTAATAGTGTCCTCTTTGATTTTTCCATCGATAGTTTGAGGTTGGCGGCTACAGACAGCTTTAGGTTGGCCGAGAAAACTATCCCCAACAGCCAATTTAAGACAAACCAAGAGGATAGCGTGAGACTACTAATCCCCCTCCGAACCTGTCATGAACTCTTGAGAGTCATTAAAGAAGACCCCGTGCGCATATATTTTGAGAGCAACCAGATCCTTTTTGAGGCACAGTCGTTTGAGTTCATATCGAGGTTGATTGAGGGAAACTTTCCCGACTATACCCAGGTTTTGCCCAAAAAATTCGGATCGGAGCTTGTTTTAAACAAAGAAAAATTTATAAACGCCGTGAAGCTGGCCGGGGTGTTTGGGGGTCAGAATAACGAGGTTAGATTGAAAGTTCTAGACGGGGGGAAGGCGGTGGAACTAAAGTCGTCAAACCAAGATGTGGGTGAGAATCGTTATGTGCTTCCGGCCAAAGCGTCTCGCGAGACCGGGGAGGTAGTTTTCAATGGCAAGTACCTCTTGGATGCTCTCCGGGTTTTGAGAACCGAAGAGGTTTTTTTGGGGGTTAATGAGGAAGAAAGAAGAGCCACCCTCCTCAAATCACCAAACGAGAGTTCTTATTTCTATATTTTAATGCCCATTCTTAAGGCCTAGGGCATTGGGGCGGTGCAGGGCAATTTATCTATATATGATAACCCCCTCTTTGCTTCTGGCGGTTTTTTCATCAATAACTTCGATTTCGAGCAGGTTTTGGGCTTCTAGTTGCAGGGAGCTTAGCTGTAGGGAGAAGCTGTAGTTTTGTCCATAGGCTCCTGAGTTTTTGTAGACCAACTTACCATTTAAATAAACATTGATTTCTACTATGTTCGCTCCCGAGGTAAGGTTGGCTTGAAGGTTGATTTGGCTTGAGACGAATGACCCAACGCTTGGGCTGGTGATTTTGATTTGAGGAGCGTATGAAGCGCTAGGATTTGCTGTTGGTAAAATTCCTGGCTGGTTGTAGAGGGTGAAATCAGAAAGGTTTTTCTGGGCCCAATCAATGACTCCCGCCTCCCAGTTTTTAAATTGAGGATCTCTTCCTGGATCCTCGGGATATGGACCATCAGGGTTTTCCCGGTCAACGTAGTAGAGAATTGAGTGGATGACCTTGTTGTTTAGGTAGTCTCCTCGCAAGACCGGTTTTTGGGGAGTGGGGGTTTCGGGCTTGGTGAAGGTTTCAAGGGGCGAGTCTTTTAGGGCTTCACTCATAAACGCGTGCCAGATTGGTATGGCGGCTAAGATGCTTGAACCCCGCTTCTCCATCGGGGAGCTATCATTGTTTCCCGCCCAGACGCCCGTGACGAGGGTGGGGGTGTAGCCGAACGCCCAAGCGTCACGATAGTCGTTCGAGGTTCCAGTTTTAAGAGCGACATCTTGGTTGAGGATGAGGGTGAGATAAAGGCTACTATGGTAGAGCCCAGCTCTTGCGTCTATGTCCGAGAGGATGTCGTTTACCATTCTTGGGTAGAGAGGGTCAACAACGACCTTGCTCTCTTCCCTAAACTGTTCAAGAACATTTCCTTTGTGATCACTAATTTCAAGAATGAATGTTTGGGGATGACTTTCGCCATCCTGGGAGAGGGTGGAGTAGGCGCCAACCATATCAATCAAGCGGACCTCTCCCCCACCCAAGACGAGCGACAAGCCATATCTTTTTGGGTCGGTGAGGGTAGAGATGTTAAAAGCGTTAGCGGTCGCGATGGCGTTTTTTAATCCCACTAGGTAGAGGGTTTTAACCGCTGGGATGTTAACAGATTGGGCGAGAGCATTTCTCAGACTTATCGGGCCACGGAAGGTTCCATCGAAATTTTCTGGGGTGTAAGCTTTTTCGGGGTTTTCCGAGGTGTCAAAATTGGTTGGAACATCGAACAAGACGGTGCTTGGGGTATAACCTTTTTCGAAAGCCGCTAAATAAACAAAAGGTTTCAGGGCGGAGCCAGGTTGTCTTAGGCCCTGGGTAGCCACATTGAAGTTTCCCTCGTTCGCGGTATCAAAGTAGTCCCTCGATCCAACAAGCGCCAGGATCTGCCCGGTTTTGGGGTCCTGGGTGGTCAAGGCGGCGTTTTTACCACTATAAAGCTCCTCATTCCTTTTTGCCCCCTCGAGAACCACCCGCTCAGCGATTTCTTGGAGTTCCCAGTCGAGAGTGGTGACCACCCTTAGTCCACCAGAGCGAACTAGATCCTCGCCGTATTTTTGAACAAGATAGTCTTGAACCGCAATTATAAAGTGAGGAGCCTTGATACCCTGGATTTGTTGGGGAGTGAAAACAATTTTCTCCTTTTTAGCGGCCTGAAGTTCTTTCTCGTCTATTTTTCCGAGCTCCCTCATTTTTTCTAACACGAGGTCTTTTCTTCTTAGGAGTTCTTTCTGATGACTCCCCCAGGGCGAATAATAGCTTGGGGCTTTTGGTATGGCGGCAAGAATAGCGCTTTCGGGGAGAGTCAGGTCTTTTGCTGATTTGCTAAAATATGCCTGGCTAGCGGACTCTATGCCATAGAGGGTGGCGCCATAGGGAATTTCGTTGAGGTAGAGAGTTAAGATTTGGTCTTTGGGGAAGTGACGAGCTAGGCGAATAGCGAGGAAAAACTCTTTTATTTTTCGCGTGAAGGTTCGTTCGGTTGAAAGAAAGGCGTTCCGGGCAAGTTGTTGGGTGATCGTAGAGCCTCCCTGAAGGATTTTTCCTTTTGAGAGATTTACAAAGACCGCCCGGAGGATTCCGCGAACGCTAACACCCGGTTCGGTGTAGAAGTTTTCGTCTTCGATGGCGATCGTTGCATTTTTTAGGCTCTGAGGGATTTCTTCAAACAGGACGGAGGTTCTTTTTTGCCCATTAGATATTTCATAAAGGAGTACTTTTCCGGTTCGGTCAAAAATTTTGGTCGATTGAGGAATCTGCCGGTTAATAATTTGGTCGATTGAAGGGAGGGTTTTGTAGAGATAAATAAATGTTGCGGCAAGAATAAAAAGGCCACCGACGACAAAAGCGGAGAAGACCAAGATGAGGCGATGCCAATGTTTTTTGCGGGGTGTTTTTTTGCCCATACGGTTAAAGTCTATAAAAAAAACGAGCCCCGAACAACAATGCGCGGGGCGCGTTTCTTAGTAAATATTCTGTTTAAGGCGTTCCAGTTTCGTCTTCGAGGTCATCTTCGTCTAGCGAGGGGCTGTCGAGTGTTTCCAACTCTTCCTCCTCTCCAGTTTCGTCGCTTAAGAGATTTTCGTCCCAATCGCTCATGCGTAAGTCTTTAAGTTTACTATTCATAAAGGAACTCAATTTTCCGACCTTTGCTTAGCGTCGGGGCTGGAAGAGCTCGTTTCCGCCCGACGTAAGACTGATTTTTCAGGATTTTGCTAATTTTGAGAAAAGTATATTTCTATTTGCTTATTTGTCAACCGGGGATAACCGCCGGGCCGAAGTAGCTAGGATCGCTAAGGCAAGAGCGTCCGTCACGTCGTCAATAACCCGTAACCCCGGCTCACCCAAGGTTAGCCTAACCATTTTGGCTACTGCTTTTTTATCAGCGAGGCCGTAGCCGGTAATGCCAAGCTTCATCTCATTAGGAGAGAACTCCCTCACTAATAAGTTGTTTTCGGCCGCACAGAGCAAAAGAACTCCCCTGCTTTCAGAGACCGCAAGGGCAGTTTTCTGGTTTTTTGAGAAATAAAGTTTCTCTATACCAAGAACTTCAGGCTCGAACTTTTTTATGATTGCTTCGAGTTCGTCTCTAATTTCCTTGTAGGCGATTGCTTTCGAGGAAGAGGTTATCTGAAGGAGGCCGGCTTTAATCATGGTCGTTTTCCCAAGGGACTGTTCGACCAAACCATACCCGACTCGTTTAAATCCCGGATCGATTCCTAGGGCAATCATTTGGTGACGGTAAGATTTGGGTTTGAAAAGACCGATTGGATGTCGCTGTGTTTTTCGATGGCAGTGACGAGTTTTTCAAGATCTAACCTGTCACCTTCTCTTAGTTCGTGATTGAACTTGGGACGCCACTCAGGGTCGTTTCCATCCTCGTTTTTATCAAAGGTCCAGAGCACGCTTCCTGGATTGGCCCACTTACCCTTGTTGTCACCGATGATTTTTTTAACTTCGGCAACAGTTCGGTTGCGGTTGTCGGTGATTGCTTCGATCAGGATAGGGGCGCCACCTGGCCCGTAGGCCTCGAGGAGGAGCTCTTCTAGATTTTGATTTTCTTCCGAGGCGCGCTTAATAGCTCGATCGATGTTTTCGTTCGGGACGCTAAAGTTTTTTGCTTTTTGAACGGCGGTTTTTAAGCGAGGATTAAAATTAGGATTTACGTCTGACTTGGCGGCGATAGAGATGGCGTTTAGGAGTTTCGAAAAAAGCTGTCCGCGTTTTTGATCAACAATATTTTTTCGATGTTTTATTTGTGTCCATTTATTGTGCCCGGCCATATCAAATGAATTATGCAGAACAGATTAGAAATTAGGAAGAGGGCGCCCGCGGTTCTGACCAGGTTTTTTAGTACCAAGCCGAAATATTCGGGTAGTGATTTATAACACAATTTTTATCGATATTTGTCAATATTGGCTTTGGTTTCTTTTCACCGGTTAATTTTATAGCGATAAGATCAATCTGCCAACCGAGCGGTGAGTTGGTTAGGTGCTTGTGGCGGTTGAAAAAGTACTCACAAGTTTTTTCAAGTTTTTTGAGTTTAGAGCGACTCAGGTTGTCTTCTGGGCTAAGGTCGTTGCCTGATTCATTGCCGCTTGGTTCTTGCCGAATTGTTTTTACTTCAAAGAAGATCACTTTTCCCTCTTTTGATTTTGCAATAATATCAATTTCTCCCCACGGCCGACTAAAGTTTTTTGTGATTATTTTATACCCAAGCCTGGTTACAAATCTTTCAGCTAAAACTTCTCCGTCTTTGCCGATTTGTAGATGTTTAGCGCTAAACATAGGTAACTCAATATTAGCAAAAAAATTAGCTTTTTTAAGCTTATCAGCTTAGGTCGGTTTTTCTCAGTGTTTAGCGCTAAACACTGTTTTTAGTGATTTTCGGCTTTTTCTAGGTTTTACAAGGCTACTGGGTTACTGGCGATATCTGAATGTTTAGCGCTAAACATTATTTTACGAGCAATTTAGTTTTATCTAGGTTTTACTTGACTATTGGGTTCTTCGGCCAGTATTAATGTTTAGCGCTAAACATTGTTTTTGCTCTATGGGTGCTTTTGGTTATAATTGCTAGATATGATTGAGTTTGTTCGTGGGAAGCTTGTTTCGAGGACAGACGATAGTCTTGTTGTGGATTTGGGTGGTTTTGGGATGAGAATATTTGTTTCGAAGTTTAGTCTAACGCACTTTTCTGCGGTTGTTCCCGGACAAGAAATAATGGTTTTTTGCCAACTTCGTCTTCGTGAGGATGGAGCCGATCTTTATGGGTTTTATAATCAGGACGAACTTCGAATTTTTAGACTTCTAAATACGATTTCTGGAGTTGGCCCAAAATCAGCTATTTCAATATTAAATATTGCAAGCCTTGAAGAATTAGTTTCAGCAATAAGTGAAAAAAGAGCTGATTTGCTAACTAGCGCGTCCGGGGTTGGTCGGAAAACCGCGGAGAGGATAATCCTCGAGTTGAGCGGTAGGGTTGTCGCGCCTAGGGCAGACGAGGTCGTGAAGAAGATGGAGATTGATCAAGACATAGTCGAAACCCTGGTTGGTCTAGGTTATCGAAAAGATGAGGCCCAAAGAGTTATAAGTAAGATCGACGCAAGTGTTCAGGATATAAATTCTCGGCTGAAGTTGGCTCTCAAGATTTTAGCGAAAAGATAAGACAAAGATGCCCCCCCAAAAAAACTCTCCATTGGCAAGGTTTTTCTATCGGTTTGAATTTCTTAGATTGCTTTATCACTTTTGTCTATCTTTTTGGGCAGCCCTTTTTTACCACTTTCCCAGTAGAAAAACTTTTGTAATCGGAGTTACGGGAACCAAGGGGAAGACAACGGTTGTTGATTTGGTTAATCGTATTCTCGAAACAGCCGGGAAGAAAACCGCTGTCCTCTCCTCTCTCTATTTTAAGATTGGCGAAGATCGGGAGGAAAACTTAACCGAGAACACTATGCCTGGACGGTTTTTTGTCCAGGGCTTTTTAGATAGGGCGGTTAGGGCTGGGTGCGGTTACGCTGTCGTCGAGGTTACATCGGAGGGGATTCGATATTACAGGCATCGATTTATCAATTGGAATTTGGCGCTGATCACCAACTTAGCTCCAGAACACATTGAGTCCCACGGCTCCTTCGAAAAATATCGGGAAGCGAAACTTGATTTTTTAAAATATGCGGCCGCGAAAGGAGCAAAAATTTTTCTTAACAACGACGACCAGGGCTCTAGTTTTTTTTTCAATCAACTCGGGAGAGAAAAAATTACTGCATATTCGATAGCCGACAGGCTAGTCGAGTCATTCCTAACCTTAACCCCAAGTCAGGCCATTGACAAAAGCACTAATTTATTGTTTAAGAAATTCAACCTTTCGAACGTCGCGGCGGCGGTTGCGATTGCGAAATACTTAGGGGTTGGAGAAGTAGAGATAATTATGGCGCTTAAAGGCTTTAACGGTTTGCCGGGGCGCATGGACGTGATCCAGTGGGACCCGTTTCAATTCATTGTTGATTATGCTCACACCCCCGAGAGTCTAGAAAAATTTTATCAAACAGTTAAGGAGGGACCACGGCAAAAAACAAAGTTAATTTGCATTCTTGGTTCGGCTGGCGGAGGAAGAGATAAATGGAAGCGGCCGGCGATGGGGAAAATCGCCGCTAATTATTGCGAGTCAATAATATTGACGAACGAAGACCCATACGACGAGGACCCAAAAGAAATTCTGAAAGATATCAGGGTCGGGATTGGAGATGGAGTTTTGGTTTTAGAGGTTCTTGACCGCCGGGAAGCGATTTTAAAGGCCGTTGAGTTGGCGAACGCCGGTGACTCGGTGGTTATAACCGGGAAAGGAAGCGAGCCGTATATTCACGTTTCGGATGGCAGAAAAATCGCATGGAGTGATAAGGGAGTGGCCGAGGAGGTTTTGGAAATGAAAAAGCTCCGCTAGTAATTTGCGGAGCTACTTCTTTATTTCAGCATCTCTCTTGAGGTACTTCTTAGAGTAGTAGGAGCTGGGTGATGGCGGAGCGATTTTTCTTCGCGTTTTTTCCATTGAGGGCGGCGTAGGCGTGTCGGCGAGCGGAAACCATGATGTGTTCAGGAACCCAAGTTCCCTCTGGGCCCATACGATTAGTCGACTCATCAGCCTTTGAGGTGAGAGTGATCCTCCCCCCGATCAGTGAGAAGCTCAAAAGGAACTCTTCGTTTTTGATAGTGACTTTGCCGCTGGCTCTGTCTACGGAGACGATCTCGGGTGACATAATTTCCCCCTTGTGAGCGGTTTTAAGGAACTAGACTCGTAGTTTAATTCTAGCATGTATTTTCCTGTTTGTCAATATGAGGTCTTTCTTGTAAGTTCTGTTGGCTGTGATTTTTTATTGTTAACCCTCTAAGAGGACGGAGGTTTTTGCTCACGGTCCCTGAAAATGCTAGAATTCAGCTTACTTTGATTAGTTGATGAAAATAATATTTTACGGGGGAGCGAACAGCGTAACTGGTTCGAATTACTACCTAGAAAACGCGGAGACAAGAGTTCTGGTAGATTGCGGATTGCATCAAGGGAGTAATTTCGCCGAGCGGCGAAATTTTGAGCCGCTCCCATACGACGCGAAGAAAATCGACGCGGTTTTTATTACCCACTCTCACATTGATCACATCGGTCTTTTGCCTAAGCTTCTCCGGGATGGCTTTCGGGGCAAGATTTATTCCACTAAACCCACGAAAGATTTTGCCGAACTGATGCTTCTCGACTCCGAGCATATTTTAGGCGAAGAGGCCAAGAAATGGAAAAAACCCGCGCTCTACGGAGCAGAGGACGTTTCAAAGGTGATGGCGGTTTGGGTGGGGGTTGAGTACCACGCTCCGGTTGAGGTGGGAGATCTTTCAGCCGAATTTTTTGACGCGGGACATATTTTGGGTTCGGCATTTATCCGAATTTCCGGGAGCGGAAAGTCGGTGGTTTTCTCTGGTGACCTAGGAAATTATCCTGCGCCAATTATTAAATCAACAGAAAAGATTCCCGAGGCCGATTACTGTCTTATCGAATCAACCTACGGAGATCGAGTTCATGAGGGCGCCGAAAGCAGGTTGGAGCAACTCGAGGACGCGATTGAGGACATCAATCGGTCAAAAGGAGTTCTTTTAATACCGGCTTTTGCGATGGAGCGCACCCAGCAGTTGCTCTATGAGTTGAATGAGTTGGTTGAAAACGGCAGAGTCCCGAAAATCCCTGTTTATATTGATAGCCCCCTGGCGATTAAGCTCACGTCGGTTTACAAGAAGTATCGAAATTACTTCAACGAAGAAGCCGCCGGTCTCATCAGAGGCGGCGACGACATTTTGGACTTTAAAGGATTACATCTGACCCTAACCACCGATCAGTCGAAGGAAATTAATAATGTTCATCCACCAAAAGTGGTGGTAGCCGGATCCGGAATGTCCCACGGGGGGAGGATCTTGCATCACGAGAGGAGGTATTTGCCAGATCCAAACTCAATGGTTCTTTTTATTGGTTATCAAGGCAGTGGGTCTTTGGGAAGGATGATCCTTGATGGGGCGCGAGAGGTAAAGATTATGGGCGAAAGCATTCCGGTAAGGGCCAGAGTGAGAAGGATTAGCGCTTACTCTGCTCACGCGGATCAGCCGCGCTTGCTCGAGTGGCTTAAGCCAGCGAGGCAGGTTTTGAAAAATGTTTTTGTGGTTCAGGGCGAGAGTGGTTCGAGTGAAGCGTTAGCCCAGAAAATCAATGACGAGCTGGCGATTCAAACCACCATCCCAAGTCAGGGACAGGAATGTGAGTTATAATTAGAGAATGGCTAGAACTGAAAAAAACGAAAAGAAGGTGCCTCTATCAAAGGTGTTGTATGAGCAGAAATACAAAATTGCTGTTTCGGGCGCGGCAGAGACCAGTCACTGTCTTCCGGGGGCGAAAGAAAGAGCCGAAGAGATCGGACGACTGATTGCGAGAAGAGGGATGATTTTGATTACGGGGGCCACGACGGGGTTACCTTATTGGGCGGCTAAGGGCGCCAAGGAAGAGGGCGGGGTGGTGATTGGTTTTTCGCCGGCGGCCTCGCGAATAGCTCATATCAATGTTTATCATTTACCGGTTGATTATCACGATGTTATCGTCTACACCGGGTTTGATTATTCTGGAAGGAACTTGATTTTGATTCGGGCGGCGGATGGAATAGTAACGGTTTGTGGCCGGATGGGAACCCTGAATGAATTTACGATTGCGTTTGAGGATAAAAAACCTCAGGCGGTGTTTACGCCAAGTGGTGGCACCACCGATATGATTCAGGAGATAATTAAGGTGGCGAAGCGGGGCCATGGGCAGGTGGTGTTTGAGAGCGACCCGAATCGCTTACTAGATCGACTAGTTGAGGTTATAAAGAAAGAACAAGGAGGGAAGGGGTCCTCGGGCTAAAAAGCAGGTAAGCTTTGCGGTATGTTTGATCGATTGAGTCAGTCGATAAGGGGTGGGGGTTTGGTGGCGGCAACGACGATTGGGGCCGGGATTTTTGTGCTCCCTTACGTTTTTTTACGAGGGGGCTGGCTCGTTGGTATTTTGTATTTTCTCATTCTGGGCTTTTTGGTGGTCTTCGCTCACCATCTATTTTCGGAGGTTTTTTCAAAGGCGGGTGACAAGAGGGGGCTTTTGGGGTTAATTAGGGATAACTTCGGAGGAGGATTTTTTTACTTCGCGACTATTGTGTTTAAAGGGGGACTTTTTTTAACGCTGGTTATTTATTTGCTCCTTGGGTCAAGCTTTATGACGATGGTTTTTCCCGGAGTAAATCACGGAGTGGCTTTGGCGTGGTTTTGGGTGATCGCTTCTTTCCCGATACTTTTAAGTTTGCGGCGATTCGTCGGGTTGGAGGTGGGAGCGACTCTGCTAATGGCCTTAATTGTGGCTTTCGTTTTCGCGAAGGGTTTGCCGATTGATATTGAACGAGTCGGTCCGCCGGTCGGCGACTGGTTTTTTCCGTTTGGGCACGTGCTTTTTGCTCTGGCTGGATGGACGGCGGTCTACCCCTTATACGAAATTTCAAAAAAGAGAAAGAGCTTAATTTATCCGCTGATTTTCGGAACCGGAGTCTCGATCGCGATTTACTTGTTTTTTGTTTTAGGGATAACGAGCGGGGCGCCAAACATCACTCCCGACGCTATTTCTGGTTTGACAGATTGGCCCAACTGGCAGATTGACCTTTTGGCGGTGCTTGGACTTTTCGCGATTTGGACTTCTTACGGGCCGATTGGTCTTGAGATCCGGAGTTCGTTTGAAAAAGACCTGAGGGTTTCTAGAATAGTAAGTTTCTTGGCGGTGCTTTTTGTCCCACTCATTCTGATTTGGTTAGGGTTTAATAACTTTTTAGAAATGGTGGGTTTGGTTGGCGGAGTTTTTCTGGCCTTCCAATATCTATTGATAGTTTTAGTTAGTAGAAAAGTGTTAGCTCTTAGGGGTTTTAGGAGAGTTGTTTCCGCTTTAGTGATTCTTATTTTTGCGCTGGCGGTTGTTTACGAAATTTACTATTTTGTAATAAAGTAGAGCAGGCCCTCATAGTTGAATGGATACAATGTCTCCCTCCGAAGGAGGAGGTGCAGGTTCGATTCCTGCTGAGGGCACACGAAGAGAGTAAAATTAAAGCCGCTTCTTTTTTGGGAAGCGGCTTTGGTTTCTAGCGCGCTCGAGGGGGGACTCTTTGATGGTTCGGGAGGCTCATAAGACCACCGGGCGGGTTCTGGTTTTCGGTCCGGAGGCTTTGCTCAGCAGCCTTTTGGAGTTTGTGGTTGTGGTGACAAGTCTTACAACGCTTGGGGTCGTGGGCGTATCCCTTTTCTTCAAAGTACTCTCGGGCGCTTTTTGGGAAAGTGAACTCTTCGTGGCAGTCAACGCAGGTAAGAATAACAGGTTTTCCTTCGGCGGATGGTCTTTCGCTTCTGGCGGTCGCCGAACTTCCGCCGGGAATACTCTCTGCCATTTTTCCCCCAGAGAGGTTTGGTTGGGGTTTGTTTTTGTCTTGCCGAACGTGAGCGCTTTTTAGATACTTCTGTTCCTAAGTATAGTTTTTTATGCCGAGAAAGTAAACGCTGATATGAATCTTTAAGACCTGTTTGGCTATTCTTTTTCTCCTGTATAATGTACGCATGGATAAAGTCGGGCTTTTAAAAGAAGTTGAGCAAGAGATGATTCAAAATCGAGGCTTGCCTCTACGGGAGGCGAACTTAGTTTTTGGTGAAGGTGACGTTAACTGCAGTGTGATGTTTATCGGGGAAGCGCCGGGTTTTCATGAAAACGAGGCCAAACGGCCGTTTGTCGGACGGGGAGGACAGTTGTTGCGAAGGCTGATAAGGGAGCTCGGTTGGCTAGAGCAGGATGTCTATATCACAAATATCGTGAAGAGGCGGCCGCCGGAGAATCGGGACCCTAGCCCCGAGGAGATAGAGGCTTATCGACCCTACCTGGCGCGTCAGATTGAGATAATCAATCCCAAAATTGTTGTCCCTTTGGGCCGTTTTTCCATGAATTATTTTTTGCCGGAGGCGAAGATAACCCGTGACCAGGGAAGAGCTTTTAAGATTAACCATAGGCTTATTGTGCCGATGTTTCACCCGGCGGCGGCTCTTAGGTCAACTGGGGTTTTGGATCAGCTCCGGGCAAGTTTTTTGAGGTTGCCGCGTATAATCGGGGGAGAGGTTTTTGACGCGAACGTTTTAGTTTCATCACGAGAAGTAAAGCCGGCTACTCCCAAACAGGATCAAGTCAGCTTGTTTTAATTTTTTGGAATATAATTAAACCATGGCCATCGTTTACCTTTTGAGTCGTCTTGGATATAGGACTTTGGATTTTTTTCATCACTGGTATTACCACGGATCAAGAGTTTTAACGAATTACTTTTTTGCATTCCTCGAGAAGCTGGATCGAGGGGTGGCCTTAAAAATAACACTGAAGTATTTTTTTCAGCCACTCTATAAAGACTACACGGTGATTGGCAGAATTCTGGGCGTGATTTTCAGAACTTTCAGAGTTGGCATTGGTTTCGTTGTCTATGGTTTTTTTGGATTTTTATTTACGGGCATTTACTTGGCTTGGGTTTTGCTTTTGCCAGCGATTCTTTTCTTTTTTGTGAGGAATTTATTTTTTCAATGAGCATAAAGAAAGAAGAAGCAAGCGTCTATTTCGATGATCCGAGGCTCCGGATGGGCCTTTTCGGGCGGCTCACGGTCAGGGTGGCGGGGTACGTGGGGAATTTGGTTTTGGCGGTAGCTTGTTTTTCTTTGCTTTTTGCTTCGATTGGTTGGGCGCGTTATTTGGGACTTTTGTTTTTACTTTTCTTGATGGACAGATTTATTCATCGAGGAGAGGCGGACAAGCCTATTCCCGAGCGGCCAAAAGAGGGCCCGGTCAACGTGGCGCTTTTTATGAGGCCGAGTGCTTTTTTGGCTCTCGAGAGGGCATACGATAAAAGTTTGATTTCAAAAACCAGCTTGTCCCTAGAGGCCCTAAGGGAGCTCTTGAACTTGCCGGAGATTCAAGAGGGTTTAGCAAGGATGGACGTCGAGCTTGGAGAGGTTAGGCAAAAGACCGAGGAGTTTTTACACCAAAGTGTTCAGATGATTCCGGGTGACCATAAACAAAAGAAAGAAGCGGCTCAAGAGATTGCCGTTAAGGCTTTTGAAATCGCCTCCCTTCATAACGATCAATTTGTTGAGCCCGCCAGCCTTTTTTCAGCCTTACCCCATACTTCGAAAGACGATTTTGTGAGTCGACTTTTTAATTTATTCGAGATTGAGAGCGACGACTTGGCCAAGGCGATGATGTTTGGGGTTTTAAAGAAACAGTTTTACTCAGTTGGGCGGATGCCGGGAAGTGTTGGGGAGTTTGTGAGGGGTCCGAAAAGAAGCTTGCGCCACCGGGTAATGAATCGAGCTTGGACGAGTCGGCCGACACCGACTTTGGATAGATATAGCTACGACTTAACCGATTTAGCGAGGCAAGAAAAAGTGGGTTTTCTAATTGGCCACAGGCTTGAGTTTGATAGATTGGTTGATGTGCTTTCTCGATCAGCGAATCCCAACGTGCTTTTGGTGGGTGAGGTAGGAGTGGGAAAGGAAACTTTGATTAGCCACCTGGCATTTCAGATCATTAAAGACAGGGTTCCGCCACCGCTTTTTGACAAACGATTAGTGTCCTTGAGTATCAGCAACCTTGTGGCTGGAGCGGCGCCCGAGGAGCTTCAGGCCAGGTTGGATAGAATCATAAATGAGATCATTGCGGCTGGAAACATCATTCTCCACGTGCCGGATATCCATAACTTAGTTAGAACTTCCGGGACGGCGTATCTCTCGGCCGCTGATGCCCTGATGCCGATATTTATGGATAATGCTTTTCCCATTATCGGGGCAACTTTTCCCAAGGAGTATCGGGAAAACTTGGAGCCGAGGACTGATTTTAATGGGATTTTTGAAAGGATACAGGTTAGTGAAATAACTGAAGATGAGGCGGAAAGACTTTTGGTTTACGAGAGTTTGATTTTAGAGAGAGATTCGGGAGTGATGGTAACTTTCGGGGCGATTAAGAAAGCCGTGAAGCTGGCAAGAAAGTATTTTCGCAACAAGTTTTTACCGTCTTCTGCTGAAGAGCTCCTGAAGAACGCTTTGGCTGAAGCCAAAAGAAGAAAAGAGGTGGTGCTTGGACCAAACGAGATTATTCGAACGGCCGAGGCTAAAGTTAATATTCCGATTCACGAGGCCTCGGAAGCGGAAGCTGCGGCGCTGGTTAACCTCGAAGAGATAATCCACGAGCGGCTAGTTGGTCAAGAGGAGGCGGTTCACGCAGTTGCAAACGTGCTTCGGGAGTATCGAAGCGGGCTTTCGAAGCCCGGAGGCCCAATTGCCAGCTTTCTTTTCGTTGGACCAACGGGAGTGGGCAAGACCGAGCTTTCCAAAATTTTGGCCAAGGTTCAGTTTGGCTCAATCGATCTCATGGTTCGCTTCGATATGTCCGAGTATCAGGACAAGCAGAGTTTTTATCGTTTCATCGGTTCGCCGGATGGGAAGATTTCCGGCGCCTTAACCGAAGCAATAACTCAAAAACCCTATAGCCTAATTCTGCTCGATGAGTTCGAGAAAGCCTTTCCAGATATTTTGGATTTGTTTCTTCAGGTTTTTGACGATGGGAGGTTGACGGACAATTTGGGGCGGACGGTTGATTTCCAAAACACGATTATCATTGCGACCTCGAATGCTCAATCAGACATAATCAACGATGCTCTCCGACAAGGACAAACCATGAGTCAAATTGCGGAGTACTTAAAAAGTAAGCTAACTGATACTTTCAAACCGGAGCTTTTAAATCGTTTTTCGAAGATCGTGGTTTTCAATAATCTATCTCCTGGAGATCTCGAAAAAATAGCGCTGATTAATCTCAACGGTTTCTCAAAACTGGTGGCGGAGCAGGGGGTGGGATTGAAATTCAGTCTGGAGGCCGTTCGAGCGGTGGCGAAGCTCGGCTATGAGCCGGCTTTTGGAGCGCGACCGATTAATCGGGTGATTGAAGAGAGGCTCCGAGCTCCCTTGGCCGAGAAGATCCTAAAGCGGGAGGTTCAAAAAGGTAAAGAGTATCAGGTAACTTTCGAGGACGAGGCTTTCAAGTTTGTGCTTATGGAGAGAAATGGATAAAATAGGTGAGTGAGGATTAAAATAAACGTTGATTTAAGGGTTGGGCGAGTCATTAAGTATTTTATTTTAGCGGACCTGGCGCTTTTAGCGGGTTGGGGCTTGGTGGGGCCGATCTTCTCTGTGTTTGTGATTGAGAGGGTGGCCGGGGCGACACTCGTGACCGTGGGGATTGCGGCCGGGATTTACTGGGTTTTAAAGTCCCTTCTTCAACTGCCGATAGCCACCTACTTAGACAAAAAAGAGGGCGAAAGGGATGATTTTCTAGCTCTCATAATCGGGCTTTTTGTCTCCGCTTTCACGGCCATTGCTTACAACTTTATCACTCAAGTTTGGCATCTGTATTTAGTTGAGATTATCCATGCGATGGCTTTCGCTCTTTACGTTCCAGCCTGGTCGGCGATGTTTTCACGACACGTGGATAAAGATAGGGTTTCTTTCGACTGGTCGCTCGACAGCACGGTGGCGGGCTTGTCCGCGGGGGTGAGTGGTATTTTGGGAGGGGCGGTCGCAAGCGCGTGGGGTTTCCATTGGGTTTTTATCCTAGCCGGCATATTTTCGGCCGTTTCAGCGTTTGTGCTTATTATGGCGCCGGATTTTATTTTTCCTCCACGGACAACCGAGAATCCAGTGATTAAGGATCATACGCCGGCGAATATCAGTCACTAAAAAAGTAACAATGGATCAAGAAATTTCAGCGGGAATAGTGGTTTACCGAAGGACTCAAGAAGGACCCAAGTTTTTGGTGCTTTACCACGGCCATAATTACTGGAACTTTGCTAAGGGTAAAATTGAGAGTGAGGAGAAAAGTTTTGCCGCCGCTCTCCGCGAAACGAGAGAGGAGACGGGGCTTGGGGAGAAAGACCTAAGGATCACGCGAAACTTTAAGGCTTACGAGCGATTTCACTTTAGGCGTTCTGGCAAGCAGGTTTTCAAGATCGTTATTTTTTATATGGCGGAGACCACGAAGCACGAGATAAAGATCTCTCACGAGCATCAAGGCTACGCCTGGTTTTTGTATAATGAAGCTAAGGGTATTTTAGGGAAGTATAAAGACAGCCAAAAAGTTTTAAGAAAAGCTTATGAACACCTTCGTCCAAAAAGTGATCGCAGTCGTCCGGCGAATCCCCAAAGGCCAAACCCGAACCTACCAGGAGGTGGCGCGCCGCGCCGGATCCCCCCGAGCGTACCGGGCAGTCGGTAATATTTTGAATCGCCACGGGGGGATGGAAAAAGGCATTCCGTGTCATCGAGTCATTAAGTCTGACGGGAGTGTGGGGGGTTATGCTTGGGGGTCAAAGAAGAAAGAAAAATTATTAAGGAAAGAAGGAGCCATTTTCTGAGGTGGCGGCTTTTCGGTGTTGACTTGTGTTGAGATGTTTTTTATCCTGAACCAAGCCAAAATAAGGAGGGTGACGATGAGGAGGAAGACATGAAAAGATGCGGGGGAATGGTTGAACTTTCTAGCTTTCGGGAGCTGCTAGCGAGTTTGATTGACGCCAAGTTTAGCTCTCGAAACGCGTTTTGTGATGTGATGAGGCTAGATCGAGGGCAGTTAAGCCGTGTTTTGGCTGGAACAAGCAGCTTTTCGGTCGAGGCCTTAGAGAGAGTTTTCAGCTCTTTGGGTTACTCTGTGGTTTTGGTGCCGAAAAAGGAACCTTAGGGTCGACTCAGCCACAAACAAAAAAGCCATCGTTTAAGAGATGGCTTTTTCTATGACTTTTTTGAAGACGGCGGGTTCATGTTCGGCAAGGTCGGCCAGGATCTTTCGGTCGAGTTTGATGTTTTTCTTTTTTAACGCCGCGATTAGTTTACTATAGCTAAGATTTTCAGCTCTAGCGGCGGCGTTGATTTTCACGTTCCAGAGGGCGCGAGCGGTTCGCTTTTTTTCTTTGCGGCCGCGGAATTTTCTCGAGAGGGCGTGGAGCAGGGCTTCCTTAGCGGCGCGTTCTTTAGATTTGCGGCCCCAGCGAAAACCCTTGGTTTGCTTTAGGACTTTGGATCTCTTTCTCTTGGCGGTTGTGCCTCTTTTAACTCTGGGCATTTTAGTAGTTTAGAATTTTTCTAGCGGGATAATTTAAGGAAGCCGGTCTCCTTTTTTGGCGTCGATTTTTTTTGGTCTTGGTGGTCTTAAAGTGGTCGATACCCATCGGTCGACGAATAAGTTTCCCTTGCCGAGTAATCCTTATTCTCTTGGTGACGCTTTTATTTGTTTTGTTAGCCATGGCTTAAATCGTACAACGTTAACACGTAGCGGATATGTTACTCTCTTTGACCTAGTTGGTCAAATCCAAAGAGTTATTTTTTGGCAATCTGGAGATTTAGTCCGTAACCGCCGAATTTGGGGGCGCCCAGAACTTTGTGTTCAATAGTGATCATCTTCAGGAATTCGGCGAGTTTTTGATTGGCCCACTCTCGGTTGTATTTTTCACGACCCCGAAGGCGCAGGGCAATCTCGATGGGGTGGCCCTCGTTCATAAACTTTTCGAGCTGGTGGACTTTGATCAAGAGGTCGTTTTTTTGAGCTCGCGCGCTGATTTGAATTTGTTTTATTTCGGCCGTTTTTTGGGCAATGCGCTCTTTCTTCTCGGTTTTTTCCTTTTGATAGCGGTATTTGTCGTAACTCATCACTTTTACGACCGGCGGAGTAGCAGTCGCAACCACCTCGATCAGGTCTAGGCCTTTTTGGTCGGCGATTTTTAGGGCACTCCCTAGCTTCATGACGCCTAGGGCCTCACCTTTTTCGTCTATAAGCCTTACCTCGGAGGCGGTAATTTCGTGGTTAAGGCGGGGTTTTTGAATTCTTGGGTTGATTCTCACTATATGGGTCTTTGGGGGTATTTTAAAGTATTAATGGCGACTAGTAAATATTGAAGGCAAAAAAATAATACCCCAGCCCTTATTGAAGAGCCGGGGTATTTTAAGCTACTCGCCATAAAACGGCTTGATTCCATGCCGGTTTTGGCGGCGAACAGGGAAACGACGGCCCCGGTGCTTGCCTTCCCGCCTGACCCTTTTTGGATTGGGGGTTAGAGGGTTGCGGAACAGATCTCGGGCTTCGGCAAAGCTCTTCACGAGCCACCTCCTACTGGTGAGGGTTTGGGGCCTTAAAACTTGGTGAGTACTAAAGATTATTTTATTAGAAAGAATTTGTTTTGGCAACAGGAGCCAAGAGCGTAAAAGAAAAGGACCTCTAGGGGAGGTCCTTAATACTTATATAGTTCAGGATGACATGTCATCCCAATGAGCGTGGTCTGGAGTAATTTTTTAAGGATCTGATTTAATCTTAGAGGAATGCGGCAAGTCGTCAAATGCCGGATTGGGGACAACTTTTCGCTCACTTGGGCTAAAGGTTGCCTGCCTGCGAGAGCTTCCCGGAAAACAAATGCTCGCTTTGAGATAAAAAAATGAGCCGGGTCAACGTGAAGTTGTTCCGGCCCATAGGTTTTTTCTATCCTTCCTTATTGAGGAATGCTTGGACGACCTCAGCTGGGGTTCGCTTATCGGTTCCGGCGATCTTGGCGATGGTGGTCAAGGCGCTTAAGTAGCGACCTGCCAGCTTATTCTGTGCCGGAGTTGCCTGACCAGTAGACTCATCCCTGCAAAAGTCGTAGTGTTTCTTCGCCCACGCATTGTAGTAGGCGACTGACTGAATGTCGTCCAGGATGTCCCACCAGTCCCAGTCCGATGGGTAGAGTTCGCGGAGGCCAAGTTCCTCAACCCATTTCTCTACTATTGGTTGATCTGCCTCCGGATAGGTGTACTGGTGTGGAGCAACCGTTGCTTTGAGAAAAAGCGAAAAGTCGTAAAGCTGGCATGCCTCCCCATCTGTCAGCGACGCACCCGTCTTCAATTTGGCTAAGAGAACCACGCAATCATGAATGGTCATCTTCCGGAGGTCGTAGACATATTCCGCTTGAGCTCCTTCTTTAGCCCAGAGATCCACCTCTTCCGGATCCCCTCCAAAGTCAGCGATGTTCCTTTTTATATGCTCTACGAACAAAGCGACTGAATCGAAGGCAGGGGTTACGAATTGATCCACTGTGCTGTTAAAGGCGACATATAGTGTGCCTTTGTCCGTCAACAACCTTCTAACGCTTGTGCCCAATGTTATCGCCGTCCTTTCTTCGGAAAACGAAATTTTAAAGGCGTGAATTTACTGGGAGTGATAGTATCACCTTGCTCTACTGTTTGTCAATGGGGGGTTAGTTGTTGGAGGTTCAGATCGGAGCATAATAACCCAGAGCACAAGACCCCGCCCTTGGGTGGATTTTTGTTAGCGGTGTTTTGGTGGAGATAGGGGAATTTCACTGCCTACCTTGAAGGAAGCTCCGACGTGATAGTCGGAGCACTCGTTTTGCAAACAAAAAAATACCGTGATCAATCGGTATTTTTTGTGCAAAACTGAGTGGAGATGGGCGGAATTGAACCGCCGTGTAAGGGTATTGCCGCTAAATCATCTACGAGTGTATTTCCGCCGAAGCGAAAAAGGTTTGATTCATTGTCTCGTTCCTAAACCAGAATCATCGTTTAGAAACCAGTCTTCGGTATAACACCGCGATTAGCCAGAGAAGACTACCCAGCTAGGCGATGCCGAGTTTAAGCGTAAGCTAGGCTCGGAGCTGCAACTTTGTTGTTGGCAGTTATAAATTTTTTTGTCGGATTAACGAGACGACGCTCGACTCGCAATTCAGAACTTTACCCCTATCGAAGCCATTCATCCCCGAGCTCGCAGTTTACCACTTAATTTTATAAAAGTCAAGATTAAAAAATCCCCAGAGCACGCGTTTGTGCTCTGGGGAATGGTTTGACTAGTCGTCTGTGGCAGACTAGTTGGGCATCGGACGGACCGAGACGCCGGAGTTGGAACACTCGAGACGAATCTTATCGTAGAGTGTCGCCGGGTCGGTGTTGACCAGGATCAGGTTCCTGGCGGTCGGAACATCGATGAGCGGGGAGTGGCCGACCTTCAGGCCCTCCGGGAAGACCCGATACGCCGTGCCGTTCGTCTGGTCGACCCAGACGCCGGGCTGGTTGATATCGGAGAACTTCGCGGCGGTGATGCTGAAGGCCTGCGCGTTGCCCGGGGGCGTGGTGGTCTCGTTCATTGTGACACTCTCCTTAAGTTACGAACGCCTCCCTTGGGGAGGCTGTTTTTGCTACCCATCGGCACCTTACCAATGGCAAGCGGGGTTCATAGTAGCAAGCCCGTTTATTTTGTCAACTCGTGGGTAAGATAGGCGTAGAATTGTCGCTTTTTTGATCAAATGTCCGAAACTCGTTCGCCGAAGCGGATTTTGTATTTTTTTGAAGTGTAAATTTTGGTGATGAGGTAGTTAACCAGCCAGGTGGCTGCAACGATGATTAGAAAATAAAAGGCGCCGAGGCTCGTGATTTTTGGGAGTTCATTTCTTGAGAGGTAGCCGATGATGCCAGAGATAACCCCGAGGCTTGTGATGAGCTGCAAGGATTGGATGCCGCGAGCAGTACTTTGGTTTTTGATTTCCACGATGTTCTGGATAGCAGAGGCGAGATAGTCCCCCGTCATCTTCCAAAGTTCTTTAATATAGTCGAGGGTGTCGGAGAGAACTTCAAATTTGAATTGGAAGAGTTTGGTTAGGTGTTCTTCAATTTCCATGCCTTTGGCGATCGAGGAGCGAGTGCGGACATAGGTTCCCATTTGGTTGATGCGATTGCCAATGAGACTGATGGTTTTTTGATAGCTGTCGAGCTTGCCTCTTAGAATTTCAACTTCGTCCCCTTTCACGCTTTTGCGTTCTTTGATGTTTGATATTTCTTCCCAAAGTGTGCGGTGGATGTTTAAGTACTTTTCGAGCTGGTCTTTGAACTCTCTGAAAAAAACCTGCATCTCTACGATGTCGGCCACTTTGGTTTCCAAACCGGGTTTCGAGACCACGAAGATGTACGAGGGGGTTTTGTAGACGACAATGTTTTCGGACGAAATTTTTTGATAGACGGCGCCAAAGGTTTTTGAGTCGATGGAGTATTGGTCTGGGTTTTTGCTGGTTGAATTGATGACGGTTGGGTGAACGGTCTTGATGTTGGCCAGAATCTTGGGAGTGGGGGCGCCGAGCGAAAAGATGTAAGAGACGGCTGGGCTAAAGTGGTTTTCGAAGTAATCTTTAAGAAATTCCTGGCCCTGCTTAAGGTTCTTAGAGCTGGTTTCAAGGACGTAGAGGCCGTCTTCGTAGTAGCGGATTTCGATGCCATCTTTGGTCAAGGCTTTCAAGAATTCGAGGTAACCGGCTTCTCTTGTCACCGAGGTTAGATTTAGGCCCTGCCGATACTTCTCAAGTGTTTCTTTGGAAAGATCGAGGTGAGATTTGCCGCTTTCGAAAAGGTTGTAGATTTCACTTAGATGGAGGGTGGTTCGTTGATACCAGCCCCCTAGGGTAATTTTAAAATTTTGATTGCTGGCTTCATTTTTGCGCATTCACTAATTATAGCAGGTAGCGATTGGGAACTGACGGATTATGCGCAGCGGGCGACTGTGTTAAAATTTCAAGGCGAATGAAACCCAAAATTATCGCTCACCGAGGAGATTCGGAAAAATGTCCGGAGAACACGCTCTTGGCCTTCAAGAAGGCGATTGAGGTTGGGGCGGATAAAATTGAGCTTGATGTTCATTTGTCGGCTGACAAAAAGCTCGTGGTGCACCATGACGCCTATCTTGGGCGGACGGACGACGGAGAGGGGTTACTTTTGAAAAAGGATTCGGTTTATTTAAAATCTCTAGACGCTGGCAAATGGAAGGGGGAGGGATTTAAGGGCTTACGAATGCCCTTTCTTCACGAGGTGTTTCAAGAGTTTGGGCGAGAGATTGAGTACGAGGTGGAGATGAAGGGGTTCGGGGAGGAGTTTTTGGACTTGCTTTTAGCGGAGGTGGACCGTTTTAATTTGATCGACAAAATCGAGTTTACTTCTTTTCATCAATATCTGATTCGTGAGCTCAAGGTTAAGCGACCGGAGGTAATGACGGGGATGTTTGTTTTGGACTATCCAGGGTGGATGGGGGCGGACTTAGGGAATATGATAACGGAGTCGGAGCTTGTTTTAGGGAAGATTGATGTGGCTCACTCTTCCCTCGGGATTTTGACTGAAGAGTTTATGGAGAGGCTGAGGGCGAGAGGGATTTTAATTCATCCGAGGAACTGCAATTCAGAGATGGACATAAAGAGGGCGATTAATTTGAGGGTAGACCAGTTTTCGACTAATGACCCAGAACTTGCTATAAAGATAAGAGGGAGATGAAAGATTTTTCTAAGTATATTATCAAAAGTTATAAATACTGGGAGGTGACGATTCACGAAAACCAAGGCTACTTGGGCAGGTGTGTGATTTGGTGCAAACGGCCCGAGGCGGATGATTTGTCGGAGATAAGAAAGGGAGAGTATGACGAACTGCTTTTAATCATTAACGAGTTAAAAGACGCAATTCATAAAGTTTTTAAGCCAGACTGGTTTAACTACGCTTTTTTGGGGAACGAGGTGAGACATTTGCATGCCCACGTGGTGCCGAGGTACGCCTCGGACCGATCTTACGAAGGCGGGATTTTCGCAGACAAACTTTACGGGCATAATTTTCAGACCGATCCAGGATTTAAGCTGGACGAAGAGATGGTTTTGAAGATAAAAGAGGTGATTGCAAAAGAGCTCAATTGATTTAAAATTGAATCATGACAAAACATAAAAACTCGACGCTGGCCGGCTTTACTTATTTGGTTTTCTTTTTGCCAATGATAACTGGTGAGAAGAACGATCCGTTTGTGAGGTACCATATGAAGCAGGCGATCGGGCTTTTGATTACCGTCCTAGCGGTTCAAGGAGCGATTAGGATTTTGGCGGCCTGGGGTTTGGGCTACGGAGGGTTGAACGCTTTGGCTTGGGGACTTAGGATCTACGCGCTCGTTTCGGTGGTCTTAGGTTTTTCAAGCGCGCAGAGAGGAGAGATGAAGCCGCTTTTTTGGATTGGGAATCACGCGGCGAAGATATAGGTTGGTATCGCAGGTTGGTAAAAGAAAAAACCCCGGATGATCGAGGTTTTAGTTTTGTTTTTTTTGGCCTCTTTTGTAGAGGCTAGCCATTTCACCTTTTTCGTAACAGGTTTTTATGACGTTGCCCTTGAGGACAAAGACCCAGCCGTGGATCCAGAGATATTCGGCTTCTTCAAATCCATGGCGAATAATTTGTGTAACGTTGTTTTCGCGTTTCACCAGAGTGGCTCTCTTGAACATGTCGTGAAAAGCTAGGAGGTAGGAGCTTTGGCTGCCTGGGTTTTTGTACCTGTTTTTGATCGTTCTAGATCTTCTTGCGTCTTTGATGAACTCTTCGAGTGCGTGGGGGCTTACCAGGTAAACGGTTCCCCTCACAGTAATTTCGGCAACGTGGGTAGCTTCTGGGTTTTTGGTTTTGTCGACAACTTTGATTGATGAGTTTCCCCGAAGTAGTGGATCTTGGGGGCTAATAGGGGTTAATAGCCTCACGTCGTAGATGAAGCCTTTAGCAACCTCGTACTTTTGGAGTAGAGGCTCGGCGTCTTTGTGCGTGAAAACATAACCGACAGTATTTATGCCCGATCCTTCGAAGCGCCAGATTTTTCTTCCGCAGAGATCGAGGATGCCTTCTTTGGCAGTGGCGCGCTTATCGCTAGTTGCCCCAACTCCCAAAAGAAGAAGGCAGGCGTCGACAAGAAGATCGATGTGGCCATATTTGATAAAGAGGCCGCCCTTGATTCGGATTAGTCGCTGACTTCTTTGTTTGGCGCCCTTTCCCTTTCGAGATCGGAACTCCTCGATGGCCTTCACGAGTAAGTCTGGAGTTATGGTGACCTCGATTTCTTCTTGGTATAAGAGATTGAGACTTGAGGCCGATTTCCCTACGAGCAACTGACACCTCCTTTTTAAAGGTTGCTGTCGGAATATTTAACATAGCCGCAATTTTTTGTCGAATAGCGACTTGCTTTGCTTTGGTTTTTCGTGATAAACAGACTCTAGGACATTATCAACAAGAAGGAGGGTTTCTAGATGAAGTGGCCAGTTGAGCTCGCTTTAATCCGGCACGGCGAGTCTGAATTTAACGCGCTCAAAGCTTCTAAACGAGCGAGCGAGCTTTACGCTGAGTTTTGCCAGCACTTTAAGCGAGAGTGGGATTCTCCAAGAACTCGCGAGTTAGCCCTGCGAGTTCAGAAAGAGTTCTCGTTGGATTTTGGAGACTACGATACTCCGCTTACGACTAAGGGTGCGGAGCAGGCAGAGCGAACCGCTTCGGAACTCTCTCAAAAAGTCAGTTTGCCCGACGTGGTTTTCGTTTCACCCTATCTGAGGACTTGTCAGACTTTTAGCGCTATGAAAGCGCGCTGGCCGGATCTTGGTCGAGCCAAGATTTTGTTCGATGACCGAATTCGAGAACAAGAACACGGACTGTCTCTTCTCTATAATGATTGGCGGGTGATGCACGTTCTTCATCCAGAACAACACCACCTATGGGAGCGACAGGGGCGATATTGGTACCAGTTTCCCCAGGGAGAGAGTGTTTCCCAAGTGAGGGACAGAACGCGATCATGGATGACGACCTTGATTCGGGAATTTGCCGGCAAGCGAGTTTTAGCCATTACCCACCATCTGACGATTCTTTCGCTTCGAGCGAATCTGGAGCGCTTGAGTCCAGAGCAGTTTACCAGGCTCGATGAGGAAGAGACACCGATTAATTGCGGAGTAACTGTTTACCTTGGAAATCCCAACCTCGGTAACGATGGCAGGCTTCAGTTGTCACTCTACAACCAGAAACTTTACTAGGAGTTAAAATATTAATCCCGCCCCGGCGGGATTTTTTGTGTTATAATTCCACGGGTGATTAGGAAAGAATTCGCTCAATATATTACTGAAGCGGTCGGTCAGGGGACCAGCCAGGAGAAGGTTGAAGAAAAACTAAAGAGTTTGGGGTTATCGAGCGCGGAGCTTCAGGAGGCGCGTGTATTCTATAAGAAGGTGGCGGATGAGGGGAAGAAGATTGATCGGGCTTTTAACGCTTCTCCTCTAGCGAAAGGACCGGTTATGGATTTTCAAGCCTCGTTTTTCCGAATGAGGTTGGTGGACAGGGTTTTGATCTATATAAGTGTATTTCTATTCCTCCTTGTAATCGGGACCTCTTTTTTCGGACTTTTTCAATATGAAGAGCGGGTTAATCTGAACAGGAAACTCTTGGCGTTCGAGAATGAAAAAGCTGCGCTCATTAAGCACGCGAGCTCTCGTTTTGATAGCTTAAGCTCGAAGGTAAAGGACTATTTTAGTATTTCCGGGGTTGATTGCGGTAAAGAAGTTGAACTTTGTTTGAATGATATTTTGGATCGGGTTAAGGTGGAAAGTTCTTTGATTAAAGCGACGCTTTCTTCTCCCTATCTGGTTTCGTGGAGTGAGGCTGGATCTACTTTTTCTCTTTCGGGGGTTTCACTTGGTCCAACCGTGGCTGGTCCGGACTTAAGCGACGGCCGAGGGGGGCTGTATCGAGAGGGAGTGACTTTAAACGCACTAGTTTTACATCTGAAGATTACTTCCGGAAAAACCGCCGAGTGTCTGTCGGTTGATTTTCGAAGGGTCCTAGACGAGGAGGGTAACTTGGCGCAACCCAACACGTTTAGGTATAAGTTTGTCGACCCAAGCATTCCTGGATCGTTTACGGGGTGTCCTATGTCTAGCACAACCTACAACGACCAGAGTGTTATTTTCGTTGTCGGAAAAGACGAGAAGGAGTTTTTGCTGAACACGGGAGGCCAGTCGAATTTGTTTTTCACCGTCAAAGTTGTTGAGGGCAATAAGTTGAAAGTTGAAAAGCCAATTAAGAAGGGCTGATTTTTTCCTAACGGCTCCGAGTTTCTCTTTCGATCGCTTTTTTCTTCAGGGCCTCGCGTTTGTCATGTTTTTTTCGGGAGCGGGCGAGTCCCAAATCAATTTTAATTAAATTTTTTTTGAGGTGGGCGTTTAAGGCGACGAGTGCCAATCCTTTTTCATTTAGCCGACCCATCAGGGATTTTATTTCGGGTGAACGCAGAAGGAGGCGCCGAGTGCGCTTAGAGTCGTAGTCAATGGGCGCGTTTTTGGGCTGGTAGGCGGGGATTTCAGAATTTAGAAGCCAGACCTCACCTTTTTTTATGACCGCATAGCTCGCGCTTAAGTTAAGCTTGCCTGATTTGGCGCTTTTGACTTCTTGTCCACTAAGCTCGATGCCGGCTTCGAAATTTTCGAGAACTTCATAGTCGAAGCGAGCGCGACGGTTCTCGGATATTACTTTCATGTTTTTAATGATGGCGGTTTTTGCCCCTTAATGCAATAAAAAGTCCCCGCGTTTAGCGCGGGGACGAGTGGTCGAGGCTCAGTCAAAAAATGGGGGAAAAACTTTAAGGTGAGGGTTACCTGGGAATGGTTTTTGACTCAAGCGGGGCGACCACCTCCGCTCGGGATTCTAGCATTTCTTGTTTAGGAGAGTAAATAGTTTTAAAGTTATGTTTATGAAGGCCGAAATAACGAAGTTGGTTGAAAGAGTGGCTGGGACTGATCAGTTTGAGATTTTGGTTCCCGAACGAGATAGTTTTGGTCACTATTCGACTAACGTGGCGATGAGGATGGCTAAGCAGTCCGGTAGAAATCCGGTGGAGTTGGCGCGAGAGCTCATCGTGAGAATTTCGGCTGGGGCACCCAGGGGGGTGTTTCTAAAAATCGAGGCGGCTGCTCCGGGGTTCATCAATTTTTGGCTTACAAAGGAGTTTTTGCAAAAGGAAGGATTTAGGGCCTTGGGGAACAAGAGCTTTGGCAAAACAAATCTAGGGAGGGGTAAAAAAGTGATTTTTGAGTATTCGGATCCAAACATTGCAAAAAGAATGCACGTGGGACATTTAAGGGCGACGATTATCGGTGACGCACTTGCGAATATTTATGAGTTTTTGGGGTACAAGGTGGTCCGATGGAATTACATCGGGGATTGGGGGACGCAGTTTGGGAAGATGATCGTGGCTTACAAGCTTTGGGGAAACAAGGTAGCCGTTCAAAAAAATCCAATTGAAGAACTGCAGAGGCTGTATGTGAAGTTTCACGAAGAGATGGAGAGAAGTCCGGATTTGGAAGAACGGGGTCAGGAGGAATTTAAAAAGCTAGAAGAGGGAAATGGGGGAAACAAGAAACTTTGGGAATGGTTTAAGAGGGAATCGCTCCGGGAGTTTGATAGAATCTATCAGCTCTTAGGGGTGAAGTTCGACGTGACGATTGGTGAGGCCTTTTATGAAAAGGGCTTAAAAAAGCTCGTGGCTGATTTAAAAAGTAAGGGGGTGGCTAAAGAGAGTGAGGGGTCGCTCATCGTGACTCTAGAAAAATTTGGTTTGCCACCCGCCCTAGTTCAGAAGTCTGACGGGGCAAGTTTGTATATGACCCGCGACATCGCAAACATCAAGTACCGCTTGGCGAAATATAAACCCGTAAAAATGTTTTATGTAGTCGGGAACGAACAGTCGTTGCATTTTGAGCAACTGTTTAAGGTGGCAGAAATTTTGAAGTTGAATAAAGCAGAGCTGAAGCACCTGAAGTTTGGTTTAGTTTTGGATGAAGATGGGCAAAAGTTTGCGACGCGCGAGGGGCGGGTGGTTTTGTTGGACGACTTGATAAATAAGGCGATGGCCTTGGCGCTTGAGATAGTGGATAGGAAAAATCCTGGTTTATCAAAAAAAGATAAAGAGAAAGTTGCTCGCGCGGTGGGAATTGGAGCTTTGAAATATAACGACCTCAAAGAAAACCGGCATTCGGATGTGACGTTTAACTGGGGGCAGATGTTGAATATTTCGGGTAACAGCGGGCCGTACCTTCAGTATACGTACGCAAGGTTGGCAAGTATCTTGGGAAAAAACAAAAAACAAAAAACAAATAACAAAAAGACCAAACCAGATTTTAAGTTGTTGGATAAAAAAGAAGAATTAGATTTGATCAGAAAAGTTTTACAGTTTCCGGATGCCATCTCAGAAGCCCACGATTCGCTTTTGACCAGTAATTTTTCGAACTATCTTTACGAGCTGGCTAGCTTGGCGAATAGATTTTATGAGACGACCCCGGTTATAAAAGAGCCAGATGTTGCCCGGCGGGGGGCGAGGGTCGGCCTTATTCAGGTCACCAACCGAGTCATTAAAGCCGGTTTGGGACTACTTGGAATCAGGGCGCTTGGTAGTATTTAGCCCGTTTGACCGAAGGAGTTGAATTTGATATCTAGAGAGTAGGAAAGTTTTACAATTTAAAACCAAGGGGGATCTATGGGATTGTTAAGGCCGAGGAAGCCGAATTGGGCAGACAAGATGCGGGCTAAGAAAAAATTTAGGAGCGAGAGGAGGAGGGCGGCGGTCCACATTGACATGACGCCAATGGTGGACATTGGCTTCTTGCTTTTAATTTTCTACATGTCGACCACCCAGTTTAAGCCGCCGGAACAGAAAGACGTTACCTTACCTCGTTCGACTTCAGAGCGAAAGTTGCCCAAAGAGAACTTTATCACGGTTACAGTAACCAAAGAGGACTCAATTTACGTTGATTACGTGATCAAGGTGAGGGAATTTGACCCTGCAACGGGAGACTCAATTGACGTGCCGTCTAGGGAGTACATCGCTACTTCGCCCGAAAGAGTGGGGAGGGAAGTAAAAAGGATGCAGGCTAACGCTTTTAATAAAGGCATCCGTGAGCTCTACTTGGCAATTAAGGGCGATCGGGACGCATCTTTTGGAGCTGTTGAGAAGGTGATGAAGTCTTTGCAGGAAGAGAACCTGAATAGCTTCCAGGTCGTTACTGACCTTGATCGGTCTTTGAAGCGGACAACGGTTGGTGGTCCTTAGGTTTTTGGCGCCAGGCATTGATTAACCTCTGTAACTCACACAGGGGTTTTTTATTCGAGTCGCTCCTGTACTTGATTTTTTTGGTCCCACTTTGTAAGCGGGGCTTTTTGTTGACCCGGGCGTGTTAGAATTAGTAGGATAAACCCTAATGTTCGTTAAAGATTTAAAAGAATTTAATTTGCCCAAAACCGAGGAAAAGGTTTTGGAGTACTGGAAGAAAAACCAAATTTTCGAAAAAACACTCGCTTTAAGGAAACCCACCTCCGCTAAAGCTTCGAAGGGCAAAAAACACTTCGTGTTTTTTGAGGGGCCACCGACGGCGAACGGCCGGCCTGGGATCCACCACGTTTTGGCGCGAGCTTTTAAGGACGTCATTTTACGGTATAAAACCATGCGGGGTTTTAACGCGCCGCGGCGGGCGGGGTGGGACACGCACGGACTGCCAGTAGAGATTCAGGTTGAAAAAGAGCTGGGCTTGAAGTCGAAAAAAGATATTGAAAAATTTGGGATCGCGGAGTTTAACAAAAAGTGCAAGGAATCGGTCTGGAAATTTAAGGATGAGTGGGAGAGGTTAACCGAGCGGATGGGTTTTTGGTTGGATATGAAAGACCCTTATGTCACTTACGAGAAAGATTATATTGAAACTTTGTGGTGGATCATCGCGCAGTTTTGGAAGAAGAAGCTTTTATACAAAGGAAACCGAATAGTGAATTGGTGCACCCGTTGCGGAACAGGACTTTCTTCACACGAGATGGCGCAGGGGTACAAGGAAGTGACGGATAATTCGGTTTATGTAAAGTTTAAACTGAAGAAGGGCCAGAAGGTCGGAAAAGATTTTTCGACAAACGATAAAACCTATATTTTATCTTGGACAACCACGCCCTGGACGTTGCCCGGTAACGTAGCGCTCGCAGCTGGAGAGAAGATACGTTACGTCTTTATTGAAGCCGATGGAGAAGTTTTGGTTTTAGCTAAAGAAAGGATGGAGGCGGTGGGAGTTCAGGGAAGAATTATTAAAGAAACGATGGGCAAAGATTTGGTAGGTTTGTCGTACCAACCGCTTTTTGAGGTGGACCCACTCAAGAGCAAAAATTCTTACAAAGTTTATGCGGCGGATTTTGTGACGACGACGGATGGAACAGGTGTGGTGCATACGGCGGTCATGTACGGAGAGGATGACTACAAGTTGGGCGTGAAGATGGGTTTGACCCAACACCACACCGTGGACGTGGCAGGGAAATTTACAAAAGACGTAAAAGTTCTGGCGGGTATGTACGTCAAAGATAAAAAAACTGAAGAAAAAATTCTTAATTATCTAAAAGCTAGAAGTTATCACCTGAAAACTGAACCACACAAACATGACTATCCGCATTGCTGGCGATGTTCGACGCCTCTGCTTTATTATGCGAGGTCGTCTTGGTTTGTGGCGATGTCGAAGCTCAAAAAAGAACTTTTAGCTAGTAACAATAAGATCAATTGGACGCCAGAGCACGTTAAAAATGGAAGGTTTGGCGAGTGGCTTCGAGAGGTTAAAGATTGGAATTTTTCGCGGGAAAGATACTGGGGGACGCCCTTGCCGATTTGGGAGTGTAGCAAATGCGGGATTACGGAAGCAATTGAGAGTTTAGCTGATTTAGATGGAAAAACCGGAGGGGCGAGAAATCGGTATTGGGTGATGAGACACGGACAATCCGAGGCGATGATGGTGGGCGTGATTGACGCTGGTAAAGGAAAGTATCGTTTGACTGACCTGGGACGAAAACAAGCGGAAAAAACCGCCAAGAGGTTGGCCAAGGAAAAAATTGATTTAGTAATTAGCTCCGATGTTTTGAGGACTAAAGAGACGGCGCAAATTGTGGCCAGGGTTTTGGAGGTGGGGAAGCCGGTTTTAGATGAGCGTCTTCGCGAGATAAATTTGGGGGTTTTGGCCGGAAAATCTGTTCGGGAGTATTCGGAGATTTTGCCTACGCTCGATTCCAGGATTTTAGGAAAACCAGAAGGTGGGGAGTCGATAACAGATGTGAGAACCAGGATGTGGAGTTTCGTTCAGGAGATTGAGAAGAAGTATAAAGGCAAAAATATTTTGCTAGTTAGTCACGAGTACCCGATATGGATTTTAAGTCAGGTGATGAATGGCTGGACGAATCAGGAACTCATTCTAGAAAAAACTAAAGGGGGAAAAAACTATATTGAGGCTGGTGAGGTTTGGGGGGTGGCGCATAAGGTTTTGCCGAGAGATAATACCGGTCTGGTTGATTTGCACCGACCGTATATCGACGAGATTTTCCTAAAGTGTTCGAAGTGCGAAGGAAAAATGAAGAGGGTAAAAGAATTGGCGGACGTCTGGTTTGATTCTGGGGCGATGCCGCTAGCACAGTCTCATTTTCCATTCGACCGTGCAAAAAGTTCCAAGTCACAAATAACAAATAACAAAGAACACGTTGATTATCCGGCGGACTATATTTGCGAGGCAGTGGATCAGACGCGGGGATGGTTTTATACGCTTTTAGCGATAGCCACGGCTCTCGGTAAGAACGCGCCTTACCGAAATGTAATTTCGCTCGGACATATCAACGACAAACACGGGCAAAAAATGTCCAAATCAAAAGGAAACATTGTTGATCCGTGGATGATGGCAGAAAAATATGGCATGGATGCCGTGCGTTGGTACATGTATGCTGCGACACCGCCGGGAGAGCCAAAAAATTTTGACGAGCAAGAGCTTCTTAAAACCTACAGGCGGATGCATTTAATTTTGTGGAACTCCCTTCTTTTCTATAAAACATACGCCGTTTCTGGGTCCAGTCGTAAGTTGGGGTTGCGGCCGAAGTCTAAGAATTTGCTTGATTTATGGATGCTCTCTCGGCTTGATGAGGCGATAGTCAGAGCGACTAAAGCGATGGATCGATATGATATTCGGGGGGCTGCGCTCGAGATTGAAAAACTGGTGGACGATCTTTCTAGATGGTACATTCGTCGCTCGCGACGAAGGTTGCAACGACCGGAGAGTAAAGCCGATTTTGAAGCTTGTGCGTCTACGCTTCAGCATGTCCTAGCCTCGATTTCTAAAATGATGGCGCCGTTTAATCCTTTCTTTTCGGAGGTTGTTTGGAATACTTTGGGAGGCGCGAGCTCTATTCACCTTGAAGATTGGCCGACAAGAAACATTAAGAGCCAAGCGCCAGGCAATAAGTTGGTGGAAGAGATGGGAGTGATACGCGGCTTAGCAACCCTGGGTTTGGCGAAAAGAGCCGAGGTGGGGGTGAAGGTGAGACAGCCCCTCTCGGTGATGAAAATAAAGCCCAAGGTTACCAACAAGCAGTCGCTTCAGATTTTGGCTGATGAGGTCAATGTTAAAAAGACTATCGTTGATGCGAAGATAAAAGGTGAGATCGAACTCGATACAAGGATAACTGCGGAGTTGAAAGAAGAGGGGATTTTAAGGGAGCTCGTACGGGCGATTCAGGATTTGCGTCAGAGAGCGGGGCTGGAGCCTGGCGACGCGATTGTTGTGATGTTGGAGTTGCCGGATAACTTGCGAGAGATAGTTTTGTCCGCCGGAGGCCGATCCTCCTCGGGAGGAAAAAATGAAGCCTTTTTGAAGAATGAAACTGGAGCTAAAAGTATTGAATACAAAAGATCAGAAAAGTTTGAAGCGGAAGCGATCACGAAGTTTGAAGATTCAGAGGTTTGGTTGGCAGTTAGGAAGATATAAAAAGCGCTCCGGTAGTTATCGGAGCGCTTGGGTTTTTCTACTCGGCTAGTTCCGGGTAGTTGTCGATGACAAGACTGGGGCAATCAACAAAGTCCTTGTCTTCGTCGAAGAACGGCTGGCCGCCGAAGCAGACCATTTCCATTTCGGTCAGAGGATATAGGGTGTGAGCCTCGAGTCGATTGAAGCAGACGACCGAGTTTGGTTCGAACGGCACTTTTTGGGGAGGCGAAGTTATATTCCCCTTGGGATCAACTTCGGCTACAAGAAAATACCCACTTCCGGAGAGGATGAGGAAATGTTCGCTTTTGAAGCGGTGAGCGTGTTTTCCAAGTGGAGCTTTCGTCTGGCGGATTTCGAATCTTTGATAAACAAAGCCGCCTGGAATTGAGTTCAATTCACGAATCGTGCGTCTCTCGTCGCTCATTCGGGGATCGGTGACTGAGACTTGTCCTGTTATCAAGTTACCTCCTTTGGGTGGTGGTTTTTTATTAAAGAACTCAGATAAGTCAATTTAGAGCTTACAGATTGATTTGTCAAAGAAAAAGCGGCTCGTTTGACGAGCCGCTTGGGGTTTTTACGGATGTTTTACAACCGAGTAGTGTTGCATATATTCGTCATAGGAGGTATAGCTTTCGTCCATGCGGGTGGCTTTGACATCGGGGATCAGCGGGAATCGATCGGTTTCCGGGAAGCCAAACCTTCTGAAGAAATCTCGGAGAATTCGATCCTGACTCCATCCGGTTTCTAGACGCTTAGCAACAATCTCATCAAGCGAAGTTATGACGCTGATTGACTCGCTTGAGAGGTTGCCAAACTTCTCTTGAATCCTGACGAGCTTAGCCCAAACGTCGTCGTCCAATCCGGCCATCCAGACGGAGGCAAAACCTTGAACGTCGCCGGTTTTGTTTTCCGGGTCGGCTCGATCAAAAACGATTCTTGGGACAAACTCGATGTAATCACCGAGATGAAAGAGTGAGTCGATAATAGCCCTCTTGACGGCTTCGAGATCATCCAGATCTCCCTCGCTTGGATCAACATTCTTCCGGTCGACAGTTCGAGTTGAGACTGCGTGGCCAAAGATTTGGGCGAGCTCGGCGTCGTCAACTGGGCCGAGCGGTCTTTTGACCGAGAGCTCTTCCTTGATTTCCCGAATGAGCGTGCCCTTGGGACTTCCGTCGTTAGCGGCAGCGGTTCCGAGCCAATTGCCTCCCATGCAGAGAAGCTTGAGTGCGAAAGCCTTCTTAGGATAAGTGGCGTCTTTCATATCGAGGAAGACGTCTCTCGGATTGCTTTTCCGATAGGTGATGCAAACCGCCGAAAGGGTTTGAACCTCCGGACGGCCGTCGGCTGCGGTGATCAATCATGACCTCCTTTTTGAAGCGGGTTAGTCGTTCAGGATTGAGAGTAGTTGGTTGTGGATTTTGCCGTTGGTGGCCAAGGTGCGATTGGCGTAGCACTTCCAGTCGTTACCCCGAAAGTCTGTTACGCGACCCCCGGCTTTTTTCAGAATAAGTCCGGAGGCGGCGGTGTCGAAGGGATCAGGTTGGCCGATAATGCCATCGATTTCACCGCTAACCATTTTCATGAAGTAGGCGGTTGAGGAGGTTGGGATTTGACCATGAATGCCGATTCGCCGCATTTTTTCCATGATTTGCCAGAAAGGATTTTCGGGTGGGTTGGCGAGTCCAGGTTTTCCATAGTCGAAGGCGACGTTGCAGCGCGTGAGTTCAGTTTTTACGCTGACTTTTGGGTGGACGATTTTGTCAGAACCATCCTCGGTCATTTCGGTGGGAGTGTCTATAGTAGCGCTGAAGAGTTGTCTTGCGATGGGTAGGTAGACTACTCCAGCCACAGAGACACCGTTTTCGATCAGGGCGATCGAAACGCCCCACTCTGGGTTACCTTTGTAATAGCTGATTGTGCCGTCTAGGGGATCGATGACCCAGCGCAGCCCTTCCTGACTAAACTCGCCACCAGCCTCTTCGGAGTAGGCAGGAATTTCTGGGAATGCTTCACCAAGAATCTCGAGAATTTTGCTTTCTGATTTAAGGTCTTGCTGGGTGACGAAGTCTTTGTAGTTTTGGTCGATGGATTCAGCCTCGAGTTGCTCGTCGCGAAGCATTTTGCCAGCGGCGAGAGCGGCCTCTTTCATTGGGGAGATGTAGTCGTTTTTCACCTGTTTTTTGTCTCCTTTGGGTTTTTTCGATTTCAATAAACTGGTCCAATATTGCGTTATCGTAAGATTTTTGTCAAGAAAACTTAGCGAGGGGTCAACGGATTTTTTTGTACGTCGTATTTTTCCAAGTACTTTTGGTAGGAAGCCAATGGCGCTCCCAAAAACTTACTAGTAACACCTTGGTCGAGCTTAATACTCTTGGCTTTGTTTAGGCGGTGGCTTAAGAAAAATTTTTGGATAGCTCGGTCATGACCGAAGACGAATTTCGCCCCTTTCTTTACGATTTCATCTAGTGAGGTTATGAGAGTCCTTGATTCGTTCGAAAGGTTTTCGAATTTAGCTTGAAGGGTTACTAGAATTTGCCAGTCTTTTTCGTTGAGAGCGATAGACCAAGAAGAGCATAGAACGACAAAGTTCGTCTTTTTGTCTCGTTTGTTTCCCGTGAGTAGTGTTTTCGGGAGGGTGTGCATAAAGTCACCCAACGCCTTGGGCGATTTCGTTAAAACTTTCTTGAGTTCACGCAGGAGTCTTAAATCCTTTTCGCTGGGGGCAACTTTTTTTCTTGGCGTGACGTAAGATTTTTTATCTTTTGTAATATTGAGAAGTTTGAGTTCGAGGGTAGTTGCATTTTTTTTGATGAGAGATATTTCTTCTTCTATTTCTCGTTTTAAGGTTTGGGGAGTACCTAGGTCTTTCTTTGCGGCTACGCCGATCCAGTTTCCTCCTATGAGGCATAGCCGATTTCGAAAAAGTTTTACCGGGTGAGTTACGTCTTTTTCCTCGAGAAAAACTTCGGCTGGATTTGACTCACGATAAATAATGCCAACACTTGCGATGTTGTTAACTTTCGGTTTTGCGCTGGCGTTGTCGTTTCTCTCCAGCATTAAAGAGTGAGACCAGTTCTTTTCTTAACCTCAAGTATCTTTTTGTCGGCAATTTTACCGGCTTTTTTGGATCCTTGAGTGAGGGTGGTCGAAAGAGTGCTCGGCTTTGCGAGCAAGGATTTTTTATTTTTGCGATAGTCAGCGAAGTAGGTTATGGCAAGTTTGGCGAGGGAAGATTTGAGTTCAGAGTAGGTTTTTCCAGAGAATTCTTTTTCGAGTTTCTCGGTGTTTTTGTCGCTGAGGCTCGAGTAAATCTTTAAAAGATTCGAGATGGCTGGTTTGGTTTCGGGATTGAACTTAACTTCGTTGCCGGAGTCGGTTACCGCGCGTTTGATTTTGGATTCTATCACCTCGGGGGAGTCATCTAAGAAAAGGCAGGTTTCGGGTTTGGACTTAGACATTTTTTTAGAAGGGTCGCCCAGACTCATGACTCTCGGGATTTCGGTGTGAAGGCCTTGGGGTTCGGTGAAAACTTTCCCGAACTTGGAATTGAATTTTCGAACCAGGGCGCGGGTGAGCTCTAGGTGCTGGTCTTGATCGTCGCCTGTGGGGACAAACTTCGCGTCGTATAAAATGATGTCGGCGGCCATCAAAATTGGATAAGTGAAGAGGCCTGCATTTGTATTTTCCCGCGCCTCTTTGGCCTTATCAAAATATTCTATAGACTCGTTGAGTTTTTTTATGAAATCGTCTGTTTTAACTGGGGTACCCGGTTTAAAGTCTAGTCGAGCGTTTTCTAGTATTTTTCGTGCTTCAGCATAGTTTTTTGACATGCCTGCTTTATCTTTAAATTGCGTCATCCTTTCAAGTTCACCCATTGGGGTAATGGTGTTTAAAATAAAAGCTAGTTCAGAGTGGGCAGGGATTTGGGACTGCTGGAAGATGACGGATTTTTTGGGATCCAAACCGGCGGCGAGATAGTCGGCGGTGAGTTCCAAAATCTGCTTGGCTTTTTCTTCGGGATTGAACTCTTCGGTTAAGGAGTGAAGATCGGCGATGAAAAAGTAGCACTCATACTTGTCGGAGTTTTGGAGGTCAACGAAATTTTTCAGGGCGCCGAGGTAATTTCCAAGATGGAGGCGACCCGAAGGTTGGATGCCAGATAGTAAGCGAGGCCTCGACATAAATTTAATTAAAAACTTTAAACTTCGATGATGACGGGCAAGATCATGGGCCGACGTTTAGTTTTAGTATACAAAAGTTGGCCGACTTGGTCGCGGATCAGAGTTTTCAAATAATCGGCTTCGAGGGGCTGATAGTTTGGGAGGCGGGCGACAAGGTTTCTGATTTTTTTTCTTATTTCTTCTAGAATGTCCTGGTTCTCCTTGATGTAGATAAAACCGCGCGAGATAATGTCTGGACTTTTTAGGAGCTTGTTGTGTTTGCGATCGATGGTAGCAATGATCACGACCATCCCCTCCTGAGAGAGGGCCCGCCGATCTCGGAGAACTACCTCTTCGACATCTCCCACTCCAAGACCGTCAACCATGACGTAAGAAGCAGGAACGGTTTCACGAGTGATAGAGAAGCTGTCTTTGGTGATCTCGGACACCTGGCCGTTATCGAGGAGGAAGATATTTTTTCGGGGGATGCCGATTTCCACTCCGGATTGGGCGTTAATTGAGCGTTTGTAAAAGTAGCCGTGAATGGGCACCAAGAATTTGGGATTTAAAAGTTTCATGGCAAGTTTTAAATCTTCCTTCGGGGCGTGACCAGAGGCGTGGATGTCGATGATATCAGAGGTGTAAATGATTGCGCCCTGACGAGCGAGATTATCTTTTAGGCCTTGAACGCTGCGTTCGTTGCCGGGAATTACCGAGGCTGAAAACATGACGGTGTCGCCGGGTTTGATTTGAATGTGGCGGTGCTCGCCGTTGATTATTTTCATAAGCGAGGCGTTTGATTCACCCTGCGCGCCAGTTGAGAGGATTAAAATCTTGTTGTCTTTGTATTTATGAATCTCCTCGACGGGAATGATTGTGTCTGGGTCGGATTTAATGAAGCCGAGGCGTTTAGCGATCTCAATATTGGCTTTCATGGAGTATCCAGAGAGGGCGACTTTGCGGCCGAGTTTTTCAGAGATTTTAATGACCTCGGCGATGCGAGTAAGAACCGAAGCGAACATGGCAACGATGATCCGACCCTCGGCTCCCTTGATCAACTCCTCCAGGTTTTTTTCGACAGTGCGTTCGGACTCGGAGCGACCAGGGCGGTCGGCATTGGTACTTTCTATCGTGAAGACGTGGACACCTTGTTTGCCGATTCTTTCAAGATCTTGGGTTTCGGTCGGATTGCCCTTGGCGTCGTATTCAATTTTGAAGTCGCCGAGGTTAACAACGTTTCCCACTGGAGTTCGAAGATTGACGGCGGTTGACTCTGGGATGGTGTGGATGATACCGAAAAATTCTGCCTCGAAATGATTGGAAAGTTTTACAACGTCGCCGTTTTTGACGACGATGATGTTTAGTTTATCTCGATTCGGGAAGTCCTCTTGTCTTTTTTCTATGAGAGCTTTAGTAAGCGAGGTGCAGTAGATTGGTGGGTTGCCGATTTTTCCCATGATGTAGGGAATGGCGCCGATGTGATCGTAGTGGCCGTGGGTGATAATGAGGGCGTGGACGTTAGCTTTTTTGGATTCTAAGTAAGAGACGTTTGGAATAATAAAATCGATACCGGGAGTTTCTTCTTCCGGGAACTGCAAACCAGCATCGATAGCGACGATTTCATTTTTATATTCGAAGAACATCATGTTCCGACCGATTTCTTCGAGGCCCCCAAGCGGAACAAAGCGAAGGTGGGGTTCGCTCTTGTTGGTAGATTTTTGATCAACCGGGGGTTTAATTCTCGGTCGAGGATAAGTTTTTCTGATCATGTTTTGCTTTGTTGTCGCCCCGTCTGGGGCGGAGCATAAGAAAATCTAGAATTCGTTTTGCTAATTAAGATTTTCTATTTGTGCCGAGGGTGGGACTTGAACCCACAAGCCTTGCGGCATACGGCCCTGAACCGTACGTGTCTGCCAATTTCACCACCTCGGCAAAAGGGGGATTTTGTAGAATGTTTGTTTTATGAAGTTTTTCTCAAGTTCGAGTTACTTAAATTTTGACTAAGTGAGTAGTTGTGGCTAGGGTGATTTCGAGGGTTTGAATCAAAGAAGGGATAATTGAAGGTATTTTGATTCTAATTTCTGGTTTTGAATAAGTCAAATAAAGAATTCCCCCAGTCACACATTGCTGTATGACTGGGGGATGGACTACTCTCGTATGTCTCTTGGACCCAAAACGAACTGGTAGGCGTGAACGCCCTTCCCTGGAATGCGGAACTGGCGTTCGGCGGTGCCCTGGATGTAGCCCTCGCTTGCAAAAGTGAACTGGAGGCTGGCCTGTTGCCCACGCTCCAGAACTTCTCGTCCGTGGAAGATGTAGATTTCACCGGGACGAAGAGTGTAGCGAAGCTGGCCGCCCACTCTGATACTTAGATCAAAGTGAGTGTTGTTGGCTACTTGGACCACGGCCGTGGCGTTCCAATCTTCCCTGGGGTAATCAACCGTGTGCGTGCGCAGACTGGCTTTGGCGAGAGCGTAAACGGGTGTTTGGCCGCTTCGGAGTTGATTTCCGTCGGGGGTTTTTATGTCTCCCAGGCGGACGATCCAGGATTGCGATCGGGGATTCTGACTTTGAAAACTAAAGATCTTGGAGGCGAATCCGAGATGTTTTCCTTGCGAGAGGTCGTCGGCGTCGAGGTAGTACTTGATGAGAACCGACACCTGAGGATTCAGGGGTTCCCACTTTAGACCAAGGAGTTCTTGGCCGATGACGCCGTCGATGCTTTCACCCGGTGCGATGAGAGCCACTTCCTTGTCGTAGACGTAGACTCTTCCGTAGAAAGGAACAGCCGAGGTCACCGAGAGGTGATTGCCATTCAGGTCGAAGCCAAGCTTTTTCATAGCTGGGCTATCCACTTTCACAGCGGAAAGCGAGTTTTCGACCAGGCCCGCGATTTGCTTGATGATTCCGGCGTTTGCTGATTGGGTCAGGAGCGCGACGATCACGACGAGAAAAAGCGTCTTTTTTGCCATATAGACATCCTCCGTTTTCGGGTTTAGAGAGTTAAGACTACTTTCTTTATTATATACTTTTATCTATTAAATGTCAAATGAGAAGAAGGTTTGACTACTTTCGGTTTTTAGGACAAGATGGAGGCGGATTTTTAACAATTTAGAGGAGAATAAGGAGGTGACCTGAATGGCCAAAAATAAACCCACTTTTGCCCTTGGGCGAGCGGGTTATATTCCCAAGCGTCGTGAAGGGAAAACCAGCAATATGAATGGGCGGCCGAAGCGAGGACGAGAGGAGGGCGAAGCCCTTGATCTTTACCTGAACGAGATTGGCCGTATTCCGCTTTTGACTGGAGAGCAAGAGAGGGCTCTCGCGACCCGAGTTCGAGAGGGTGATGAAGAGGCTTGTCAAAAACTCGTGCAGTCGAATCTGCGATTTGTGGTTTCAGTAGCGAAACAATACCAGAACCAGGGTATGACACTCGGTGACTTGATCAACGAGGGCAATGTTGGTTTGATGAAAGCCGCAAAGAGATTTGACCCAAGCCTGGGTTTCAAGTTTATTTCTTACGCGGTGTGGTGGATTCGCCAGGCGGTCTTGCAGGCACTTTCCGAGCAGTCGAGGATTGTTCGGCTTCCCCTCAATAAGGTTGGTGATCTTCAAAAGATCAACCGGACGAAAGAAATGCTCGAGAAAGACGGTGGGCAACCGGCGGATGCGGCAACAATTGCCGATGAGCTTGGAATGTCTAGCGAAGATGTGACCCGAGCTCTCCAGATCGCAGGGACTCATTTGTCGCTAGACGCTCCTTTCGCGGGCGCGGAGGACACTAGTCTCATGGATATCCTTGAAGATGAGGCGGTTGTTTCACCGGACGTGGCGGCTCTTGAGGGTTCTTTGAGGGACGCGATTGACGTTTGTCTTTCTCAGCTTTCGGCAAGAGAGGAGTTGGTGGTTAGACTTTATTCTGGGTTAAGTGCTGACGGTATGAAACTTACCCTCGAAGAGATTGGTGTCAGGCTTAACATAACCCGAGAGAGGGTGAGGCAAATCAAAGAAAAGGCTCTTAAGCGCCTTCGAATTGGCAATCGAGCTAGACTCCTGAGGTCGTTTTACGATTCTTTCTAAGCCACCCGTATTTAAGGGTGGCTTTTTTATACCCATCCATCCCTTGTATTGACAGGTAAATGCTCGCATGTATAATTAAGACTAATTCAGATTCGATTGATTTTTGGTCCGCCTGCGAGCGGACTTTATTATTGAGAGCGGTCACGAATATAAGAATTTCGATGAATATACAAACGAGTAATTATTTAAAACTAAAATGTTTGATGTAAAAAGTTTTTCGAAGTTAGTAACACAGGTGGCGGAGGAGAAGGGAATTCCGGCCGAAAAAGTAATCGAGGCGATTGAATCTGCAATTGCGGCGGCCTACAAGAAAGAATATGGGGTAAGAGGTGAGATCGTGAAAGCAAAGTTTAACCTAAAAACCGGAGGGGTTGATTTTTGGCGAGTTAAGACGGTGGTGGATGAAACGACGGTAAGGGTTGTCGAGGAGGGAGAAGAGGAAAGTGAAGCTTCGACGTTCGCCCGAGGCGAGGTCGGAGTCCCGCCCGTTTCGCGTGTTGGGAAAGAGACTGAAGATGATGAGCAGAAACTTCCCCGTTACAATTCGGAGAGACACATTTTTATTAAAGAAGCGCGAGAGATAAAAGCTGACGCGGTTTTGGGAGAGGAGTTAACTTTTCCTCTCGAGATGAGGGAAGATTTTGGAAGGATTGCGGCTCAAGCGGCCAAGCAGGTGATTTTTCAAAAACTTAGAGGCTCGGAGCGGGATTCTATTTTGAGCGAGTGGCGAGGCAAAGAGGGGCAGGTTGTGAGCGGAGTAGTGCAGCGTTTTGAGAAGGGGCACATTTACATTGATCTAGGAAGAACAGTGGGGGTGATGTTTTCAAATGAGTCAGTTCCAAGTGAGCACTATCGTTCTGGTGATCGGATGAAGTTTTTGGTCTTAGCGGTTCAGGAAGACACCCGCTTGCCGGGGGTGATTCTTTCCCGCTCACATCCGAAGTTTGTGGCTAAGCTTTTTGAGAGTGAGGTGCCGGAGCTGGCTGAGGGATTAGTGGAAATAAAAGCTATCACTCGAGAGCCAGGCAACCGAACGAAACTGGCGGTGGCTTCGAATGCTGATGGGGTGGATCCGGTAGGGGCTTTGGTTGGCCAGCGTGGAACGAGGGTGATGGTTGTAAACAATGAACTCGGAAATGAGAAGATTGATATTATCGAATGGTCGGATGACCCAGAGAAATTTATCGCGAACGCGCTTTCGCCAGCTAAAGTGATGGGAGTAGAGGCTTTGCAAAGGAGGGAGGCCAGGGTTTTTGTGCCGGAAGATCAGTTGAGTTTGGCGATTGGCCGAGGTGGCCAGAACGTCCGGTTGGCGGCTAGACTTACGGGTTGGAAGATTGATGTTCGGTCGCAAACGAGGCCGGAAGAAGTTCAAGCGGGAGGGGTGGCGGGGGGAGAGGTGTCGGGTAATTTTGAGGAAACGCCGGATGATAAAGACGAAGCCAAACCGGCCAAAGCTAAAAAATAAACTATTAAATTAATTTAAACATGAATAACATCCTACCCATTGCGCTCTCCTTGGTTTCGATAGCTTTTGGTTTGTTTTTGATTTTTCTTATTAAACGTTATCCGGCTGGAGACAGTAAGATTTTAGCGATCAGAGACGCGATTAAGGAGGGATCCAAAACTTACTTGAAACGACAGAACAAAACTGTTTTTTGGGTGGCATTGATAATCGCAGTTATTTTGTGGAAGGTTCTGAGTGGCGCGGCGGCCTTAGGATTTCTTTTGGGGGCTTTTGCTTCGGCTTTGGCGGGCTACTTAGGGATGATGACGGCGGTTGACACCAACTCGAGAACAACTGAAGCCGCCAAAAAAGGATTAGGCGAGGCTTTTCGGGTGGCTTTTTTGGGAGGATCGGTGACGGGATTTTTAGTCGTGGGTTTAGGACTTTTAATAGTCGGAGCTTTTTACATTTTTTTGCCGGCCGGGAATATTCAACCTTTGGTTGGTTTAGCGTTCGGGAGTTCGCTTATCTCTGTGTTTGCCCGCTTAGGGGGTGGAATTTTTACTAAGGCGGCTGATGTCGGAACGGATCTAGTGGGTAAGGTTGAGGCTGGAATTCCGGAGGACGACCCTCGAAATCCGGGAGTGATTGCTGATAATGTTGGCGATAACGTCGGTGATTGCGCTGGGATGGCAGCTGACCTTTTTGAAACTTATGCGGTCACGCTTACGGCGGCCATTCTTCTTGGGACCGCCAGTCTTTCTATAGAACAGGTATCTTTTCCTCTGGCGCTTGGAGGAATGGCGATTGTAGCTTCTATTTTGGGAAGTTTCTTTGTGAGGGTCGGGAAAAGCGGCTCAATTATGGGCGCGCTTTATAAGGGACTAATAATTTCGCTCTCGGTGTCGGCGGTTTTGTTTTACTGGGCCGCTAAAATTTACTTTCCGGAAAATTATCTGAACATTTTCTTTGCGAGTTTAGTGGGTTTGGCGGTAACAGCGTTAATGGTTTGGGTGACCGACTACTATACTGCTAAAAAATACCGGCCAGTAAAAAGTATCGCCGAAGCCTCAAAGTTTGGACATGGAACGAATATTATCATGGGGCTTTCAGTCGGAATGGAATCAACTTTCCTCCCGATCTTGATAATTGTTTTGGGAATTTTGTCAGCCCATGCTTTTGCCGGTCTTTATGGAATTGCGGTCGCCGCGACGGCGATGTTATCGGTGGCGGGAATTATTGTGGCGATCGATTCTTTCGGGCCAATTACGGATAACGCCGGGGGGATAGCGGAGATGACGGGGGCGCCCGAGTCGGTTCGGGAGACAACCGATGCGCTCGATGCGGTTGGAAATACCACTAAGGCAATTACAAAGGGTTACGCTATCGCTTCGGCTGGGCTTGCGGCCATAGTTTTATTTTCTGGTTACATTGAGGAGCTTGTGGCTTCTGGGAAGACGGTGGTTTTTGAGCTTCAGGACCCTCAGGTTATTGTGGGGCTTTTTCTTGGAGCATCAATCCCGTTTCTTTTCGCCTCAATCGCCATGAAGGCGGTGGGTAAGGCGGCCGGATCTTTAGTGGCTGAGATTCGTCGACAGTTCAGAGAAATTAAGGGGTTAATGGAGGGGACGGCAAAACCGGAATATGGGAAGGCCGTTGATATTGTGACTCGGTCGGCTTTGAAAGAGATGATAGTTCCTGCGCTTTTGCCAATCGTTTCCGTGCTTGCGGTTGGTTTTTTTATGGGAGCGAAAGGGGTGGGAGGATTTTTAATCGGGAGTATTGTTTCCGGTCTTTTTGTGGCGATTTCAATGACTTCGGGCGGAGCGGCTTGGGATAACGCTAAAAAATTCATTGAAAGCGGGAACTTTGGCGGGAAGGGATCGGAGGCCCATAAGGCAGCCGTGACCGGAGACACTGTTGGTGACCCCTACAAAGATACAGCCGGACCAGCGATTAATCCTTTGATCAAAGTGATCAACATTGTGGCGTTGCTTCTAGTGCCATTTTTGTAAGATAACTTGGTAAATTGCAATTCGTGACAAATTGGTTGGGTTTTTGTAAAATATGTTTGTCGCAGGTTGTCGGTAATAAATTAAGAACATGAATCTAATCCCAACCGTAATCGAAAAAAGTGGGCGAGGGGAGAGGGCTTATGACATTTACTCCCGTCTGCTCAAGGAGAGAATAATTTTTCTGGGCGGACCAATAGTGGATGCGGTAGCAAACTCGGTGATTGCTCAGCTTTTGTTCTTAGAGCACGAGGACAGCAAAAAGGATATTAAGCTTTACTTAAACACCCCAGGCGGGTCGGTGACGGCGGGGCTCGCAATTTATGACACGATGCAATATGTAAAGCCCGACGTGCAGACGATTTGCGTGGGAATGGCCGCTTCAATGGGCGCGGTTCTACTTGCCGCCGGGAAAAAAGGTAAGCGGTTTTCCTTGCCCAATGCAGAGGTTTTGCTTCACCAGGTGATGGGTGGAGTGGAGGGTCAGGCCATTGAAGTTGAAATCACCGCTCGGCACATTATTAAAATCAAGGACAAAATTAACCAAATCCTAGCTAAGCACACAGGGAAACCAATTGGGAAGATAGAAAAAGACACGGATCGAGATTTTTACATGACTCCACTTGAGGCGAAGGAATATGGTTTGGTTGATGAGATTATAAAAAATAATCGGTAGGTTTTACTCGAAAAGGCCTTGATAAAAACCGCCGATTGGGCGGTTTTTGTGATAGAATTTTAGAATATGGAATCTGACCGGGAAAAAAATATAAAACAGGTTTTAGAAAGAAACGTTCAGGATGTCATTGAGCGAGGACATCTTCGCCAGGCTTTGCTTAGCGGTAAAAAGCTAAGAATTAAGCACGGGATTGATCCGACGGGTGACAAAATTCACATTGGGCGCGCGGTAGTGCTTTGGAAACTCAAAGAGTTTCAAGAGTTGGGGCATAAGATTGTTTTAATTATCGGAGATTTTACGGCTCAGATTGGAGACCCATCGGATAAACTTTCAAAGCGACCGTTTCTCTCTAGCACCGAGATTAAAAAGAATTTGAAGAATTATCTTCCTCAGATTGGAAAAATTTTGAATTTGAAAAAGGTGGAGGTGAGATACAACAGTGAGTGGCTTTCGAAGCTTGACTTTCGAGAGGTTTCGGAACTCGCGGAAGTATTTTCGGTTCAGCAGATGGTGAAGCGGCGTAACTTTGCCGAGCGGTGGGAGAAGGAAGAGGAGATAAGCTTAAGGGAGTTTTTTTATCCATTGATGCAGGGGTACGATTCAGTGGCGGTTAAGGCGGATTTGGAGTTAGGTGGTACGGATCAACTCTTCAACCTAATGGCCGGGAGAAAGATTCAGGAATATTACGGTCAGAAACCGCAGGACGTAATGACCGCCAAGATGCTTTTGGGGACAGACGGTCGGAAGATGAGCACGAGCTGGGGGAATGTAATCAACATTATTGACTCTCCGAGGGAGCAGTTCGGGAAAGTAATGTCAATGAAGGACGAGAGTATTCTCGAGTACTTTGCTTTGGCAACCGATGCTTCCACAGACGAAATTAGAGAAGTCGAAGCAGAACTGAAAAAATCCAACCCTAAAATAGTTAAAGAGAAGTTGGCGACTAGAATTGTCGAAAGGTACCACGGAGGAGAGGCGGCCTTAAAAGCGAAGGCGGATTTTGAGAAGGTTTTTTCTAAGAGAGATTTTTCGGGCCCGTTGCCGGTTTTAGGAATTCCAAAGTCTGGTTTTCAGATTTTGGAGTTGGTGATGATTTCCGGGGTAGTAACAAGTCGAAGTGAAGCGAGAAGACTAATAGAGCAGGGCGGGGTGGATGTGGACGATGAGAATGTATCCGACCCAAAAACTGAGAAAGTTTTTAAGGGAGGAGAAGTTTTGCGGGTGGGAAAGAAAAGTTTTTTTAAAGTTCAGATTGTGAAGTGAGGATTGCAGCCCCGTTCGACTCCATTTACCCGGAACTAAATTAATATGACAGTTAGTAATATTAATTTGGTTAGCAGAGCGGGTAAGGGGAGTCGAACCCCTGTCATCAGCTTGGAAAGCTGAGGTAATGCCGTTATACGATACCCGCAGTTTGGTTTAATTTAGCAAGTTTTCTCTAAAACTCAAAATAATTGACTGGTTACTTGTGTTAAATTAGAATGGTTCTGAGATAAATAGGATGAAAAAATTACCCCATAAGGTAAAACTTTTCTTGGTTTTCGCCGCCGTTGTTTTCGGCGGTTATTTGGCTATAACGCTGGCGGGTTCTTTTGGCGGGGGGGTGCCAGCGGCTTTTTCGGATGCTAGAATGCAGGGAGCCCTGATTGCCCAAAACATAGTCGATGTTTCGAACCAATCGGTGACTGACCTTGAAAAAATCAGCGCGCTTGATAAGTCCGGCAACTTTACGGAGGCGCTAAACGAAATAACCGCCATGGTTGGTAGGAGTCAAGAAATTAGAAATCATGCAGTTGAGTTATCGACGGAACTTGAAAAGATGACTCGGTCACTTTCAGAGGTAAAATCTTTCGAGGCTAGGCAGGCGGCACTAGAAGCAATTGGGAATCATTTGTCGATGATTAGCAGACTCATAAATTACAGCGCGTATTTAGGGGGGTTACTCGAGGTACTCCGAAACAGATTTCTGGGCAATTTTTCAGATAACGTGCGAGTTGTGGACATCATTACCCAGATCAATATAGAGGTAAAATCAATAAACGATTTAAATATTCAGGCAAAGTCTGCTATTCAAAGATTTGACGAGTTGGTGCGTTGATTGGAGGTAGTTTTGGTAAGCGATAAGTGTTTTCGGCCCGTAGCTCAGTGGCAGAGCAAGCGTCTTATAAGCGCTGGGTCGCAGGTTCGATCCCTGCCGGGCCGACAGATTTAAACCGAGACCGGTTTTATCTTGAAGGGTTTGATGATGCTGTAGAAATCTTCTTGTTCCAGGGTTTCTCGCTCTATCAGGGCTTTCGCGACTGAGGCGAGAGCTTTTTTGTTGCTCACAATAATCTTTTTAGCGGTTTCGTAGCTTCGAGTGATAAAATTTTTTACTTCCTCGTCAATCTTTTCGGCCACTTTTTCCGAGTAGTTTTTTTCGGACGAGATTTCTCTCCCCAAGAAAATCAACTCATCCGTCTTACCAAAGGTGAGCGGCCCGAGAACTTCGCTCATGCCGTATTTGGTAATCATTTTCCTTGCGAGAGCAGAGGCTTCTTTAAGGTCGCTCGAGGCTCCAGTTGATATGTCGTTAAACTGAACTTTTTCAGCGATCATGCCAGCGAGCATAACGGCTAAGTCGTTTAGGAATTGAGTTTTAGTTCGTAGGTGCTGTTCTTCAAGGGGAAGTTTCATGGTGTAGCCGCCGGCAGTGCCGCGACTCACTATCGAAACTTTGTGGACGGGATCAGAATCCTTGAGAGAGGCGGCGACAAGCGCGTGACCCCCTTCATGGTAAGCGGTAATTTCTTTCTCTTTCACAGAGATGATCCGATTTTTTCTTTCGGGACCCAAAATCACTTTTTCAATAGAAGAGTATAGATCTTCCTGTTCTATGATTTTTTGATTTTTCCTGGCGGCTAAGATGGCGGATTCGTTAGTGAGGTTGGCCAGGTCGGCGCCCGAAAAGCCCGGAGTGCGAACGGCGATTTTTTTTAAGTCAACTTTCGGCGATAAAGGTTTGCCCCGGACGTGAATTTTTAGGATTTCTTCTCGATCCTTGATGTCGGGCATATCAATGACTACTCGTCGGTCAAATCGGCCTGGGCGAAGCAGGGCTGGGTCGAGAATGTCGGGTCGATTGGTAGCGGCAAGAACGATGATTTTTGTATCCCGGTCAAAGCCATCGAGCTCGACTAAGATTTGATTTAGAGTTTGCTCCCGCTCATCGTTGCCCCCACCCATACCGGCGCCTCTCTGGCGGCCAACGGCGTCGATTTCATCAACGAAAAGGATGGCTGGAGCAGCGCGTTTGGCGACGGCGAACGCGTCTCGAGTGCGCGAGGCGCCAACACCGACGAACATCTCAACGAATTCTGAGGCCGAAATGTTGAAAAAGGGAACGTTGGCTTCGCCGGCAACAGCTCGGGCGAGGAGGGTCTTGCCGGTACCGGGCATGCCCACCAATAGAACGCCTCGGGGGATTCTGGCTCCTAGCTCAAGAAATTTTTTAGGACTTTTAAGAAACTCGACGACCTCCATCAACTCTTCCTTGGCTTCTTTGCAACCCGCCACGTCGTTGAAGGTGATTTTTTCTTTCGCTAAGTTTGATAGACGAACACCGGAGCGGCCGAAGTTGAAAGCCTGATTGACGCCCGTTCGGGCCTGACGAAACATTAACCAGAAGATAGCGCCGATAAAAATAACCGGTAGGAGAGTAGGGATTAAAATACCCGCCCAAAATTGCCAGCCTGACGGCTCCTCTATTTCAAGTTGAACTTTTTGAAGGGCCGCCTGATCGACGGCTAAGTTTTTTAGGGTTTCGGTGAATCCAGATTCAGCTTCTTTTTTTGATTTGGCTTCGGTGCCATCGCTTAAAGTGACTTTAATGCTCTCGCCACTGATTACAATTGTTTTGACTTCTCCGGCGTTAATTTTCGCTACCAACTCGTTGATATTGATTTCTTTTGGTTTGGTTGTGCCACTTTCGATGAGGGATGAGAAAACTAACGAGATAACAATTAAAGTGACGAGGGACCAGATGATGTTTTTTGTGAAATTAGACATGATGTTTCTGATTGTATGCCAAAATTTGAATTTTGAAAAGACGGGGGGCCTTCCCGTCTTTTCTTCCATCCGTTTTTAAGTTCAATTACTTCTTTTTGGCGGCAGCTAGAAAGTCCTTCATTTCTCTCACTAACCCCTCCATTTCCTCATTTCTAACTTCGTCTAGATCGGAAACCTTGGCGCGTAGGAATTCGTCCACTTTGGCGGCGTTGCCAATCTCAACTAGTTTGTCGAACTCTTTTTGGTCTTCGGCTGTGAGTCGATCGTAGACTCTGATTACGAGGCGTTTCAAGAGCGAGTCGGTGATTTGGATAAGAATTTTTGACTTATCTTCTTCGTTTAAGTTTTCCAGGTCGAGTTCTTTGGTGATGTCGTTCATGATTTTATGTTATCAGATTTGTTGTTTTCGACCAAAATTATCTGGAAAAGCTGGCCATTTTGAGAAGCTTTTCGATGGTTAAGTTTTTAACGGATCGGCCGGGGAATAAGTTTCTCAAGATTTGGGCTAAGCCGCGCCGATGGCTGATTTCTGCGGCATCAATATTTTTTTCATCTGGGAAGTATTCGAATAGGTCTCGGCCGTAGCGTTTTAGGTATTCTCCAACTTTAAGATCTTTAATTTTGGTGTATTCGGTTTCGGTGAGACCTGAAGAACCCCAGGCCTCATTGTAGTTTTCGATGGCGTGTTCGTGGAGGGGGTGATTTTGTAGGAAAACCAGTAGTTTTTGGAGGTAGGGTTGGTCAGGGTTGCGTTTGAGGGCTTGGGCGGTTTTCTTGATCAACTCTTCTTGATCTAGAAGGCAGTAGTTTTCTAGGGTGGTTTCGGCCTCGTGGGCGATGTTTTCAGGGATGATTTCGGCATGAGTATGGACGTGGGCGTGAGTTTCCGCAGAACTTGCGTCTGGTTTGATATCGCTTGAGGGTTCCCTGATCACCGAATCGGTTGAGTGGGGTGTTGCATTGGTATCAGGAGTGTCTGTGGTGATATCTGGGAGCGAGTGGTATTCAAAACCGCTTTGAGGTGCGCCCGTTTTTGGTTCTAGGTCCACTTCCGGGGGAGCAATAGTTTCTGGATTCACAATGTGGGTTGCTTCGGCTGACTCATTTGTAATTTCAGTTACCTTATCTATCAAGTCGTCACCGGTGCCGAGTTTGAAGCTATCGGGAAGATCGTGAACTTCGAAGTGGCCGCCAGCGGGGTCGGCAACAAAAATGATTTTGTCGCCGGCGTGGCTTAGGTCAACCTCGCTAATTGGTATCGGAACGCCACCGATGTCTACTGTGGAAGTGCTCCAGGCGTGATTGAACTCACTAGTTGTAATTTGGCTCGAGCCCAACATTTGTCGGCAGGTTTGCCAAAGACTGCCCCCTGGCCTCACTACGCCTTCCATTTTTTCGGAAGCAACATCAGCGGAGGTGTCGATGGTCGCGTCTGGAGCAGATTCTGGGATCGGAATTTTATCTGAAATTTCTGCAGGATCGGGCGACGACAACGGGTTTAGATCCTTTAAATCAAAATCCCCAACCCACTCTTTTCCGGCACTTCCCCATTCAGCAATTTGACGAAAAGCTCTTCCCGCTAGATCGCCGGCTTTTTCGAGTGGGTGAAAATTGCTTATGTCCCCGATCGCGTCTGTGCCTTTAGCAAAGGCTTTGCCGGCTAGGCCGGAGGCAAAGAGGGTACCAATCGCGCCAGCCGCCAGATAACGACGAGCGGCCATTCTCTTTTTCCTTTTTCTGATTTCGATGGCCGAGAGTCCGATTTGGTTTTCGATGTCATCGTTTCTTGACTCAAGGAAATCGGCGATGCCTTTGGCAATGTCTCCACCCTGAACTTCGGTGGCGGCTTTTTCAAATTCTTCGGCTAGTTTTTCCTGTCTTTCGGCCACTAGTTTGCCAAGTTTTTTATCTTGGAACTTTTTCATGAGTGCTTCGGTGGCAATACCGGTCGCGCCACCGGATAGGATTCTTTGAGTCCAAATGCCGGTGCCAACTAAACCGGCGGCGATGATGCTACCGGAGGCGAGACTTGCGGCGCCGAGCCCAAGAGATATTCCAAGTTTGTAGCGAAGAGGAAGTTTGCTGTACCATTGGCCAACTTTATAAAGGTTCCTACCAAGAGTTCTCATTTTACTGACGCTCGCTTCTTTGTCTTCAGCTTCGGCAGCAGTTTTAGCGTCGTAGAACTCCTTGAATTCCGTGGCCAATCCTATCGAAGAGAAGCGGCGCGCTGCGGCGTCAATTAGTCTTCTGTCGATATTTTTGCCGCCCATAGCCTCTTCTTCTAGGCGGAAGGCTTTTTCTTTTTCTCCAAAAGCCTCGCGACGGGTCTCAAGGTATTTTTTTCTAGCTTCTTCGAGTTCTGCTTCTTTTTCGCCGCTAAAATCTTTTTTTAGCTTTTCCTTTTCGTACTCGAGTTTGGCGTAAAGGGAGCGAGCGGCAGTGAGTTTTTCTCCTAGGGTTTCTTTCTTGACGTCGGTTTCTTGAGTTTGAGCGGGGGGGGTTGTTTCGGCCGTAGTTTCGAGGGATGAGGTTGGTGTCACAGGAACTTCGGCTTTTGCAGGGCCCGTGATTTTTGTTTCACCAATGTGAGTTTGGGATTCATCGGTAAAATCGTTTATCCATTCGCCGGTTTCTTTGGAGGGGATGCCAAGTTTAGCGATGACAGAATGAACCATGTCGCTCGCGTGAGTACCAAAGGAGAGACGAGACCTGTTTTTTTCGTCGGATACGAGTTGAGACAAGATGGCGGTTGGCCCCAGTCCTGCCTCAGCTAGTTTCTTAATATCTTCAATTAGTCCTAGTTTTTCTGCCTCGGCGTACCTTTCTTCTATCATGTCTTTCAGGAAGGAAGGGATTTTTTTAAGATCGACAGCTTCGATCCTTTCCACTTCTGGTTTTGGCGGTTGAGTGGTTTCGGTAGCAGGGGTTGGTGGCGTTGCGTCGACTGGAACCAGGATCGGTTTTTCTAAGGCAGATTTCCAGTCCTCGAACTCACTACCAGAGCGAGTTTTGGGTAGTCGGAGCTTAGTTATGAGAGCTACAAGCGCTCTTTTTGATATTTTTAATTCATCAACTAACTCTTGATTTGAGCGGCCCTGGAGCACTAGTTCCTCCGCCCTTTTGTCTAGGCCCAACACCTGCAGGCTTTTGAAGCTAGCATCAATTTCATCTTGGGATGGAGTTGGTAGTTCGAACGGTTCTTCGGGTGGGGCGATCGTTTCCGTGCTGGCTGGTTTTTTGGTTTCGGTTGAAATGGGTGTTGCCGCAGCTTCCTGGCCCGGTCTTTTTTCTAGGGCGATTACTCTCGAGAAAAGTTCGTTACCTTTTGTGATGATAGTGTTAGTGAAGTCTCTCGGGCCAATTTTTTTATTTTTGAACTGATCTTCAAGGCTGGATTTTTCTTTATCGAAGTCGTCCCAGCCTTTTTTCGCAGTTTCAAGTTCTTCGGCGGTGATTTTTTTATCGGTCAATAATTTTTCAAGACGACCAAGCGCGATTTCCCTAACCTTTACTGCCTCTTTTTGGAAGAGGCTAATTACTCGCGAAATTTCTTTATCTGTTTCGGGGGATTGTGATTCGATTCGTGATTTTGGGGTGGGAATAATTTTTTCACCAGCTTCCCCGGAAGGGGTAATGTCTCGGGCTGGAGCCTCAGGGTTTTTTGGGGTGACGGGTTTTGGTTCGTCTTTTTTAATTTCTAGCCTCCTTATATATTCTTCAGAAATTTCTCGGTCTAAGAGCCACGATTCAACGAGGTCACGATATTCATCTCCTGTGATAACTTTTTCTCTAAATTTTTTGGCAAATTTTTCCAGGTCGTTTTCCATGTCTTTCCACGCGCCGGTTTTTTCCTCAAACTCATTTGTGGTTATTTTTTGGCGAGCAAGAAGGTCGCCAAGCATACTGGCTTGGTTGCGTTTCATCTCTCTCGCTCTATTGATCCAAGAGGTAATCAGGGCTTCCGCATCTTCCTCTTCTGGGTTTGGCTCGGACTCTTTTGTGGATGGTTCTGACTCTGCGCTCGTTACTAGTCCGGCTGGGTGGTTACCCTCCGAGTCCACTTTTTTGGGCAGGAAGATTTCTAGCTCCTCACCACTTGCGAGACGAATTTTGCCGGTTGCGCTACCCCCACTATTTTTAATTTCTTCGACGAGCTTTCCCTCAACTTCGCTGTGGGAGGTTTTGTCCCACCCCTTGACCAGATCACCGATTTTGGGCTGGTCGTTTCCGCTTTCAGGAGTTTGGAGCTTGAGTGACTCTTTTGGCATGGGGGTTGTTAAAAACTTTAATTGAATGTTTAAAGCTTATAGTTTACATTTTAGGTAATGGCTGACGAAAAAACAACCGCGCTAGATAGAAAACTTGAGAAATTGAGCCGAGCGTCAGAGGAGAGGGTAGCCCAAAAGTTGGCTCAAGACTTGAGTTTTCCTTACGTTGATTTAGGTAAAACACCGGTTTCGCTTGAGGCGATAAAGTTGATACCAGAGGCCGAAGCCAAGGCGGCCAGGGCGGCGGTTATAGAAATTAGGGTCAACAAGGTGGCCTTAGCGGTGGTTGACCCGAGAGCTGAAGGAGTGAAGTCGATTATTAAGTCGCTCGAAGCCAAGCGTTTAGCGGTTAAGGTTTTTGTCGGTTCTTTTTCTGGCATTAAGCAGGCCTGGCATCTTTACGGATTTGTGCCGCCGGAGGTTTCTGAAATTACTGGAAAGGTTGGGATTGAGCGCAAAAGATTTGAAGAACTTATTAATAAATGGAACACACTCGAAGATTTTAAAAAGGAGTTAGGCCAAATTAACCTAGAGAAAGAAACCACGTCCCATATATTTGAAATGGTTTTGGCGGAGGCGATGGCGGCGAGGGCATCGGATATTCACTTTGAGGCCGAGGAAGAAAAAGCGAGAATCAGGCTTAGGATTGATGGCTTGCTTCACGACGCTTTTTCCGACTTCCCACTTAAAAGTTACACGCGGTTGATTTCGCGGGTAAAGCTTTTGGCGGGGATGAAGATAAACGTGCGGGGTGAACCTCAAGATGGACGATTCACAATCAGTTTAACTAACAAAGATATTGAAGTTAGAGTTTCGATTATTCCTTCCCAGTTTGGCGAAACTATCGTCATGAGGATTTTGGATCCGGACGCGATTGGAGTGAGTTTAGAAGAGCTGGGTTTAAGGCCGGATGATTTAGAAATTGTAGGAAGGCAACTCGAGAAGCCCAATGGTTTGGTTTTAAACACGGGTCCGACTGGTTCTGGGAAAACGACTACCCTCTACGCTTTTTTGAAACATCTTTCCAATCCGGAGACAAAGATTATCACCATTGAGGACCCAATTGAATATAGAATAGAAGGAATTGAGCAGACCCAAGTGGACCCAAGCGTGGAATATACTTTTGCGAAGGGCTTGCGGGCCATTGTTCGCCAGGACCCCGACGTGGTTTTAGTTGGAGAAATTAGAGATCTTGAAACGGCGGAAATTGCCATGCAGGCGGCGCTTACCGGCCACACAGTTTTTTCGACGCTTCACACGAACGATGCGGTCGGCGCGGTGCCGAGACTTTATGATCTTGGGGTGAAGCCAGCCATTATTGGGCCGGCTTTGAGTTTGATTATCGCTCAAAGATTAGTGAGACAGCTTTGCGACAAGTGCAAAAAATCAACCGAGGTTTCGGCTGAAGAGAAGAAGAAGTTTTCAGATTTCCTAGCGAGTCTCCCTCCGAGGGTCGATAAGAGAGTGTATGAAAATTTTTCTTTTTATGAGCCCATAGGTTGCGCTGTTTGTCAGGGGTTTGGTTACCGAGGGAGAATTGGTGTCTTTGAATTTTTAGAAGCGGGACCAGAGTTCGAATCAGCGATACTCAAAGAGATTTCTGAAGTAGCTCTAAAAAAACTGGCCGCCGATCAGAAGATGGTAACTATGCAGCAAGACGGAGTTCTGAAAATTTTGAAAGGTGTGACGACCCTTGAGGAGGTGGAAAAAGTGACGGGACCAGTAGCGTGGCTAAAGTAGGCGAGCGCGTGTTTTTTTGAACACGCTACTCTAGGTGTTTGGAAGGCGTGTAGATTGTTGTAACTGTCTTAAATCTGGGGGTGGTCCCTAAGGGTAGGGAGGTGAATCTCTCCTGAATCAGATTCAGAAGAGGTTGGAATCATCCTGAGGATGGGTTTCGTCGAAACCAAACCGTCCTAAAAACTAAGAACAATTCTTACCCCCAGATTTAAGAGAATTACGCTAAGACCTCAAATTTTTCGGAGAGCTAATTTGTTGCGTACAGTTTAGCATAAACATTTTGTTTTGTCAATCCCCCCAGCACTTTCCAAAGAAAGTGCCGGGGACGGGGCGTTTTTGGTCGATTTTGAGTCGGCAGTTGGCAACTCTTCGAATCTGGGTTATAAATGAAAAGTAAAATGGGAGAAAATAATTTTTCTATTTCGGGGGATGACAAAACCGTAGATCAGGCACTTCGCCCAGATTCTTGGAGTGATTACGTTGGCCAGGAGAAGGTCAAAGAGAATTTGAAAGTGATTATGGAAGCGGCCAAGCGGCGTTCCGAGGCGATGGACCATCTCCTTTTTTGCGGGCCAGCGGGACTGGGAAAAACCACACTTGCCTACTTGGTGGCGAAGGAGTTTAACGCACCAGTTAAGGTGACTTCTGGACCGGCGCTTGAAAAGGCGGGAGACATTGCCGCCATCTTAACCAACCTTGAGGGAGGAGAGGTGCTGTTCATAGATGAAGCTCACCGAATGAACCGGTTGATTGAGGAGGTTTTATATCCAGCGATGGAGAGTCGTAAGCTCCATCTGATAGTAGGCAAGGGCCCGAGCGCGAGAACTTTGACGCTCGATCTGCCCCCCTTCACTTTGGTTGCGGCGACGACTCGAGAGAATCTTCTTTCCGGGCCGTTCCGGTCTCGCTTTGGAGCGACTTTTCGACTTACCTATTATAGTGCGGACAACATCAAGACGATTATTAACCGCTCGGCAAAAATCTTAGGGGTGGGATTTCATCCCGAAGCTATAGAAATCTTAGCCCGAGCCTCAAGGGCCACTCCAAGAATTGCTAACCGCCTCTTGAAAAGAGCGAGAGATTACTCGCAAGTTAACGGTGTCGGCATTGTCGATGCCGAGATGGCTTTCAAAACCTTGGAGCTTTTGGATATTGATAATAGAGGGCTGGAGCCGCACGATAGGAGATTGCTCAAAATTATTATTGATAAATTTAACGGGGGGCCGGTTGGAATCAATACGCTCGCGGCCGCTTTAAATGAAGACAAAGGAGTGATTGAGGACATTTACGAGCCGTATTTGATGAGTTTGGGGTTTTTACAGCGATCTTCGGCGGGGCGATTGGTTATGCCGGCGGCGTATGAGCATTTGAAGATTAAAAGGAGGGGAGAGATTTTTTGATCGTAAGCAAGATTTCTCTTTGGCTACCGCTCAAGTTCCCAGCGAGAACTTTCGCTGGCACTCCAGCCTCGCTCTCTCGTTTCGCTCGAACCATGCCCGCTCGGCTTCCGAGCCGCGCCAAAGAGAAATCTTGCTTACTCTGTTTTGGCAGGCTATTTGACAGGGGGTGGGAAGTATGCTATAATTGGAGCAGTTTCTTGATTTTATGAGGAACTCCGAACCGACGGTGTCGGGGCACTAAAAGAGGAGGTTTACGGTGGCAAAGACAAAGACCATCGTCGTCCAATCGGATACGGTTGGACAGGAAGACTGCATTACGGCCCCACAAATGAAGGATTTCTGGAGAATGGTGGGAGACGGCACGATCAATCGCCGCCGCTTCCAGGGTTTTCTCGGAAGTCCCTCAAAGTTCGAGCCGGAGACAGTTACGATTGCTCGAGCTACCAACACTCTTGGTTCGTCAAAAGTTTTGACGGTTGCCAAGGTGGCTGAAGTTTGGGGAATGTCAATTCCAGCCGATGTGCCGATTCGCTACAGCGAAGAAGATTTGCGTCAGGCGGCGGCGGAAAACAAAGCTGGTGCTGACTGGCGACTCGTTTACTTCACTGGCCAGTCGCTTCGTGAGCAGTATGCGAAGCGAGGTGACAACACCAAAAACCAACCGTGCTTCTACAAGTCGTGGGACTGGTGGCTAAAGTCGGAGCAAGACGAATGGGCGAATCAAAAACCCGCCTTCGGTTACTACCTGATTGACTTTCGGGGTCGATTCGGTCGGACAAGCTGGGATGCCCAGAATGGTGAGATTGCGAAACTTGGCTCCGATTTCCTGCGAACGCACGAGGCGGTGATCGTTGAGGTAGCCATGAGTTTTTTCATGGCCACTGGCGAAAGACTCCTTAAGGATTTTTATCACTGGGGGCCTTCGCTTGCCTCGGGCGGCGGCCGCGTGCTCGTCGGCCGCTTCGGCGACGATGGCCTGGGCGTCGGCCGCTACGGCCCCGTCTATGGCGACCGCGCCTACTTGCGCGTCTGCCTCTCTCGGAAGTTCCGCAGTTAATCTCGAGAATCGAGAGCTTGATGCTTTTGAATTCTCGAATCTTGATCCCCGTGTTGCGTTTTTGAGCAACACGGGGATTCTTTTTTTGAAAACATCTGCTATAATATTTGTATAATGAACTGGCGTTCCATCCATCCATCCATCCATCCATCCATCCACTTTTTTAACTGAAAAAAGTCTAAAGGTCGTTTGCCTTAGCCGCTTTTCGCGGTTTTTTATTTTTTGCTGAATAAATAAAGGTTTTTGATTTCTTCCGAAATTTTGTGGCCGTTGGCATGTGAAAGCACTCCTAAGTAAGATTGCAGGGATTGTTCGTTCACACCTTTTTTAATCTTCTTTAACATCCTTCTTTTTGTTTTCGTTCTTAGCAAACGATGGTGAGGAAACTGGATGTACCCTAGAAAATCTGTCCCTTGATGATGTTTCTCTAGAATAATTTTTTTAGGATGAAGCGTGAGTTTCAGATTTTGGCTTAAGAAGGTTCTAATTTCGCTTAACCATTTAGCAAGTTCTTCTTTGTTACTTGCCACTACCACAAAATCGTCGGTATACCGGATATAAAATTTGGCTTTTAACTTATGTTTTACAAATTGATCCAGTTTGTTCAGGTAGATATTCGCAAAGAGCTGACTCGTGAGGTTGCCGATAGGGATTCCTGGATTAAAACTTTCTATTATAACTTTTACGAGCCACATGATTTCTTCATCTTTAATTTTTCTTTCTAGAACCCCCGTTAGGATTTCGTGATTAACCGACTCAAAAAACTTTTTAATATCGCATTTTAAAATGAAACAAGATTTAGTGTTGTTTTCACTTACCCTAAGGGCAAACTTACGCAGACGATCAATTCCTTTATGAGAACCCTTATTTTTTCTACAGGAGTAAGAGTCATAGATAAAGGTCGGCTCAAAAATAGGATTTAAGACCGAAAACAAAGCGTGGTGAACAACTCGGTCCTTAACAAAGGCTTTATGGATATGCCTCGACTTGGGATCGTTTATATAAAAGCCATAATAATTGCCATGCCGATAAGTTTTACTTTTAAGTTCTCTGTGCAAAGCAAAAATGTTGGTTTCAAGATTATATTCGAACCCTAAAACATCCTTTTTGGTCAACTTTCCCTTTTTAAACTCTTTCCAGGCGAGGAATAATTTTTCGGGTGAGATTGTTTCTTGAAAAAGATTTCCGCGAGTTTTCATTTTAAATTATGAACGATTTTGATATCCCAATTTTTAAAAAAATATACGATCTTTATAAAAGTTTTTACGTTCTTAGGAAAAACTTTCCAAAGGACGATAAGTATATTTTAGGTGAAAAGTGCGAAAGTTTGATTTTGGAAGTTCTTACTTGCGTTTTTGAAGCGAGCCAGAAACCTAAGCCTCAAAGATTGGTCTATCTTGAGGGAGCGAGCGTAAAAATTAACTTGCTTCGATTTCATTTTCGCCTGGCCAAAGACGTAAGAGCGCTAAGCGAAAAGAATTACTTAAATTTGCAAGAGAATCTGGATGAGATCGGTCGGATGCTTGGCGGGTGGATTCGAATGACAAAAAGTTGAACTAAAAATTCCCGGATGGGAATTTTTAGTTTGGAGATGGAATATCCGAGAGAGGCAGACGCGCAAGTTGTCGTTGTCGTCATAGTCGGGGTTGTAGTTGTTGACGTTCAGGCCATTGTCGTCGAAGTTGCCGACGTTCACGCGGTTGCCGTTCGAGGTAAGCGAATTTGTCGGTTCTCATCCATACCACTGGAAAGCGTGATTTTAAAATCTTCTTTCCTGAATTTTATCCGGGAGCAGTTTTTTAACATCTCCACTAAAAACCAACAAGAAGTTCCATCTCTTTTTAGCTCGCGCGCTGGTTAGCTTACTGGGGCTAGCCACTCTGGCGATGTCTCAAAAAAGACTCCCGCGAGGTTTGGCCGTAACCCAACCTGCATTAGCGAGATGAATATATTATAGCGCGTATAGTAGAATGTAGTATATGGTTCTTATCAACGAATGGTTGCCGAATCCGGCGGGGAAAGATGCGGAGGGAGAGTTTGTGGAGATTTTTAATGATGGCCGAGAGGTGGTGAATGTTTCGGGTTGGTCGCTCAAGGCCAACTCAAAAACTAAATTTGTTTTGAGCGGAGAAGTTGGCGCAGGGGATTTTTTGGTTTTTAAAAAGCCGGCTTTAAAAATTTCGCTTGTAAACACCGACGGCGAGGTTTCTTTGTATGACACGAGTGGCAAGTTGGTGGATCAGGCGCGGTTTTATGGCTTGGCACAAGAAGGGAAAAGTTTTTCCCTCCAAAATTTTGATAATCAAAACTTAGGAGAGCAAGCTCGAAATTTCATGTTTACCGAGCCCACCCCTGGTTTGGCTAATAAATTTTCAAAATCAGAAGCGCTAGCTACGCAGGTCTATAGTTACGGGGTGCCAATTAATAAAATACCTGGTACATTGGACTTTGCCCTCATTGGGTTGGGGGTGGCAGCAGTTTTAACGGGTCTTACTGTGTTTGTAATCAAAAGTCATGAAAACTTATCGAAGTTATTCTTCGCAAGAGACGAAGAAACTTGGCGTTAAACTTGCCAAGCAGGTTTTGGGTTTTTCCTCCGGAGGAGGATCCGCCTTTGGCGGAAGGTTAAAGGTTGTGGGCCGAAAGAGGGCCATTATTTTGGCGCTTAAGGGAGATTTGGGTTCCGGGAAAACTACATTTGTGCAGGGATTTTTGCGCGGGTTAGGAGTAAAGAAAAGAGTAAACAGCCCCACCTTTGTTTTGATGAAGCGATTTACGCTTCCCGCCTCCGTTAAAACTTCGTCGGGCAAGCACGGTTCAAGATTTAAAAACGCGTATCACCTGGATTGTTACCGAATTAAAAAACCCAAAGAGCTAATGGATTTGGGTTTGCGAGAAATTTTGGCTGATCCCGAAAATGTTGTTCTCGTCGAGTGGCCGGAAAAAATTCAGCGGTTTTTGCCCCGAACTACAAAGAGACTCGCTTTCGGTCATGGTCAAAATATAAAAATCAGGGTAATTGGGGTGTTATAATCAATCCGTGAAAACCCTGTTACTTATAGATGCGAACTCTTTAATCCATCGAGCTTTTCACGCCCTGCCTCCGCTCAACGCTCCAGACGGGCGGGCGACGCAGGCGCTTTATGGAATTTCGAGCGTCATTATAAAAATATTTAGGGAGGCGAAGCCGGATTATGCGGCGGCGCTTTTTGATCGGCCGGAGCCGACTTTCAGGAAGGAAAAGTTTAAAGAATACAAAGCCCATCGGCCGAAGGCGCCGGATGATTTGATTTCCCAGATTATCGAGGCGAAAAATTTGTTTCAGAAGTTTGGGATTAGGTTTTTTGAGAAGCCGGGGTTTGAGGCGGATGACTTGATTGCAACGCTCGCCACAAAATTTTCCTCCAAAGGAGGATCCTCCTCCGGAGGAAAGGATTCCTTGGATTTGCAGGTGGTGATTCTGACGGGGGATTTAGACACGCTTCAGATTGTGGAAGGGGAGAAGTTAGTGGTCCGAACCTTCAAAAAAGGAATCAGTGAGACGATGACTTATACGGAGGAGGCGGTTAAGGAAAGATATGGCTTAGAGCCAAAGCAGTTGACGGATTATAAGGCTTTGGTTGGAGATCAGTCGGACAATATTCCCGGAGTAATGGGGGTGGGCGAAAAGACGGCCACCAGTTTGCTTCAGAAATATGGGAACTTGGAGAATGTTTACAAGAATCTGGATAAGGAGCCGAAATTAGGCAAAAAATTAGTTGGGACTGAGAAGGAGGCCGAGTTTTCTAAGTCGCTAGTGATTTTGGAAAAACAGGCGCCGATAGAGGTTAAGGACATTAAAGAGTTAGAAATCGTCGAAAATGGAGCGGATTTAGAGGCTTATTTGCACAGCTTGGGTTTTGAAAGTTTAGTAAAAAGATTTCTCGCGAACAATGCGAATAAAAAATCTGAAAAAGAAGAGTCGGCTACGATACCAGAGTTTCGAAAACCCAAGGGTTCGGGAGGTTCGAAAGTTAGTACGGGGCAGGCTTCAATTTTTTCCTCCGGAGGAGGGTCCGCCTTTGGCGGAGGGTTGAAAGCCGAAGATTTTGAAAATCACGAAGACAGGGTTTTTGTTTTTGAGGGAGACCAAGGGAATAAAGAGTATTTATCGAAAAAACTGAAAGTGGGGTTTGGTTTGAAAAAGATGCTGAAGGATTTGTGGGTGAATAGGCGAGATCTTTTACCGCCATTTTTTGATTTGGGGGTGGCGTTTTGGATGATTGATACGGATTTTAAAGATTATGAAGATCCGGAGGCGGTGGCGAAAAAGTTTTTAAATATAAACTGGAAGGGAGAGCCGGAGGATTATGAGAAGCTGTTGAGTTTTTGCACTAAACGGATAAAGGAATACGAAGTGGAAGATGTTTTTAAAAATATCGAGATGCCGCTTTTGCCGGTCTTGGCCGAGATGGAAAAAAATGGAATTTTAGTGAGTCGGGAGAAACTTCAGACGCTAGAAGGTAAAATCCAAAAAGAAATTGATAGTCTTGAGGGAAGGATTTATGGAGCGGCGGGGGAGGAGTTTAATATCAACTCGCCGAAACAGTTGGGGCAGATTTTGTTTGAAAAATTAGGCATTAACTCAAAGCGAGCGAAAAAGACGAGCGGGGGAGCGGTTTCGACACGCGAGGAAAGTTTGGCTGAGTTTAGGGGCGAGCATGGAATTATTAATTTGATTTTGGAGTATCGGGAGAATTTTAAGATTCAGACAACTTACGTTAAGGCGCTTCAGGGTTTGGTCGGAGAGGATGGGCGAGTGCACACGGAATTTGTACAGACAGGGGCGGCCACGGGAAGGCTAAGTTCCCGGAACCCCAATCTGCAAAACGTGCCTCAGGAGTCGAAATGGTCTCGGGATTTGAGAGCGGTTTTCGAGGCGCCAAAGGGGTTTTCTTTGCTATCTTTTGATTACTCGCAGATCGAACTTAGGGTTTTCGCGGCGGTGGCGCAGGACCAAACAATGATTGAGGCCTTCAAGAAGGGGGTGGATATTCATACGCTCACAGCTTCAAAAGTTTTGGGGGTAAGGCTGGACGAAGTTTCAAAGGAGGATCGACGGCTGGCGAAGGCCCTCAATTTTGGTTTGCTCTATGGAATGGGAGTGGCGGCATTTGCGAAGTCGAGTGGACTCACGCGAGACAAGGCTAAGGAATTTGTGGACGCATATTTCAGGGAGTTTTCGGAGATTAGGGATTGGCAGGAGAAGACAAAACAGGAGACAAGAAAGTTTGGATACACGAAAACTTTGACTGGGAGACGGAGGTACTTACCAGCGATAAACTCTTTTGCGCAACAGTTTGCGGCGGAGGCGGAGAGAGCGGCGATTAACCACCCGCTTCAGGGGCTCGCGGCGGATATTATGAAGATGGCGATGATTAGGGTGAAAAATAAATTACTTTTGGATGGGCTTTGGAATAACAAGGTGAGAATGCTTCTCACAATTCACGATGAATTGTTGTTTGAGGCGGCCGATGATATGATAAAAGATGTAAGCGATATCGTTAAAAAAGAGATGGAAGGAGTATTTGATTTAGGAGTGCCGCTTCGAGTCGGAGTGTCCGCAGGTAAAGATTGGGGGAATTTGGAGCAGAGTTCGTAGTTTTGGGTCTTCGGTTTTTGAGACCCCTCACTTCAATGAGTATTTTTTTTGATAAACGAGCGCAGGGTTTCTTGGGGCCGATTGATAAGAGGGAAGTGTGGCCGCTTTGGATTTTGCCGGTTTTTTCGTTAGGGATTGTTGTTTTGTCGTTTGTACTCTTAGATTTTGCCCAGGCTTTTTTGGTTTCTGCTTTGACTTTAGCCTTGGGGCTTTTAGGGGCTTTTAGCTCTTATCGGGTTTCGAGAATTAGTTTTGAGAAGGCGGTTGAGGGGAGCGAGCTCCGGAGTATTATTTATAATTTGGAGGATGCGATTCTGGTTTATGACCGGGATTTCACGGTTTTGTTTTTTAACCCAGCGGCGGAAAAGCTTTTCAGCGTTAAGGCCGACACAGTTGTTGGCAAAAAGATCACACCCCAGGAGATGAGTCAAGAAAACTTGAAATTGATAACTCAAGTAGTTTACCCGTCGCTTGCGCCGTCGGTTGTTAGTCGTTCAAAGGCCGGAGTTTATCCGCAAGTAGTGGATTTGATTTTCGATGATCCACAACTTGAATTTCGGGTGATAACGACGCCACTCGGAGATGACGTGGGAAATTTGCTCGGCTTTATGAAGATTATCAATGACCGTAGCCGCGAGCAATTTTTATTAAGGTCTAAAAATGAATTTGTTACGGTGGCTTCGCACCAGCTTCGCGGGCCGATTACGAATGTCAATTGGGCGCTTCAAACTTTGAGTCAGGATCAGGGACTTAGCGAAGAAAACAAGATGCTTATCGATAACGCGATGAAAGCTGGCCAGCAACTTTTGAAAATTATTGAGGACTTGATCAATGTCGCGAAGATTGAGGAGGGAAGATTTGGTTACACTTTTGAACCGACGGATTTATCGGATTTTATAAACGATATCCTGCTTCAGGCTTTGCCGCAGGCCAAGCGGGCGGGGGTGAAGGTTTACTTTGATAAACCAAAAGAGACCTTGCCGAAGGTGATTATAAACAGAGAGAAGATCACCATGGTTTTGTCTAATTTTCTAGACAACGGAATTCGTTATAACGTAAAAAATGGTGAGGTGATCGTGAAAGTTGAAAAGGTGGAGAATGAACCGTTTTTGAAGGTGAGCGTGAGAGATACAGGGATCGGCATTCCCACGGCCGAAATAAATAAAATATTTAGCAAGTTTTTCAGGGCTGATAACGCGATTAAGTTTCAGACGGAGGGGTCGGGTTTGGGGTTGTATATTAATAAGAACATTGTTTTGGCTCACGGCGGGAAGGTTTGGGGAGAGTCGGAGATAAACAGGGGAACCACGTTTTTCTTCACTTTGCCCACGGATCCGGGCATTATTCCGGATAGGGAGATGCCCATGACGGAGTAGGTTTAAGGGTTCGCCAAGATGCCCCTCAGGACCAGCGGTTCAGTTTTTCCGGCGAAAACTGACCGCTTGCGCTCTCGGCCCCGAAAGTTTTTCTTCGAAAAACACCAAGCTTTCGGTGCCTCCGAGAGCTCCTTCGAGACACCTTAGCGAACCCTTAGATAGTGAGATAGAATTGGTAAAAGAAGATGCCGGAGTTGCCAGAGGTTGAAACTGTGGTTAGGGATTTAAAAAAGCGCGTAGTGGGGCGGAAGATTTTGGATGTTTGGACGGATTGGCCCAAGTATTTTAAGGGGCTAAGTTTAGCGCAGTTCAAGAAGTACACCGTCGGCAAAAAGATTCTGGGGGTTTCAAGGCGGGGAAAAAATATTCTAATTGAGATTTATGACTCTCATCTGATTTTGGTTCACTTGAAGATGACGGGGCATCTTTTGGCAGGCACATGGAAAACAACAAATAACAAAACACAAACTACAAAAAAAGAATGGAAACCAGACGGGAAGGCAAAAGAGATGCATGATCCCAAAAATGGGTTTATTCGGTTGATTTTATTTTTGGATTCAAAAGAATACCCCATGCTTGCACTGTCGGATATGCGGAGGTTTGCAAAAGTTTTGTGCGGGCCGAAAGAAAATATTTTAAACTTGCCGGATTTGAAAAATTTGGGACCAGAGGCACTTGAGGTTTCTTATAAGGAATTTCGAGAATTGTTCAAAACTAAAAAGGGAAAGATCAAGCAGGT
>VMFW01000012.1 GCA_007376265.1 Parcubacteria group bacterium Gr01-1014_20
CATATTAGATCAAACCGCGATTGTCCTAAACACTGGTGCGATATTGAATGGTAGGGCGCTCGCGCAGACCGCCGTTACGCTCGACGCAAACACCGTTACGGTGCCAGCTTCTGGAAATCAAACACCGAACCCAACTCCTGCAACTCCGGCAGTTCCAGCAATTCCGGCAATACCGCGATCAGGGACAGGCACCTCAGCCACTCCAGCGATTCCTGCTATACCAGCTAGTAAATCTGCTCAGGAGAGGGTGAACGAGTTGCTAGTGATATTACATTCACTACAGGCACAAGTACAAGCAGGACAGCCTATCGTGCAACAAGGTTCCGCTTCCGCCTTCGGTCAACAAGTTCGCGCTATTGCAGTGAATCTAGGAGAGGGTCGTCGCGGCAACGATGTGAAAATTCTCCAGCAATTCTTGACCTCTCAAGATAAAGGTCCAGCAGCACAAGCCCTAGCTAGGGTTGGTGCGACTGCTTACTTTGGTGGTCTGACTCGCGCAGCATTGGCTGAATTTCAGGCGAACGTCGGGATTAGTCCGGCTTTAGGAAATTTCGGAGCGATCACTCGGGCTTACGTAAGTGCTCATTACTAAATTAACTAAAAAAATTGCATGGGAATTATTTTGTGGATTATATTCGGAGCGTTAGTCGGTTGGATCGCCTCCTTGATTATGAAGACTGACGCCGAACAAGGAGCATTGCTGAACATTATTGTTGGTGTGGTCGGCGCAGTTATAGGTGGTTGGTTAATGAGCGTTGTTGGAGAGAGCGGAGTGGGAGGATTTAACCTGTACAGTTTTCTTGTCGCATTGCTTGGGGCGTGTGTCTTGATTGCGATCGTGCGAGCGTTGAGACGTTAGGGTAGCTATTTTTATCAATATTCACAATTATGGACTCATATAACTCTCCGACAACTAAGTCTTTATTGAAAGGCACTCAGATTGTCTGGTATATTCTTTCGCTTCTCGAGGTACTGCTTGCTTTCCGCTTTGTGCTTAAACTCACGGGAGCAAACCCTGAGGCGGGATTTTCAAGTTTTATCTACAGCATCACTTGGCCATTTGCCACTCCTTTTCTTGCGGTATTTCCAAGGACCGTAGTTCAGGGCAGTATTTTTGAATGGACCACTCTTTTGGCGATGTTAGTGTATTGGATGATTGCCATCGCAATCGTTCGATTGTTTCTGATGAGCAAAACCGTATCAACACCAGAAGCCGCGGCCAAGCTGGAAAAACAGGAATAAAGAGGCGGTAATGCCGCTGTAATAACCTGTAATATACCGCCCCTAGGAACGGCATCATCCATAGAGAGATACATGTAGAGGGGTCGACTATATAAGTCTATAATCAATCAATTTTAACGTAAAAAACAATGACTAAAAAAATAAACGTATCGAAGATCAGTTTTGTGTCAGTAGGAACTCTTTTAGCGCTCGTGTTGATTTTATCGGCAACTACGCAAAAGGCGCATGCGGCCATTACAAGTCAATTGGATCTTGGTTCGACTGTAAGCGACGTAGCGGAGCTTCAGCAATTCCTAGCCACGAATTCTTTCATCTATCCAGCAGGAATCGTTTCCGGGTACTTTGGTCCACTCACCCAGGCTGCCGTCGTGCAGTTCCAGGTTGCCTATGGCATCCCGCAAGTAGGACGGGTCGGCCCGATGACCATGGCGAAAATAAACAGCATCATGTCGTCCGGTTTCGGTCTTGATATTAGTGCTCCAATCAAGGCGAATGCCTCGGTACAGGCTAACCGTACCGACGCTACCATCGGTTGGACAACGAATGAGCTTGCTCGAGGTCAAGTGTATTACGACACATTACCTATTCGATCAGATGAAGCAACTGGCCACGCCCAACAGGCGTATGTGAGCGGCGTATTTGCTCCGAATAATACGAATACTCAGAACTCACAGTCCGTGACCATTCAGGGCCTTCAGCCGAATACACTCTATTACTACCTTACCCGAGCAATAGATAATTCGGGGAATCTTAGTATGAGCGTACAGAACACATTCCGCACCAATTAGTTGGGGGCGAGAAAGTGAGGCAAAAAATCACCGAGATTTACCCGGTGGTTTTTTGTTATGGAGAATGCTGATCCTGTGTGCCCGGGGTGGGAGTCGAACCCACAAACCCTTTCGGGTCAAGGATTTTAAGTCCTCTGCGTAAACCATTCCGCCACCCGGGCGTCATACATAAATCTGGTTTTCTATGTACTTGAGGCCGCGGCGGGAATTGCACCCACGTATATCTCTTTTGCAGAGAGATGCCTTACTACTTGGCTACGCGGCCATAAAGCCTACTTATTATTATCGTCTATTAGTAATTTTTCAACTACCGCCGCGTTTTCGGAGCCGTGGTCGATTTTGAAGTCAATCTGAGGCATGGTTTTCATCGTGACTTTTTTGGCGAGGGTTCGCCGAAGTTCAAATTTGTTTTCGTTTAATGTTTCTAGACTTTCCTCGGCTTTTTCGGATGGAAAAACGCTAAATCCGATATTGGCGTGCTCAAGTTTATCGCTAAACTGGACGCTCGTGATGGTTACAATCGCACCGGGGAATTCTAATTCTCTCTCGATGATTCTCGAAAGCTCCTCTTCGAAAACTTTGGTTAAGCGTTCGGATCGGTAATTCATTCAGCAACTATAGCAGAAAAGAAAGGCCTTTCAAGTGATTTGAAAGGCCTTAAATTTTTGAAAAGTTAGTCGGACTTAGTGGTAAGCTCGAAAGCGAACCAATGGTCGAAAGTCCAGTGTGTTTCGTAAGATGGCAGACGGGCTCCTTTTGAACGTGTTTCCAACCATAGTCCAGGCACTCTTATTGTATTCTCCAGGGGACAAGGAGTAAGGGTAACGATAATCATTCGCTTTAAGTAGAGGTCATCGGCAAGGCTACTATACTCTCTGCCGATAGCGAAACATGTGCGTGGAGTTGTAGGGCGCAAATTTTGTTGGTAGGCCCAACCCAGGACGTCGCTTGAATTTAAGTCACTTCCAAAGTTCACCAGAGTGATAACTTTGAAACTGCTTAGTGGTTCTGGCTTATAATGATCGCCAACTTTCCAGATCCATGACTCGCCCAGATAAGCCCGAGTATGGAGCGGGGTGTGACATTCTTTTAATGCACGGTCCCAGGGGGAAGATTCGTTTACCCAAATTGGAATACTCAAAACTACTCCTCCAGCAGGTGATGTGATGCCGGCGATGGAGTTTTTAATGACGAAACCGCCGCCGCCGAGAAATTTAGTAAACTGCTCACCCGCTCGCCTGGGATTATCGATAATGCGCTGTACTGTGCCAGGCGAAAGATCTGACCAGCTGGCGTTACTACTTAAAACGGACATCAACTGCAGGGCCTGCTCGCGGCTGACCACGCTACTCATGGCTGACCGTCCTTTCTTATTTGTTGTGGCTGACCAAGCAACCTAGCCTTTGGTGCTCAGCTGACCGGGTTAAAAGTACTGGTTAGATTCTAAGACATTGAACCCTTTAGTCAATTTAGTTATTTAATTATAATATGATCCCCTTTCTGGATGGCCATACTCGAGTTCACGATGAAGCCGCACTCCTTGCCAGCTTCGACTTGGTTCACTTCAAGTTTGCCAGTTTGGAGACTCACAATTTTGCCGTGGCCGACGAGATGGGGGTCGGTGTCGACTGCCTTGGATGGGTCTGCATCGGGTGAAGGCGGAGTGACTCGGTGGATCTCGACGTTCGCGCGGTTTTTCATAACGCCATCAACGACCTTACCGCCAACTAACTGTTTTTGAAGTTTGGCTTGGCTGAAGACGGCGAGGACCTCGAGCCGGCCAGTCACGGCGGCGGCTTCGGGTTTCATAAGAATCACTTCGATGTCCTTGATCAGATGATAGACGATGTCACCCACGAGGATTCTCACCTTTTGAATCTCGGCTAAATTTTTGGTGGATTTGGAAACTTTGTTTTTGAAACCGATGATAATGGCTTTCGAGGCAATGGCGTTTTTCACATCATTGTCGCCGATGTCCCCCACTGATTCGTCGAGGATCAAAACTGGTTTTTCGCAAGGGAGAGATTTCATAATGGCCGAGAGGGCTTCGAGAGAACCGGAGTCCGAGGCTTTCACAATAAACTTGATGGCGTTTTCATTTTGCGCGTTGGCTTGAGTGATGCCGCGATTCTCGGCCACAATAATTTTATTGACTGACTCGGTCGAAATATTTTTACCAGCGGTAAATGCTTCGCCAACTTGCGGGAGACTTTCGAAGCCGATAATGAGCGCTGGGGAAGAAGGCAATAGTTCAGTGGCTTTTTGCCCTCTAAAGTTTTCCAAGATTTTCACTTTGCCCTTGGCGCTTGCGGTCACGATGTCGTCGCCCTGGCGAAGCGTGCCGTTTTTGACGATGGCGGTGACTTCCATGCCACGACGAGGATCAACTTTAGCCTCAAGAATAAACCCGGTGGCTTCGGCTTCGGCGGAGTAGGTCAAACTTTCATAGTCGGCGGCGAGGAGAATTAGATCGATAAGCTCGTTAACATTTTGACCCGTTTTGGCAGAGATGGGTTCAAAGCTCACGTGACCACCATAGCCCTCAAGAAGAACGCCTTCCCCGGTCAATTCATTTTTAACTTTTTCGATGTTGGCTTCGGGTTTATCAACTTTATTGATGGCGACTACAAAAGGAGTTTTGGTGTCGTTCAGGATTTTGATGACCTCTTTAGTTTGGGGTTTCAAACCTTCTTCGGCGGCAACCACGAGAATCGCCAAGTCAGCGATCGAGGCGCCGCGAGAACGCATTTTGGTAAAGGCTTCATGGCCGGGAGTATCGATAAAAGTGATCTTTCGGTCAGTGTGAACGATTTCGTAGGCACCAACGGATTGGGTGATGCCACCGGCTTCTTTGCCAGCGACATTAGATTTCCGAATATAATCCAGCAAAGTAGTTTTGCCGTGGTCAACATGGCCCATGACAACCACAATGGGTGGTCTGGGGGTTAGTTTTGGCTCGGAAGTCGCGCTCATAGGACTAAAGAATACAGAAAAAGGCCTGAAATTACAAGGTTTTGTTTGATAATTTGGTTTATTTCGTATATCTTAAATGAGCAAACGGAGGCGTGGCCGAGCGGCTGAAGGCAGCATCCTGCTAAGATGTTAGGGGAGCAATCCCCTCGAAGGTTCGAATCCTTCCGCCTCCGCAGTGACAAGTTTCTATCGGAGCAACCCACATGGCTTGAATCCATGGATGGGTTTAATTTTCTTTCTCCTTTTCTGTGGCAGCAAGTTGTTCCATGTAGTTTTTCGCTTGAAGCTGCATATAAATATCGCAGTATAACTTGATGCCGGCCACTTCGGTAAGAGTGATGTTCGGAACCTTGCCAGAAACGGGGTCTAAATCGATGCCCATTTGCATTACCTCGTCCAATTCCTTAAATTCTCCTATCTCTTTGAATCTCTTCAGTGCCGCTTCCTTGAAATCACCCTTTCCGTTCCAGTCGCCGAAAATGAGAAAGGCGGCTTTGAGAGTTTTGAAGAATTCATAGAACGCGGTGGCTTCCGCACGGAAATGAATGTCGATTTTGCAAAATACGGAGAGAGCGATCGCATAAGCCTCCAAAAAAGTTTTAAGCTTTTTACCCTCCCGCATAAAAAACGGATAGACCGCAAGTACCCGCCCCATCTGATTTTCGTCAAGGACCAATTTCATCTCATCCCAACCGAGGGCAAGCCTTTTCTCTGGCACCACCATCAATTTTGTGTTGCCAGTTTTATCCACTTCTAAATCGATAATTTCGTCATAGAATTTTTCTATGTTTTTTGGAATGTACCACCAGAACAGGCCGCCTGTTGCGACGTTAAGTGCGTTGACGAATGTCTTTGCCATGAAAAAGCCATACTCCCAGAGATGTACCGACTGTAGCGCTTTCGAAACAGTAAGCTCCATGATCATTTCGCTTTTCGCGTAATGCTTAGTCTCCTTCCTATCAGATTTGTAGAGCTTAATATCTTTTATCCCCGCGTTCCATTTGTTGAAAGCGTTATTTCTGATGGAGTGGGACTGGCTCTGAATTCTTATCTTCATTTTATATTTTGGGATCTCGGCATCGCTGCCTTCTGGCCGTTGCCGGGTTAATTCCTTCTGCGTAAGCTCCCGCATCTGTTCATCATTTTTATCAAACGCTTCTTTCAGCCACTTCATCCAATCTTTGCCATTGCCCAATTCTTGAAATTTTTTCATCGAAGTGCCGCTGAAAATGGATTTGGCTTTATCCTCGTCTCGTATCGCGCTATAAAACCACGTAAGGGTTTTCACGTCTTCCTCGTCGAATTCGTCGACCATCTTTTTCATTTTTTCCAATTCGAGACGGGCGCGTGTCAGCTCAACCAGATTTTTGGCTTCGCCCTCTCTAATCTCGGATCGGCCGTCCACGGCACCACTGGGATCGGTATAGAGATATAAGAGTCTGCGCTCGTGAAGAGTTTTTGACATTTCTCTTGCTTGTTCAATTTCTTCCTTCGTGAAACCATTGCTTTTTGTGGACGCTCCCCAAAGTGCCCAAAAAAGTTTCTTTTCGTGATCGCCAAAATCATCACGAAAATTGCCGAGTTCTTTGTTGCCAATGGAAACGGTAAGACTGATAGATACCATGATCGCCTTGCCGATCTCCTCCATCGCCAAGAGGGCGAGGTGAAAACAGACGTTGTCGACATTTTTGCCGAGTTCTCGTTCCGCAACGGAAAGAAGCCCCTCAGCATTCGAGAGGCAATTGTCTCTTACCTTTTGTGCCCCACTGGTATTTTCGCTCATGCGAGCATTATACCGCCGCCATAAAGAATGAAAATTGGCGCGGCTGGAAATTATCTGAAAAGCAGAAGGTCGTAATCCCCTATATTATCCCTCCGCAAGCGTCAGTTCCTTGTTCTTATAAATCAGCCTGCTCCGTAGATTCGCCAGCAGCTCGCGTTTCTCCGATACGCTGCCTTCTCGTAGGAGATACTTCGCGTACTCTCTTATGTTGACATCGTTTTCTTCAAGAGCCTGCTTCCCGTTATTCCGATTCATGAGCTTCTGTAGTTTGTTGAATCGTTTGATCTCGTCCTCCAGTTTCATCTTCATGCCGAGTTCGTTGATATTGACCTTATCGAGAATTTTGATGATCTGTTCAATCAATTCCTCCTCGCGGATGTATTTGTTCTTGCAGTTGCGATCGCGCGCCCGGGTGCATCCGTAGTAAACATACCGGTTCGTGCCACCATCTTTGAGCGGTTTGAATTTTTCCTCGGCACTGACGCCAGATCCGCAGAGGCCGCAGGTAAAAAGTTTTGTGAAGGAGAATTCCTTCGTTTCCCGGACAATTTGATCCCGTTTGAGCTGTGCCTGCACTTGCTGGAACAGCTCCTCAGTAATTAGCGGTTTATGCTTCCCCTGGTACCAGTTGCCGCTTTTTCTCGGATACTCGAACATTCCGTAATAGAACGGCATCGTGAGCATCCGGTAGGTACCACTCAAAGTCAGCGGCTTGTTGCCCCTTGTATGGAAATTCAGCTCAAACCTCAGCCAGTTATATATTTTCCTGCCGCTCCATTTTTCGTGAGCCATTTTTTCGAACATCTGCTTTACGATGGGCGCCCGAGCCGTATCGACGATAAGCTGGCACTTCTTATCCATCATTTTCTGGTTCAGATAGCCGAGCGGGGCCATGCCCGGCCAGAGGCCCATTTCGACGCGCGTCCGCAGTCCGCGTTTCACATTCACGCCACGCGCATCGTTTTCAAGCTTTGCCTGCGAACCGAGAATCATAAGGAGGAATTTCTCGTTCGGTGAATCGGTGAAACGCTGGCCGTACGTCCTTATCTCGAGGAGTAATTTCTGGTCCATCAAATCCACGACCGCTCCCAGATCACCGGCGTTCCTCGCGATGCGGTCCGGCGCCCACGTGAGTATGCCGTTGAACTTGCCCGATCTGATATCCTTTAAAATTTCGTTGAACACGGGGCGCTGGCCAGTCGCTTTAGCCGAGTGGCTTTCTCTTCGGATCTCCGCGATCTCAAGTCCTTCACGTTCGGCGAGTTGCAACATTTCTTTTACCTGCGAATCAATAGAAAGGACTTGGCGCTCCTCCGATTCGCTGCTCTTTCTTGCATACAAGAGGTATCTGACCTTTGGCGGGAGCTGACTTGCTTGTTGGGTCCCAGCTCCCTTGGGCCCCATAGTTTGGTTAGTCATACCATAAGGGATGACGCAGACCCCTCAAGGAGTCCAGAGCGTCCCAAATAGATAGCTAAACCCCATAAAAGCCTTTATTTAGACTGTAAAATCGCCGCATAACCTATGATAACCTATGAAGGTATTGACTTTACAAAATGGATCGATTAGAATAGGGTTAACGATATGCGTAAAGACATCCAAGCAAAACTTAAGGGAATGCCCGAATTACTCTCTATCAGCCAGGTAGCAGAGATTTTCAATATTCACCCTGACACCCTCCGGAACTGGGAAAAGGATGGCATTTTAGTACCTCTGCGAGCTGGTAAGCGTGGCGACCGCAAATACCGTCCACAGGACATTCAGGCCATCGTGGACAAGATGGGCAGCAAGCTCACCCTGCCCCAACTTGAGCAGTTCCTTTGGAAGAGCGCTGATATTCTCCGCGGCAAGATCGACAGTTCCGATTATAAAAAATATATATTCGGACTTCTTTTCTATAAACGCATCAGCGATGTGTGGGACGAGGAATATAAGCGCGTGATGGATGAATATAAAGATGAAACAATTGCGAAAGCTGACTATAACCATCGCTTTCAAGTTCCACAGGATTGTCGGTGGTCTGTTATTGAGGAACAGGCGGAAAACATCGGCCCGAAGCTTAACGGAATCTTCGATAAACTCACGAACGCAAACAGCCCGAAACTCGACAAGATTTTTGATGATCTTGATTTCGCTCATAAAGATAAATTCCCGAATGAAACCACGCAGCGTTTAATAAATCACTTCTCGCAATACAATTTTGGCGATACCTACATCAATTCTGACCTTCTCGGAGACGCGTATGAATACCTCATCAAGCAGTTCGCAGCCGATGCCGGGAAGAAAGGCGGCGAGTTCTACACCCCGCGTGAAGTTGAGCGCGTTATCATCCAAATTCTTAATCCTCACAAGAAAGATCACATATACGATCCCACCGTTGGGTCCGGCGGTTTTCTTCTTGAGGCCTACCACCACCTAAAAGAAAAAGAGGGTGAGAAAATCGCTCGTACACTCTATCTCTATGGGCAAGAAATAAATATCGGAACATTTGCGATCGCTAAGATTAATATGTTTCTTCACGGTCTTGATGCGGCGGATATTCAACGGGGTGACACACTCACAAATCCTCAGTTCTTAAATCCCAATGGAACACTGAAAACATTCGATATCTGCGTGGCAAATCCCCCATACTCAATCAGTGATTGGGAAAGTGAAATGTTCAAAGAAAGATACGGTCGAATTGAAGGCTATGAAATGCCGCCAAAGAGTAATGCGGACTATGCCTTTGTTCTTCATATTCTCAAGTCTATGAATTCGAATGGCCGCGCCGGTATCGTGTTGCCACACGGTGTTCTGTTTCGTAGTGGCGTCGAGGGCCGTATTCGAGAGCGGATACTCAAAAATGATCTCATTGAGGCAGTAGTCGCTCTCCCATCCAAGCTTTTCTATGGCACGGGCATTCCGGCAGCAATTCTTATCTTCAATAAAAACAAGGCGGAAGGCCATAAAAACAAAGTGTTCATCATTGATGCCGAGAAAGATTTTTCTGAAGGTAAAAACCAGAACTCGCTTCGCGTCCAGGATATCGCGAAAATCGTGAAGGCATACGACAACTACAAGGATGTCGAGGGTTACGCTCGTGTCATTGATCTTAAAGAAGTCGAAAAGAACGAATACAACCTCAATGTTCGTCGCTATATCGAAAACGGTAATAAAGAGGAGAATGTTGACGTGCCAACCGTCAAAAAAGAAATTGACGCCCTAGAGGCAGAACGTGTGGAGGTTAATAAAAAGGTTGAGAGGTATTTAAAAGAACTGAAATATTAAAATGATAACTTCGATGGAAAAAAGAAGCGTCCCAAAAGAATGGGAGATCAAGAAACTCGACGATTATATCGTCGCTGGCGAAATTGAACTTAGCCGAGGGAACGTAATATCGAAAAAGGACATTGCTAACAATCCCGGCCCCAATCCGATTTACTCTTCTTCCATACATAACGATGCCCTTTTTGGGACATATGGTGACTATATGTTTGACGAAGAGCTGATCACCTGGTCAGTTGATGGCGGCGGAAACTTTTTTTATAGACCGAAACATAAATTCTCTGTTACGAACGTATCTGGCATCTTAAGAGCCAATACTAAAAAATTTAACTATCATTTCCTTGCGTATCTGCTTGAGTTGGAACATCGCAAGTTTCATTTTGATTATCAAACCAAAGCGCATCCAAGCGTGATTCGAAAACTTTACTTTATCACTAGACCACCACTTCTTGAGCAACAAAAAATTGCGGAGATTTTAGAGACGCTTGATAAGGAAATAGAACAAACGACTCAGATAATTGTCGCTACAGAAAAAATGCAAATGGGCTTGATGCAACATCTTTTTACTCATGGCATCGGACACTTAAAATTTCAGAAGACAGAAATAGGCGAGATTCCGAAAGAATGGAAGGTGGAAAGGTTAGATAAGGTTGCCCGGGTAGAACGAGGAAAGTTTTCCAACAGGCCTCGTAATGACCCAAAGTTTTATGGCGGAGATATACCCTTTATTCAAACTGGGGATGTTGTTCGTTCTGGCGGCCGAATTAAAAAATATAGTCAGACTTTAAACGAAGACGGTCTTGCTATAAGCAGGAAATTTTCTAAAGGAACTATTGTTCTTACTATCGCCGCAAATATTGGTGATACCGGCATCCTAGAATTCGATTCTTGTTTTCCAGACAGTCTCGTCGGTATTACCGTAAACAATGATATGGATAATATATTTCTCGAATATTTTATGAGAACACGAAAGGTGTATCTAAATAGTATTGCTACGCAATCGGCGCAGAAAAACATCAACTTACAAAAATTAGAACCGATGCTCGTTGTAAAGCCCGGATTAAAAGAACAACGAGAGATTGCCGTCATTCTTACATCGGTTGACGAAAAAATTTCTGTTAACGAGAGATTAAAAGCTGGGCTGACTCTCCTTAAAAGAGGTCTTATGCAAGATCTTTTAAGTGGCAAAAAAAGAACCGTATGAAATTCAACGAGCAATATACAATTGAAAATCATATCATCAAGTTCCTTAAGGAGGGGCTTGGTTATGAATACATAAAGCCGCAAGAGTTCGCAAAGCTGCGGGAATTTGAGAACGAATACATAATCATTTCGCTCCTTATTGCGGCCGTAAAGAAAATCAACGGAATCACCGACGAGACGGAGGCTCAAACGGTAGTGCGTGAAGTTAAAAAACTTGATTCAAATGAAGCATTTTTAAATGTTCTCCGAAACGGAATCAACTTGAAGGATCCCGAGACTGGGAAGATGCGCGACTATTTTATCGTTGATTATGACAAACCCGAGAATAACCATTTCGTTGTTACGAACCAGTTTTATTTTGAAGGCAATTCCGAAAACATTCGTCCAGATGTGATGATATTCCTGAACGGCCTGCCGATAGCTGATATAGAAGCAAAGAGTCCAACTGCCGCGAGCAGCATTGATTACTCGAATGCTGTCGGTCAGATAAAACGATATGAGCGCAACGCCTTTAAGCTTTTCTGGCCCAACTGCTTCAATATTGCTTCTGATGGTCTGAAAACCGTATACGGGGCTACCTATGCCACAGCAGAATATTTCTTACAGTGGAGGGAGGAAGAATTGGATAAAAAATATGGCGAAGGGCTCGAAGTGACACTCGCCGCGCTTCTTTCGCATGATCGCCTGCTGGATATTATCGCGAATTTTATTCTCTTCGAGAAAGAGCAGGAAGGTACCGTGAAGAAGATCACGCGCTACATGCAGTACCGAGCGACGAATAAGATTGTTGAGCGCGTACAGGAAGGGAAAGCGAAACGCGGCCTTATTTGGCATACACAAGGGTCCGGCAAATCTTTTACAATGTTTTTCACCGCGTGGAAATTGCGGTTTGATAAGAAGCTCAAAAATCCGAAGGTTTTTGTTTTGGTGGACAGAATTGATCTTGATGACCAGCTCTATAATACTTTCTTGAATTGTGGTGGGCAAAATGTAGTCCGAGTAGAGTCGCGACGCGATCTTGAGCGCAAGATCCAATCTCCAGAACGCGGTATTTTCATTTCCACGATACAAAAATTTTCCGAGCTAGGAGATGAGATCAAGAATCTCGACGAAAATATTATCGTGCTTTCGGATGAAGCGCACCGGGATAATGAAGGTATCTCGGCGATCAACTTACGCAGCGCCATGACGAACGCTTTCTTCTTTGGCTTTACTGGTACGCCGATTGATAGATTAACTCTCAATACTCATAGAAATTTCGGCGAGGAGGGAGAACGCTATCTTGATTACTATTCTATTCAGCAAGCCATTGATGATGGCGCGACGTTGCCGGTTACCTACGAGGCGCGACTTTCTAAGTTTTTTATTGACGAAGAAGAGCTGGATAAACAGTTTGACGAGCTTACTGCGGGTTTGACCGAACAAGAAAAAGACCGGGTCTCAAAGAAATACGGCAAGAAAGAAGCAATCGTAAAGCTCGATAGGCGCATGGAAGCAATCGCTCGGGATATTGTGGAGCATTTCAAACTTTATGTTGAGCCAGCTGGTTTCAAAGCGCAGATCGTTTGCTATGACCGCGAAGCAACGGCGAAGTATAAAAAACTGCTTGATCAGCTGGTCCCGAAAAATTGGTCAGAGGTCATTTACTCTCCCGGCGATGCTAATACCGATCCGGAAGAATTACGAACGTACAATACGACAAAGGCGAAGCGCGAGAAACTCATCAACGAATTCAAGGATCCAAATAGTCCTCTGAAGTTCCTGCTCGTCTGCGACATGCTTTTGACTGGCTTTGACGCACCAGTTGAGCAAGTGATGTATCTCGATAAGCCACTCTGGGACCATAACTTGTTGCAAGCAATCGCACGCACAAACCGTATTTATCCAAATAAAGGGGCCGGAAAGGTTATTGATTACTATGGTATCACGAGGAGTCTTTACAAGGCGTTGAACTTCGACGAAAGCATTGTTGATTCCGCGATGATTAATATCGACAAGCTCAAGGAGGAATTCGAGGAGGTCTTGGGTGAGCTCAAGAATATTTTTGTCGGTATCAATATTGAAGATCCCTCCATTGAAAATCTTCGCCGCTGTCTCAAAATCTTTGCGGACAACATCGAAAAGCAAAAGTTCTTCCAAGAGAAATACGCGCGTCTGAAGCTTCTCTTTGAAGTCTTGGCACCGGACCCATTCTTGAAGAAGCACATACGCGCCTTCGAATGGTTTACCAGCGTATTTATCGCTTTTGAGAAAGAATATGGCATGAAAGAATCCGACGTGGAGCTTCTCGCAAAATACGGAGAGAAGGTAAAGCAGCTTATACAACAGCGGGTTGATTACGAAGGCATCACCAAGAACTTCCGCGAACTTAACGTGAATGATCTTTACCTGATGGAGCGGCTAAATAAGATGGATGACGAGGAAAAGGCACTTAACCTCGAGAAGATGCTTAAGCAGGAAATCTCGATCAACGTAGACACAAATCCGGCATACAAGAAATTCAGCGAGCGGCTCTTGGCGATACGAAAAGAATTTGAGCAGCATCAGATTGATCTTGCCGAGCGCATTAAACGTTACCAAGAGCTTCTGTCGGATATAAGGAAAAAAGGAGACGAGGCAAAAGAGTTGGGCTTCACGCTCAAAGAGTACGGCTTATATGTAATCTCGGAGGAATTCATCGTCGATAGCGATAAAGCCGCAGTGCACGAGTTCGTTAAAGAAATGACGGGGCAACTAGAGGAAATGCTTGATGAAGGATGGCAAGAATCCTCCAAGCGAGAAGAGTTTTTAAAGGAAGCTAAGCGTATCATTCAGGAGCTTGTGCTCAAGGAATACAAAGAAAAGATCAAGGTCAACGACTTCCACAAGTATTTGAATCGGCTTATTGATATCGTAATTAGGAAGTTCTGACATGCAAAAGCAGATCACATTACAAAACAAGAAAGTCGCCTATACCCTCCGGAAAAGCAAGCGGGCAAGGAGGATGCGCCTTGCGGTGTATTGCGATGGATCTGTCGTGGTGACGACGCCGCACGACCTTCAAGAAACCATTGCCGAGAGATTTATCCGAGAGAAAACCGAGTGGCTATTTTCTAAGCTCGCCTTTTTCAAACAGTTTGAGGGCAAGCCGGTTGTTAGATACAGCCACGACGATTATCTCAAGTATAAAGACGGCGCTCTCGCACTAATTCAGGAAAGGGTTAATCATTTTACCAACAAGCACGGATACCGATATAACAAGATCACTATCAAAAATCAGAAGACGTGCTGGGGTAGTTGTTCCCGAAAGGCAAATCTAAATTTTAACTATAAGGTTCTATTCCTGCCGGAGAACATTCAAAACTACATCGTTGCACACGAACTTTGCCATCTTAAAGAATTCAATCATTCGAAAAGATTCTGGAAATTGGTGGCTGGCGTGATACCGGAATATATGGAAATCCGCAGCCAGCTCAAAAAAAGCGGGGTGAGTTTTTATTGAAAACAAATGAGTAAATTCAATAAGCAAAATCGATTAGACGAGAAGGCAATATCGACTATCAGTGATTATTTCATGAATAAACATGGAGATAAATTTGATCTGCAATTTCATGGCATAAAAGATAATACACCAGATACGGATGGGTTTTTGCGATTAAGAGAGCCGCACCAAGATAAACAAATGCAGGGGGAATATTTAAATCAAGTTGTCTTTTTTCAACTTAAAGGATATGAGAAGCCAATAATTGATAATACTTACAATTGTTCGCGTCGACTAATCGAGTTTTGTAAAGGAATAAATCTACCAACAATCTTATTTGTTGTAGCCAATGTTGGCAGTAAGCCGGAAAAACAAAATGATCCGCAAATATACTGGTATCACTTTAGTAATGTAAATATTGAAATACTAAATAAAACAAACAAAGAAAAAAGTAAAAACATTCGTATTCCGAATCTTAATCCTTTGAGGGTTGGTAGAGGTGATTTTATTGACCAGTTTTATATCCACATAAAGAACCTAGCGAAGAAAAACGAGTTTCTAGATCTTCCGAAAGAGATACTAGACATCGCTGTTAAGCTGAAAAATAATATACTTCTTGTTGCCAGTATTATATATCTAGCTGGCAGAGTCACGAAAGCAGAACGTAAAGCCATCGCAAAGATGTTAAAGGTGACTGACAGGCAGATGAGTGATATTTTATCTAGCTTGCACACTCAACAATTAATTTATAAGGACAAAAATATATACATTTTTAAACTAGCAAAAGACGAAATTAAACGAGACGTCGGATTACTACTCTTGTACGAAACGATCAACAAAATTGATTTAGATAAATTATTTAGTTTATTTCCTAGCCACAAACAAAAACTACAAATTTATAAAAATCTTGCCCAAGTTCGTCATCCAGTCGTTTTTGAGTATCTAGATAAAGAGGCGGGGAAATTACTTAAATATGCTAAAAAATAACGACGAAATTTTCAATAATCTAGAACTTCTTGAGGAGTATGCCCACATCACCCCCGATAAGGCATTTCAAATAGTTCGGTCCATTGTAGACACAAAACGACCGTTAAAAACCAAAGCCTATCGCTTGAAAGGACTAGCCGGGAAAGTTCACGGAAAATCTCATGAAGATCTTTTGTTGCGGGGCGTAAAAATATTGGACAAAATTAGATATCTAGAAACTAAAAAAGTTGTAAAGATACTTGAACGTTTACACCAACATAGTAGCCAGTCGATTAAATCCGAAGTTTCAAAAACCTTTGAGCGCCTATCTCAATATAATTTATTTGTTTTGCAACAGATAGAATATAAAACACAAAATTTAATATTGGATGAAGTAGAAAGTTGGAGTGATAAAAAACTAATTAAAAACCTAGAGATAATATGTGTTATAGCGAAAGAGCTACTCACACCCACTTTCGAAGGACATTCGATGCCCGACTATAAGACTTTCACCTTACACTCCGGTCCTTTAGTTGTTTCAGACCACCTTAAGAATCTACGTAGGCGTTCCATCTCACTACTAAGAAAAATATATTTACTTTCTAGTGAATTGACGCAAAAAACAAAAATTCTTCAGACTTTACGAGAAGCCACTCAAACCCCACGTAGCCATCTTTATGGTGACGATATGGAGCAAATGGTATTGGAGAATACGAACAATATTATAGATTTTTATCTCGAGATTTTGCCCAACTCAGAAAATGAAATTATTCAAGATATCGAGGAACAAAAAATATGGTTTGTCAGAAGATTCGAAAAAAAACCTCCTAAAAAGATAAATAGACTAGATGAAGCTATCCGGTCAAACTCTGCCTACGGCATGTTTAGAGTTTTTGTCGGATACGACGGGCGTCTGGATCCGGATTATGACTTCAACAAGGATAGAGAAACTCGTTCTCAGAAAATTAACGAGTTTGTTTCAGATATAACCGAGACTAATTTTGAAGAGTGGCGACAAAAGATTTTAGAAGTAATAAAGAATTATTCTGCTACAGAGCCGGGTAGCTACGGATATTTTGAAAAGTTTTTATCAGAACTCGGTAATAAAAAACCGAATCTTGGGATACGATTGGTTGAGAAAAACGAAAAAGAGCTCGCCCCTTTTCTAATAAATTTATTGTCTGGTATTTGGAGAAGTGATGCAAAGGAACACGCCAAAAAAATAATTTCTAGATGGGTAGACAAAGGAAAATACTTATATTCCTGGGCTTTTATATCTGTAATAGTAGATGATTTTGATGAGAAACTATTTAGAAAGGTTATTGATAAAGCAAAAAAGCTCAAAGATATTCGTGCCCTAAATAATACTTTACGGTCAATTTTACACCATTATCCTAAGCGCAAGAGTCTTAAGTCTGTTTTTATTGAAATTCTAACTGAGCTAATAAAACACAAAAATACGTGGTGGGTTGAAAATCTATGGTTCAAGGGCGAACCAATTCTCTTAGATCTCACAGAAAAAGAGTTACACGTTATTTTAGATGGCTTATTACTACTTCCGAATGTTGATTATCGGGAAGAAGAAATACTAAAACCTATTGCTGAAAAATATCCCGAAAAAGTTATTAACTTTTTTCACGAAAGAGTTGAAATGAAATCTAAAAAGAAAAGAGGCATTGATGATCGTTATGATGGAGTCCCATTTAACTTCCATAAACTTGGAGAAACTTTGAGAAAACATGAGGAAGTAATAGTGCCAATGTTACTCAAATGGTATGGAGACGGAGGTAAAAATCATAATTGGCTGTTTAGCTGGGAAGCGAGTCATCTTTTTGAGGAGATCTTTCCTGGATTTAGCCCCATCCTTGAACAATCGTTAATTGACCTTATAAAAAAGGGTAGCAAGAATAGCAGAAATATCGTTTTTTCAGTTCTTAGTAAATACGAAGGAGGGAAGTTTTTATGGGGCATTGTGAAAGCTTTAGTTCGACAGTACGCCGATACTAAGGAATATGAAAGAGTCCGGGGCAATTTATTTGGATATTTATCACAAACAGGGGTCGTTTCTGGCGAAGATGGTTTTGTGAGGGCATATCAAGCGAAAAAGCAAGAAATCCAAGAATTAGGAAAAGATTCAGATAAGCGAGTAAAGAGATTTGTTAGAGAATACGGGGATTATTTAGATAAACACATCGTCCATGAGCAGAAAAGGACAAATGAACAGATTGAACTGATGAAACGCGGATTGGGGTAGTAGTTATAAACACCATGCCATCTTCTGAGGCCACGATAAAATATCCCAGAGATTTGTATCTCGACGAATACGATATGACATACACTTCTGCAAAAGCATATCAAGCGCAGCTCGTTAAAATACTGAAGGAGATTTTTGGAAATGACATGGTAAAAAGTGAATGGGACTCGGTTACTTACGATGGACATACGACAAACCACAAACTTGTATATGCGCCTCGCGTTGACGTGGCCGTAGGCCCATTCAATTCATACGCGGATCTTGATATCGGCAACGACCAGACGGCCATAATGAAAAATCATCTCCTCGTAAAAAGATTACAGGAGAGAACAGGAAATGCTGTCATTTGGAACGATTGCGCTCGCTGTTTTCTCGCTATCGAGATAGTGTTTAGCGGAACAGCTAAACACATATCGGGCGATTTTCTCAACGCTACAGCAACGGGCGCCATCGGATTCATTGTTGCCCATAGGAAAATAAGCGACAAAGTAAAGCGTACACTGAACTACTTTCATCGCTTGGAAGAATTCGAGCGATTACATGATAAGGGATTGCGCAATCTTATGGTTTTCCGTGACGATGAATTCCTTGAATTTTTGTGGGAGTTGAAAAATCCAGATAAGGTGCCGAAATTGAAGCTTAAAACTAATTACCGTATCCTGTTTAAAGATGGTTTTTGGCCAAAGATATTTTCAATATACACGCATACCATGAGGCACAAACCCGAGTTCAATCAAGACGAAATTACTCGGCTTGCGGTATATGATTTTGACGTTGCCGAGGTAGTGGAAGAACACGATGTCGTTTTAATGACAACGAGGCACACGCAACCCAGTAGTGCATTTGTTTTTGAGGTAATTACCTCGTCTGGCGATCATGTCAGAATAATGGACATTATAGATATTGCAGTAAGAGCAAAATATAGAGATAAAGGTATCGGTACGCAAATGCTTAAAATCTTTGAAAATATCGCTCGAGATAATGGATGCCAGTATGTCTGCGTTGCAATATGTCCAATATGGAAACCCAACCCCCGACCCACATGCCTCAAAATGACTTCTAGTCGGAGCCCCAAGAAGCGCTTATACTACTTGCATACCCGAGGTACTTAACCCGAGTGTCCCGCAAAAATAATATTCTTTGGCGGTCTATCCATATGAAAGCCAAAAAAGGAGGACTGAAAATCTGCACTCGGGGGCACAAGTTTTATCGAAGCAGTGATTGCCCGGTGTGTCCGAAGTGTTGGCCGGGATATTATAAAAAACCCTCCTTCGCTAAAGCTTCGGACGGGCAAGCGCGTAAGAGAAAATGAACTCACTATTTAAAAAACCAAAATTCACAAACTTAGCGGTATTTGTAATATTTTTCGGAATCGCTTTAATTGAAGCTTTGCAGAAACAAAACTGGCTCGAGGCGGGACTTTTTTTGGCCTTAGGAGTAATTTCTCTTTTAGCAGACGTTAGGAGGGTCAGTTAATGATGAATTCACTTATAAGAAAGCCGAGCGCTTGGATTCCGATAGTAATTCCCATCTCTTTCAGCTGTGGCTCGTGATTGAGCCCTTTATAATCGGGTTTTTTGCTGTAAAGTGGTGGTCACAAAATCCGAGGCAGACGCTTTTGATTTTAGCGCTTCAAGTGATAGCGGCGCTGTTGCCGATATCTGTTGTTTTCTACTTTAAGCTGTAGGCGTTTTAAAAATTGCTTTAGTATTTCTCTCCATTGACTTTATATGGTAAATATTATATAATCGAAGAACTATCGAAAATCGGTAGCCATCACTCGCCTAACGCGATGGTGAACGCATCTTTACAAGGAGGGTTGCGTGAAGAAAGCACTTCTGTGGCCTGTAAAGTTCGTCGTTACTGTGTTCCTGATCGGGTTGCTGTTTCTGCACTACCTTGGCTTGATCTTCGCGGCGAGCTTGATTATCGCGGGTATCGTCGGATGGGGATTTGGCGTAACGACGGCCCTAGCGTATCTCTCGATCGCCTGGAAGGTCTACGCCGGAGTCGGAATATTTAATTTCGCCTTCATGACCACCTTTGCTCACCAACACTGTTGCGTTGGACTGAACACCTTCGGAGGCCACATTAGACATCGGGGGTGGCAAGGCGTTGGAGAGGATTTATTCGCTTCGATTGTTTGGCCTTGGCACTTCTACCAGTTTGATCGGTTTCTTAAGGGCTGGGGTTTGAGCCTTGCCGACGCAGTTTTAAACGCGATTCAGTACTGGTTGGTGGATAGTTGGCGAGGGACCATCTTTTCCAGCGTCAATTTTCAAACTGGTGAGGTGACTACTGGCCGGGTCAAAACCCCGGACGAAGCCCACGCCGCAATCGTGAGTGCAATCACCGAGCACCTACCGGACGAAAAGTGACAGAGAAACGAAAAACTCCGTGTTTTCACTATAAGCCGACCGTTCCAAACGGCGGCTTTTTATTTACACATAATGAAAATTTTCGTTAGAACTGGCTTTTCGATTATTTGCCAGGATTAACTTTTTATTTTATACTTCAGTCGGTTTTTTGAGGGGTTAAATAAATATAGGAAAGGAGGACGAGTCAGTGCTATTTGATCTGAATGACCCAACAGCGACAGAGGTGATTCAAACCTATCTTGAGTGTTCCAGAGAGAACGGGCGGACAGTGGGTCTGACCTCTGGGGCGTTTGATCTCATCCACTACCACCACGTTCTCTACTTTATTCGATGCCGACGAGAATGCGACATCCTTATTGTAGGGGTGGATTCCGACGAACTGGTGAGAAAACGGAAGGGTGAAGGACGACCGATTATTTATGATTCACGCAGAGTGACGATGGTGGATGCCCTGAAACCAGTGACTTTCGCTTTCATCATGAACAGCTTTGATGACTTCGGCCTGGTGGCAAAAATCACCGCGCCTGACTTTATTTTCAAAAGTGACGCCTATAAAGGGCATGAGCATGAGATCGCCGGCAAAGAACATGCTAAAGAGGTCAGAATCGTCCGCGATGTAGTTGATCACGCCTCAACCACGCAAATTTTGGAAGAGGCGGCGAAAATCGTAGCAAAGAAGACTTAGGGTAAGAATAGGTAGCCGCACAGTTTACGCTGGGCGGCTTTTTTATGGCCAGATTTGCTGACGGGACCCACAACCTGTAAAATGAACCGAGGTCGAATAAAAAACGTAAAACCCTCCCAAATTTCTTAGAGACTTAGGAGGACAAACAAAATATGGCAAAAAGAGATTCAGGAATAGGCAAGCCGCAGAAATCGCATTCTCGCAAGACCAAGAAGCGGTTGGCGGCAAAAAGGTTGATGCTCGAAAAAAAGAAAAAGAGGCGGTAGTAATTAGGTCCTTAGCAATACGAGCTTCAAGATATAAATATAAAGCTTGTATTGCGAAGTGATTTTATTCGCTTCTCTACATAAAATCACATGACAAAAAACAAAACAAAAACCGCCTTCGCTAAAGCTTCGGCGGTCAAGTATGTAGATGGGTTTGTGCTTGTGGTTCCTAAAAAGAAAGTAACAGAATATCGTAAGATGGCGGAGGGGGCCGGCAAGATGTGGAAAAAATACGGCGCGCTTGATTATAAAGAATGTATTTTGAATCACATAAAACCCCAGCATGTTACTCTCACATTTCCTAAAATGATCAAAGCCAAACCAAACGAAACTGTCTGGTTCTCGTACATCACTTACAAATCTCGAGCCCATCGCGACCAGGTCAACAAAAAAGTAATGGCCGAGATGGATAAAATGGCAAAGAAATACAAAGATATGCCGATGCCTTTTGATATGAAAAGGTTGGCTTACGGTGGCTTCAAGGTTTTGGTCAGTAAATAAAAATGCAAAAAATAACACCTCATTTGTGGTTTGATAAAGAGGCCGAAGAGGCGGCTAATTTCTACGTTTCGGTTTTTTCGGGCGCTGGTCAACCTTCGAAAGTTTTGACGATCGCCCGCTACCCCAAAGCCGGCGAAGCGTAGAAAAAGGGATGGCAGCGTTTTTGAAGATGAAGAAAATTGATATGGAGGAGTTGCAAAAAGCGAGCGAGGGGTAAATTCACCCCGTTAGATATGGCCTACTTTACCTATATTCTACAAAGCAAAAAAGATGGTTGGTTTTACACCGGTTACACCAGTAACCTTGAGGAAAGATTAGTGTTACATAATAACGGTAAAGTAGAATCAACTATGTATCGTTTGCCCTTAAAGTTAGTGTATTATGAAGCTTGTCTGAACCAGCAAGACGCCACTCATAGAGAAAAGTATTTGAAAACTGCGTGGGGCAAACGATACATAAAAAGTCGACTAAAAAATTATCTAACGGGGTAAATGAAAAATCGAGTGGTACATTTTGAAATTCAAGCGGAGGACATCGAGCGAGCAAAAAAGTTTTATGGGGAGGTTTTTGGTTGGGAGTTTCAGGGGTGGCCAATGGGGTCGGTAACTTACTGGGCCATCGTGACGGCACCGAAGGAAAGTAGTGAACCGGGTATCAACGGCGGATTCGTCCAAAGGCCGTGTCCCCCACCAAAACCCGAGCAGGGCACAAATGCTTTTACTTGCACTATTCAGGTAGAGAATTTTGATGAAATTGCGAAAAAGATTGAGGTGGCCGGCGGAAAGGTGGCAATGCCGAAGTTTGCACTGCCTGGCATGGCTTGGCAGGGATATTTCTTAGACACAGAAGGGAATACTTTTGGCTTGCACCAGGTGGACACAAACGCGAAGTAGGTTTTTTTATTTCCTTGGACAATGTAAAAGACCCCGTCTCATATGAGAGCGGGGTCCGTTGGTTTTTGGGTGAGGGTGAAATACGATGGATCAGATCGGTTCAGACTGAGCAATCTGCTCGGCGATGTCGTCACGATAAGCTCGCCCTTCAAAATCAAGCAAGGCGATTCCGCCGTAGCTTTGTTCGCGGGCTGTTCGAAAATCTTTTCCGAGACCCACACACACAGCGATACGGCCGCCATCGGTGACCAGATTCCCTGAGGTGTCGAGTTTGGTGCCAGCGTGAAATACAAGAGATCCAGTTTTGCCAACATTGGTGACATCAACCGGAACACCGCGACTTGATTTCCCCGGGTAACCTTCGTGGACGGCGACTACTCCAACCGCGACACCCTGCCATTTCAATTCGACGGTTTCGAGACCGCTATTAGCCTCCAAAGTCAGACCGAGGAGGTCGACGAAATTCCAATCTTCCGTCAGAATCGGCAGAATGACCTCGGTCTCGGGATCACCAAATCGGCAGTTGTATTCGAGAACTTTCGGACCATCTTCTGTCAACATTAGTCCGAAATAAAGAACGCCACGATAGGGATGACCTTCATAGGCCATACCACGGATTGTTGGATAGACGATATCGTCCATAATCTCTTCGAGGAGATCAGGAGAGATGTCGGGGATGGGACAGAAACAACCCATACCGCCAGTATTGGGTCCTTTGTCTCCATCGAACCGACGTTTGAAATCCCTCGCCGCTGGGAATGGAATCGCGTTAACTCCGTCTGCTAGAACCAATAAGGAGCATTCCACTCCTTCCAGTTTCTTCTCGATGACAATACGATCTCCGGCCGGACCAAATCGCTTGTCGCGCATGATCTCGGCCACGGCCGCAAATTGGGAATCGAGAGAATGGGGAATGATAACCCCTTTGCCCCCACATAATCCATCTGCCTTGATAACGACCGGGTTGTACGCGACGGATTCCAAATAACGTTCGGCGGAGTTGGGGTTATCAAAAACATGGAATGGGGCGGTGGGGATTCCATGTCGCCGCATGAAACGTTTGGCTCGAACTTTACTTCCCTCAAGAAAAGCGGCTGCAGCATTGGGGCCGACAACGCTAAGCGAAAGCTCGTCATCGAAACGATCAACGATGCCGGCGACAAGCGGGGCTTCTGGTCCGACGATTGTAAGGTCGGGACGCAGGCTTTTCCCAAGAACACAGAGTGCGTCGAGGTCATCAGCTTTCACCGAATGACAAGCTGCGAACTCTGCAATGCCAGGATTCCCTGGAGTGGCGTGCAATTCAACGTCTGCACATGTCCTGTCGATGTGCCAAGCGATAGCGGCTTCCCGACCGCCTCCTCCGATCAAAAGGACCTTTCTTTTCTCCATGTCTTTCCCCTTCTCGAATATGGTGATATTGCTTTAAGCTCTCTCACTCTTTACAACTTGCTGGGTATAAACTAACTCTAAGTAGGGTAAGGGTCAAGTTGCTGGTTTTTGAAAAGTTTAATAAAGTAGTTGGAAAGGTCGGCTTGAGATAAGAAGTTGTTTAAACAGTAAAAACAGAAACATGCTAATTATTAGAGAAGTATTTACAGCGAAACCAGGGCAGGCGTCGAAATTGGCAAAGTTATTTAAGAAAGGATTTGGTAGCGAACCAAATACGCGTGTCATGACGGACATGGTTGGAAACTATAATACAGTCGTTATGGAGATGCAGGTGAATAATTTGGTTGAATTTGAGAAACACATGGAGGAATACAAATCAGGGAAAATGGATCCTAAGGTAGCGGAGGAGATGTCGAAATATACAGAAATGTATCTAACCGGCAAGAGAGAGATTTTTCAGATCGTCGAGTAACAAAAAATCCCCGGCTACTTTATTTGGTGGAGCGGCTGGGGATTATTTTGCGAATATTTGACGAGAGAGGATGTAGCTTACGGTCGTCAGTAAAGTGGTGATCATGACTTGAGCGACGAAGTAATGAATGTGAGCGTACTCTACGAGGACATATAGTAAGGTCAGATTGGCTACGAAAAGACCTCCAAACATGATGGCGTATCTACCCGCTTGTCCTAGGATGTTTTCTCTGCTTTTGTTTTCGAAGGTCCAAAACTTCTGAAGTACGAAGTTGGAGACGTAGTTCACAATAGACGCGACTACGGCGGAAAACATGTACCACAGACCCATGACATCAGTCAGGAGATACAATATCAGATAGTACAGAAAAATGCCGAAACTGCCGGCACCTAAGAATCGGAGCAACTTCGGTAATCGGTACGGAGGGGACATGTCCCATCTCCTTTCTTGGGCGGGGGCGAAGAAAACTATTCAATGAGGTTTTCAAAAAAGGCGCGGGCTTGGCGGAAGGCCTGGCCCCGGTGAGAGATGCGGTTTTCATACTCTATAGTCATTTCAGCCCAAACCTGATGTTCTCCCTCGGGAACAAAAATACCACTGTAGGGCATTTTGGGTTGCGGAGGAACTCTCGGCGAGGCGAGAATCTGCCCGGTGACTTTTCCAGTGAAGAAATGTTCTTGACCAGAAGGTGAGACAATCGCGACCACGGTTTCGAAGGTGGCTGATCGATCGAGTTGGTTCTTGAGGAGTTCAAGGGTGTGGGCAGTGATTTCGTTCGTAGTGGCTTTTTCCCCGGCCCACCTGGCCGCCCAGATACCGGGGGCGCCACCAAGGGCGTTAATGAAAAAGCCAGTGTCTTCAGCCATAGCCCAACATCCATGTGGTGTGTTTTCGTGAGCAAAAAGAGCCTTCTTGAAGGCGTTGTCTTTTAGAGTAGCGCCGTCTTCGATAGCATCGCCTTCTACTCCGGCCTCGCTAAGGGTCGTTACCCGAAGGGGTAAACCTTTGAACATGGCCTTGATCTGTTCGGCCTTGCTTGGGTTTCGAGTTCCTAAGATGATATCCATGAATTCTCCTCTCGTAACTATATATGACACGCTAACAAGTGTGAATGTTCTGCTCGCATCTTATGAGCAATGGACAAGGAATGCAAGACATATCGACTCGGCTGCCTTGAAAATAATCCTTCGGGATGATAAGTTGGGGGAGTGGAGGGAAATGCGAACAGGCTTGGATTTTTCTAGGCTCGCGCCTCTATTTTTTAAAAAAATTAGAAAAAACTTCTTGATTTGGTAGAATAGATCTATGTACGCAACTATAGTTTATACCCTAGGGTCACTGACGGTTTTCAATATTTTTGCTCTAAACCTTGAGTGGTATCACACCGAACCTTGGGTGGATATTCCAGCCCATATGTTGTTCGGAGTCCTTATCGGCTTGCTTTTCCTCCGTTCAACAGTAGGGCGAGCTGGAAAGTCTGAGAAAAGACTGTTAACTAGCCTAACAACGCTTTTTGCATTGACACTTTTTTTGGGTATAGGTTGGGAGTCGATTGAGTTTCTTCGAGACAGGCTCTATGCGATTCCACGGGGGGTTTTGACGGCTCAGCAGGGAGTTTTGGACACCGTAGGTGATCTTTCGAACAATATCCTCGGATCAATGATGGTTATATTCGTCTACGGTTTTGTTTTAAAAAAATGGAGGGCTCTTAAGACCGAAAGGGCGGGGGTTGCGAGGTAGCTTCGCGGGGTTTGGATAAAAAGAAAGGGACTCGTTGTTACGAGCCCCTTTTGGGTTTTGCGATTTTACACTTACGCTCCGGCGGGGGTATTTGCCTTGGGAGCGGTCGTCGCTTCGACTTCCTTCTCGATTACGACCTTTAGATCGTAACGCATGCTGGCAGCGAGCCCGAGGGCCACGCCGATGGCCAAAATGACTGGGATCAGGGCGATCGTGAGCGCCAGGCCGACCAGACCAGCGTTTAGGGTAAACGACTCAAGAACGGTGCCGTCGCTCTTTTTGATCACGACCTTGCGAATGCGACCTTCTTTTAGAAGCTCGCTGACTGCCTCCTTGAAATCCCTTACGGCGTTCTCGAGATCCTTTTTCAGGGTCGCACCGTTAAAAACAAACTCTTCAGTGCGGGGTCTTCCCGTTCCCGTTTCGGTTGACATAGTGCTTACTTCCTACCTTTCTTTGCGGTTTTGGGTTCAAGACTCTCTTTACTCGAGGATCGGTTTTCGGAAGAATGGTGGCGATAGAATGATGCGATCGGTTGTAGACAACAGGTAAAACTCGATTCTCGTACCGGACAAGATAAATGGCCACGTTGTTTGTGTGACGGGTAATCTTGATGGCGTGACCCATCCTTATTCGGGAAACAATGTTTTCCAAATCATTGTTTGAAAGATCCGCACAGAATCTTTCCCAACCTCTCTTTTTCGAGTGGAGCCGCTGTGAGTTAGTCTTGCCTTTCAAGCACGCCACCTCCTAGGTTGAAGTTGTGAATTAACCAAAAACATCATAAATCAACTCTTGTTTGATGTCAACAACCTAAACATCTTTCTCTCCGCTCTGCTCGCGCCAGAGGGCGGCGTAGAGCCCCTTGAGGCGAAGGAGCTTGGCGTGATTACCCTCTTCGACGACTTCGCCTTTTTCAAGGACAAAGATTTTATTGGCGTGAGAGACGGTTGAGAGGCGGTGAGCCACCAAGACAGTGATGAGGTTCGGCCTGATTTTACTGATTTTTTTGATGGTCTCGGTGATGGACTTTTCAGTTATCGAATCGAGGCTACTCGTGGCTTCATCAAAAATAAGAATTTCTGGGTTGCGCAGAAGCGCCCGAGCGATAGCGAGCCGTTGACGCTCACCACCGGAAATCTTGATGCCGCCCTCCCCGATTTTGGTATCTAACCCTTTGTCGCCCCGCTCGATGATAGATATGGCCGCAGCGGCTTTTAGCGCCTGCTTGCACTCTTCGTCGGTAGCAGAAGGGTTTACAAAGATCAGATTGTCACGAATAGTGCCGGCGAAAAGCTGGGTTTCTTGAGCTACGTAGCCGATCTTCGAGCGTAATTCCTTGGGGTTAACCTCGGTTAAGTTGATGTCGTTCACGAGCAGCCTCCCTCTAGTAGGTTTGTACAGGCCAACCATCATTTTAATTAGAGTGCTTTTACCAGAGCCGGAAGGGCCAACAAAAGCAATGGTTTCGCCGGAGTTAATTTTGAGGTTTATGGAGTCTATCGAATGAATCTGGTCTTGGTTGTAGGAAAAGTTTAATTTGTCGAAAGTAATGCTTTTTATTGAATTGATAGCTTTAGGATTGACTGGCACGGGCTCGGGCTTGATTTTCAGAACTTCTTGTAGGGCTTCACTGGAGGCTTTCGATTCCTGGAACTGGGCGGCGACGTTCCCAAGTTCACCCAACGGGTTAAAAACGTAGAAGGAGTAGAAGAGGATGCTGAAAAATTCTCCGAGAGTTAGCACTTGTTTAAATATCAAGTAGAGCATGAGAAATAAAATCCCAGAGCGAAGGGCGTTGACTAGCGTCCCCTGAATAAAACTTAGCTTCCGGATTAAGCGAACTTTTTTGAGTTCCAAGCTTAAAATCTTTTCGTTTACATTGTTGAGGCGTTCGGTTTCCTGACTTTCAAGCCCAAGACTTTTGACGAGTTCTACATTACGGATGGTTTCGGTGGTTGAACCAGCCAGCTCGGCAGTTTCTAAAACGATCTTTTTTTGAGCGTCTTTCACGCGGCGACTGATGAAGTAAGTGGTAACGCCCATGATAGGAATGACAGAAAAGTAGGCTAGGCCTAGCGACCAATGAACGAAAAAGGCGTAGGAGAGAACGAAAACGATGCTGATTAAAGAAAGAAAGAGAATATTGATCGAACTTGTGATAAAGGCCTGGGCATCAATTCTGGCTTTTTGAAGTTTCTGAAGCAGTTCGCCGGAACGTTGGTCCTCAAAAACCGCGTACGGTAGCGAGAAGGAGTGAGCGACGCTTTCCCCGTACATTCTTGCCCCAACCCGCTGGGTGATGACGTTCACGTAGTAGTCTTGAAAATTTTTGGCGACTCGAGAAACGAAGGCTACGCCGATTGAAGCCAGAAGCAATAGGATGACTCCGTTGAAAAAATCGCTGGACGGAATTTTGGAAAACTGAGTGGCGTAGTTATCGATGATGAGCCTGAAAATCTGAGGATCGAGCAGAGAAAAAACCTGGTTGATAGTACCCAAAAAAAGAGCTCCGAAGAGAAGCTTTTTGTTTTGTTTAAGATATTTTATAATCAGGGACATTGTGTTTTTAGCTCTTGATTATACCATAAAGAAAAACGACCCCGGTGGGGTCGTTTTTCTTGAATGCAAACTGATTTACCAGTTGTCTCGCTGACCACCGCGACCGCCGCGGTTGAAGCCGCCATCCCGTCTTGGGGGGCGAGCCTCCATTGGTCTGGCTTCATTCACAGTCAATGGGCGACCTTCAAACTCCTTGCCATTCCACATCTCGATAGCTTTATTGGCTTCATCGTCGTTAGACATCTCAACGAAACCAAAGCCCTTGGATCGGCCGGTCATTTTATCTTTAATGATCGTGGCTGATTCAACGCTGCCAGCTTGGGCAAAAGCATCTCGAAGACTATCTTCGGTAGTGGAGTATGGAAGACCACCAACGTATAACTTCTTTGCCATTTTACTTATTATTTTTGTAAGGCGACCTATTCTCGCTTAGCTTCTTACTTGGCCAAGATTTTGGTCTCGGCGCTCGCCCCACCTAAATAAGTAAAGGGAAAGAAAACTTGCGAAGAAAACTTACGGTTCCGAGTATACAACAGACTCTATAAAAAAGCAATAGAGGTGGGGGGTTAGGCTACAGGAAAAGGGTGAGCAAAAGTATGGAGCCGAGAAATCCAACCCAGCTGAAAATCTTTCTGGTGATTTCGGTTAGTTTCTCAAAGAAAATGGGGTTGTCGCTCTGGGGATGGTAGTTGTCCATGATGAGGTACATAGAACCAAAAATTATCCAGCTCAAAGCGGATATGTGGTTCCCCCCATACAACTCAATAAGGCCAGAGATCATGAGGAGTAAGCCAGTTACGAAATTAATGATTTCGTATTTACGTTGAATAGACTTAACTCTCTTTAGATTCAACATCTTTTCTTTTTCGCCACCAACTGGGATACTCCCCCATTCGGAAACATAAGAGATCAAATATTAAAAGGATGGCGATAGCATAGGGCGCAAAGTTAATAAGGGTGTCACTTACGGAATGGGAATTTTGGTCGACTTTTTGAAAAAAGAAAATTAAGAGAGCGACAAGGGTAAACGTAATAGACCAACCCAAAATAGTAGCGGGATAGTAAATGGCAAAGATGCCGAGACGGGCGGGCTTGAAATGATGATGCCGCATTACTTAGGATTATCCTTTTTGTACTCGATGTAGGAGTAGATGACGAGGAAAAGCGCTACAGCGAGAAGTGGAACGACAACAAACCAAATGGCGCAAAGCGGAAAGAAGATACCGATTAGCATAACTAGGGAGGCAATTTTAAAAAGCTTTCCGCCGAGATCATGGGTTTTTTTCCAGACTTTGTCGCTCGAGAGAGTCCACGGGGTACGAATACCGATGGTCCAGTTGGGCTCGGCATTGGCAACGAGATAACCGGTGACGAAAAACAAAACCGCTAGGCCTGGAAGCATGAACTGGCCAAGATCAAAAACGTAGCCACTGTTCCAGGCTAGGGTCAAAATATAGATGTAAAGCAAGAAACAAAAGAGGGCGACAATAAAAAGATCGAAGTAATTTCTGAATTTTTCGATGTTCTTGTGTTTAGGATCTATTCTAGGAAGTATGAGGAATAAGATGAAGAGGAAAATCGATATTATAGGCATTAGGAAGGCCCCCCAGAAGCGATCGAGGTAGCCGTCAACCTCGCTTCTCGTATTCCAGTGACTGGCTACTTTTTCCGGTAAGGATGGGTAAAAGTAGGCGCCGATAGAAAACGACGCAATGATGATGGCTACAATCGCAAACTCGCTGGCTCGCAATTTCATAGTTTAATTATACAACCTTTTTCAGTTCTTTGTACCTAAAACAGGTTACTAGATGGTCATTTACAAGCCCCGCGGCTTGCATGAAGGCGTAACAGATAGTGGAGCCAACAAACTTAAATCCCCTCTTTTTTAAGTCTTCGCTCATGGTGTCAGATTCTTTAGTTTTAGCTGGAATCTGTTTGTTGCTTTTCCATTTGTTGACTTTGGGTTTACCGCCCACAAATTGCCAAATATATTTATGGAAGCTGCCAAACTCTTTTTGAATTTTCAGAAATTGATTCGCGTTTTCAATAGTGGCGTTGATTTTCTGGCGATTGCGGATGATGGACTCGTCTTTAAGGAGCCGGACGATTTTTTTATTATCAAATTTGGCCACCTTTCTGGGATCAAACTTGGCGAAAGCTTTCTCAAAACCTCGGCGCTTTTTAAGGACGATGGCCCAACTTAAACCAGCCTGAAAAGCGTCCAGGGTGATGAACTCGAAAAGTTTCTGATCGTTTCGCAAAGGTACGCCCCATTCGCGGTCGTGATAGTCGATCATTAGCTGGTTGCTTCCTGGCCAAGCGCATCGTTTCATTTTTCCTCCCGAAACTATGTTGGAATAACTAGGAGTCCGGGGCAGATAATTATTACAGGCTTGGTTAAAATCTCTCGGTACTATGTAGAGTGGGCTACCAATTCGACCGATACCAAAAACATAATTCTGCCCCAGAGTAATTTCTGCGGCGCTATCGAGATCCCCCGAGAGCCAGCCTTCGACACCATTGGGATCGGTACCGTTACCATTCATAATTGCTGTTCCCACCTTGATGTAACTGGTATCGTTTCCGGCATAGATAGCCACTTCTATTTTTTCTCCCAATCCCAAAAGGTCGTCGCTACCGCTATAGTTTTTTTGCCAGTACCATAGCTTGGTAACCGTGACCTTGCCGGTTCCGGGAATTTTCCATTTACTATAAAACTCCGAGCCGGGACCGTTTACTCCGGATCCTAACTGAACGCAGGTAGTTGGAACTTTTTGCTCGGCGAAGGGGCTGAGACTAAGGTCGGAGCCGGCTTCGAATAAGAAGTAATTCGGGCCACCGTCTCTGCTTTCGATATCCTTTGTCCCGGAATTAGAAAACGATTTTGAATTCATGTCGCTTGAAAACTTCCACGTTTGACGGCTTGAGTTAGTGATGTAGGTGTAATAAAGACCCTTATCTGGATTATTTATGGAATCTACGGGTAGGGTTTCAAGGGGTTGTATAGCTAAGGAGCCTAAATCGACAGGAACCCAACCGGCTCCACTGACTGTACGAAAATTGGCTTGGGGGGCGCAGGAGTAGGACCAACCGGCCGGAAGAATTGGTAAGACGGGGGTGATGGTCGTGTAGGTGTAACAGGTAGGCGAGGTGTCGGGGAGTGAGGTGTAAATAACAGAAGACGAACCTAGATAGATGTTGGAATTTTGAGCAACAGCAAAAGCGATGGCTTTGTCGAGGGATTTTAGTTCGGCGGCTCGTGTAGAATCACGGGCTTGATTAATCAGCTCGATAGGGTTGAGGGACAGAAGAACAACTGCCGCTAAGATAGCCAAGATGCCAACGACAATTAAGAGCTCTATGAGGGTAAAGGCTGTGCGATTCACCTGTTTATTATAACTCATAGGAAGTAGCGAATCGGAGACTCAGCTTTGTTCGACATTTAAATCTCGCTTGTGTTTTTCTACGGGGTAGATAGGATGAGAATCGTTGGTCTGCTGTGCTGAACCAAAAAACCCGCTTCTTGTTGTCAAAGAGCGGGGTTTTTTGATTGCGGCTCGAATCGGAATTACTTTTACTTTGCCCAAAGAACGAAGGTGAATACCTTGTCGTTGTTCCCAAGATCACGGAGATAGAGTGAGGCTTTCCCGTCACCAGAGTGCTTGATGGCTTTACCCCATTCGGCGCTATTCTCGAAGTCGATTGGCGCTTTGCTATTCCCGTTCCCCCTTGGAAGAGCTTGGCCAACGGTGGTTGAAGAATCGAGGTGGGCGTAGATTGTCTCGAGCATGCTGTAGTCGTGGGAGTTCGGGTGTTCGTTCGAAGGTGGACCATCGGGGTCGTTCGTGTAATCCATGCAGGTACCAAGATTCGAGTTCGAGAAGTTTTCGTCTTGGTGATCGAGCCCAAAGGTGTGGGCAACCTCCTGACACATTACAAGACGACGCCAGGCAGGAGTGTTGTAGGTCGGAGTATTGAAGTAGGTGTCGTTCATCTTGGCTGTCCCCTGAGTAATGTGACTGCCGCTTGCCCAGATCGAAGCTATGCCTAGCCAACCATTGTTGCCATAAGTGGCGTTGCAAACTTCGACTCGGCCGACGGTCGCGCGACACTTCCTGGGAGTGGTGTTGCCAGCGACTATGGTGGTGTTTAGCACGCTTGATTGACTCCAATCGCTTGAGGCTCCAGCAAGATAGGCATCCCAAGCTGAAGAAACATTGTCGCCCAATTTTAAGGTGAACGGGTTTGAGGTCCGAGCCCAGTGGTAGGAGCCCCAGGAATGAGTGGCATAAACCACCGTTCCTAAAGCCACAATCGCGACGAAGGCAAAGAGGCTTGCGACTATGATGTAAGATTTTGAAAACATGTTTAAAAGTAGTAGGAATTTTCTTTCTCGACCTTTCTGGTCAGTATAACAAACTGGTTTGACCAATGGAAATCTGAGGCGGAGGGTGAGAGAGTCGAACGTCGCTCATATCCACTCGCTCCCAATAGGGCTTCCGCCCTCTTGTCCTCGCTTACGCTCGGTCACCCCAACGGGGAAACACTAGCGTTTTTCCCCGACCCCCTTTCGTGTTCGAATCTCACCAAAAATATTTTCACTACCGCGAGGGTAGAAAAAATATTTGCGGAGGCGGTGAGATTCGAACTCACGATACCTTGCGGTATGCCATCTTTCCAAGATGGTGGAATAAACCACTATCCGACGCCTCCAAAATTCTTATGTATTGTGCCTGGAAAGCTCTGGGATTTCAAGGTTAGGATTGGTCTTCGGCTACCACCTCACTTTGGTGAGTGGACATGATGAGCTTTTTCACATGCTCGGGGTTTTTGATGCCGCGAATGATAATCTCCTTGTCACCGCCGGCGGTTTGAAGGTGAAGGTTCCCAAAGTTAAACATGGTGGCAACGATGCCTAGGATTTCAATTTTAACGTCTTGAATGCTACCGAGTGGAGCCGTGGCGATGTCCCTAGCGAACATCCCTTTTTGCTCGACGTCAATGATGCGCTGGTTGGTAACGATTAAAATATCTAGGTAGTAGTCGGTAAAAACTAAAAAGAAGATGATCCAGATGATGAGAATCCAGGCAGTGGAGATGAAGGTAATCGTCGAGGCGACTTGGGCTTCGCTCAGATACTCTCGGGCATACTCAAAGATTTGGGCGGAGAAAAGAATTGGCACCACGATGAGGAGAGTAGCAATCGCAAGTGGTAGGATTTCACCGATGAAAACCAACCAGTGACGACGGATGATTAAGATAATTTTTTCTTCTGGATGGAGATCGATCATGTTTGATAGGTAAATACCGAAAAAGCTATAACTCCTAGTAATACGATCCCACCAATCAAATATATAGCCATTAAAATGGCGGCTCTGGGCTTCGAGACGCCATAGCGCCGCCAGTGATAGCTTAAAACTATAGCGACCACAAAAAACAGAACGGAAAAACCAATAGCGACAATCGGCATGATAAATCCAATGAGGTGAGGGATTTCCTTCACGACAGATATATCTTCTAGCATGTTTTTATATTATAACGGTTCCTTTAAATTCTTTCCCCTTCAAAAGATTTTCGAAGTTTTTCAGGTCTTTGCCGTTTATAACAACGGCTTTAACTTTTTCTTTGGCGGCCAGGCGGGCGGCCACCGGATCAACCGGGGCGTGAAAACCGGGCTGCCATTTTTTAGGAACTAGAGTTCGGTATTCCCTCCAAGTGATCTTGTCGTAGGGTTTAGTTTTGGGATTATGACTCGGGTTTTCTCTGTAAACAAAAGCGGGCTTCCCAGCCACGATGACCTCCTCGGCTTTAAAGTCGTAGGCTAGGGCGGTTGCAACGTAATCGGTGGACCAGCCTGGACGCCAGCCGGAGGCGACGGTGATGGGGTATTTTAGTTTATTGGTCTTGTGACGACAGTCGAAGATGACCGGATCACAAACATCTCGGAAAATCGAGCCGAGAAGCTGGGCGTTCAGACGGGTAGCGTGGATGCCGATCCAGTCTTTGTCGATGTCAGAAACTTTGGAGAGGAGCGCGGCAGCTTCTTGGAGAATCCGTGCGGGCCGGCCGCCGCCGACAACCACAATAAATTTGGTCCCCTTTTTTAAAAACTTTCTTAGGAATTTATTGAAACTCTCTAGGAATCTTAAGTCGAGCTCGGAGTGGGTAAGATGTTTTGATTTTGATTTGACGGGATGATAGATGATGGAACCCCCGAGGGCGATAACCACCACCCTGCCAAATTTGTACTTCATTAGCTTATCGATTGGGCTGGCTTTTGGTCCTTAAAGATGTTGACCCAGGCGATCAGACCAGAGAGAATAATAAAGAGAAAGACATTGGAGCCAACTTTTGGGAAAAACAAGTAGCCAGCAAAACTAATAAGAATGGGGAGGCTAATGGCGTGAATGGCGAACTGATAGGATTTTTTGAATCGGATGGGCACTTTCTTGATTTTTCCAAAGATAAAAATGACAAAGGCCACAGCCAGGGCGTAGGCGAGGTTGACCATAAAAACAGCAAAGATGCCCAGGAACATAACGACAATCACGATTGGGGAGAGCCACTTCAGAAAAACTGGCACCTTGTTTAAAAGGGACGCAAGGAAGGGTTTGGTGATAGTTTGGTCGCCAAGACTATCTAGTTTTATGACCTGAATTTCGTTTTCTTCACCTCTCACGAAAGTGTCGCTAGCCAGAAGCAAGAGGGTGTCGTAGCTATCGAATTTATCTGACTCAAACGGGCTTTGGGTGTTCACAACAAGAAGATTTGTGGGAATTTCGATACCAAGTTCCTCTTGGGTTGATAAGAAACTGGGAGGCATGGGGATGGAAAAGGGCTCGACTAAATTTGAGGTGGCCCGGCCACCGGTGATTTTTACCTCGACATCTTCGGGTATGCTTGAGAGAAGCTCGGGTCCGAGTTTGTTTAGGAAAAAGTTAACGCGAGGGATGAGTTCAAAGGAAATGATGGTGGTGAGAACGATGACAAAAACTAGGGCTAGCTTGAAAAAATACTTAACCGAGAATGAAATGGGCTTGGATTCCAGGCTTCGGTAGAACTCCGGAGAGTAAACGCTGTTTTTGAAGTTATCTATCAGCTGAAGTTTCACTTCTAGTATTATATCAAAGATTCATGCCTCAGAGAATTTTGACCCACCAAAATTTTGTTGCTCAAAACTCAGGCGGGCAAGTGCGTTTAGATCGACATACCCCTTAAGATTTTGATTCTTTCCTCTATGGGAGGGTGAGTCTGAAACAACTTATGAAACCAAGAGGTGCGGGACTTGCCGGGAAAAGGATCGTCGATCCAAAGATGAGAGGTGGAGTTTTGGGCGGCACGCATGGGAGTGACATCGGTAGCGATTTTTTGAAGCGCGTTCGCGAGGCCCTCGGGGTAACGAGTTAAAAGAGCGCCGGAGGTGTCGGCCAAAAACTCTCTCTTTCTCGAGATCGCAAGCTGGATTAGGGTGGCGGAGATGGGCGCGAGAATGGAGAGGGCAATGCCAATGATGAATATGATGGCGCCAGCCTGACCACCGCCACTATCCCGCCGCCGTCCTCCGCCCCAAAACATAGAGCGCAAAAATATGTCAGCGAGGATGGAAATAAAGCCGACCAAAACGACAGCGATGGTGCTAATCAAAATATCGCGGTTACCGATGTGGGAGAGTTCGTGGGCTAAAACGCCCTCGAGTTCGGTTTTATTCAATTTTTCCAAGAGGCCGCGAGTGACGCAGATAACTGCGTGATTAGGGTCTCGGCCGGTCGCAAAGGCGTTTAAAGCTGGCTCATTCACAATATAAATTTTTGGCACGGGCAAGCCAGCGGTGATCGAAAGATTTTCGACAATGTTGTAGAGTTCGCGGTTGGTGTTGCGGTCAACCGGATGAGCGCCGGCCATTTTCAAAACTATTTTGTCGGAGTACCAATAGCTAATAAAGCTCATGCCACAAGAGAAGAGGACGGCGATATAAAGTATGTTGGCGTTGCCGTAGATTTGGGTGAAGATAAAGCCGATCGCAATAATGACGATAAAGAAGAGAATAAAGAGTAGCCAGGTTTTGCGAACGTTTGAAGATTGGTGGGTGTAGAGGGTAGCCACTTAATTAAATAAGTAATAGGGCATAGCGTTATCCGAAATACCAAAATATGAGAGCAATTAATACTAGCGGGAGGGCTAGAGTAGATAGGAAAATCCAGAAACCCAATCGAGGAGACTTTGGATTTTGCGCGGAAGGCAAAAGGACTTTTTTGTTTTTGAACCTGAGAAGTAAGTAAATAATTAGGGGAATTAGAATAATCATTACTCCCCAAAATTTACCCTGGAAAAAGTCGGGGAAATTAAGAGCATACTCTTTTTTAAGTTCTCCGCTTGAAGATGAAGCTGAAAATGAAATAGTGGGAATTTCGAGAATGTAACTAATAACCAAGAAGATTGTGCTCTGTATGCCGGGGTCAACATTTGAACCTTTTTTGCGCAATCTTCTTGCGTCAAAATAAAGTATGACAGCAAATAAATACTGGATTATAAGCATCTTAGAACTTCACTTGCACGGGTTGGCCTTCGGGGCCTTTTTCGTCGATGTCGAAGAATTCTTTGGTGGTGAAGTGGAACATGCCGGCAATTAGGTTGGACGGGAAGGTTTCCACTTTGGTATTGAAGTCGCGGACATTGCCGTTGTAAAACCGGCGCGAGGCTTGGATTTTGTTTTCGGTGTCGGAGAGTTCATCTTGGAGTTTCTGGAAGTTTTCGGTGGCGCGGAGGGAGGGGTAGTTTTCGGAGACGGCAAACAAAGTTTTCAAAGCGCCAGAGAGCATGTTTTCGGCTTGAGCGATAGCTTTGGGGTCGCCGCTAGCATCCGCATTCATAGCGCGAGTGCGGGCTTCGGTGACTTTTTCGAAAACCCCTTTTTCGTGACCGGCATAACCTTTAACGGATTCGACTATGTTGGGAATCAGGTCGTAGCGACGCTTTAGTTGAACCTCGATGTCTGACCAGGCCTCCTTGACGCGGTTGTTAAGCCTTACAAAACCGTTGTAGGCTAAAATCAGCCAGATAATCACTACGGCGAGAACTATGAGAAAATAAGTCATGGTTTTTTAGGTATTTAATCGACTTTTTGTTTTTTAGATTATAGCTTAATTTTACGATAAGATCTAGCTTCGATTTTTTAGCTTTTCAACAAGGGATTCCTCTTTTCTCTTTATGCCCTCCTCCGTTCCCCGGCGGGCGATGGCGTAGTCGGCCATATCTACCAGCATATACTTGGAGATGAGTGGGAATTTTTCTTTTATCAGTTCGTACTTTTTCTGTTCGATGTAGCGGTAGTCGGGGTGACCTTGAGAGATGGTGCGAAGTTCGGTTTCCCAAAAAGCCTGCCGGAGGTTTTGATATTGGTAGAAACGCATGCGGTAAGCCAAGGGAACGACGTACTGGGCGAGCTCGGGATCTGCGACTTCGATTTTGTCGAAGAGAACTTTGGTTTGATCGAGGACAACTTTGAATTTTTCAGTGAGGCCAGATTCTTCAAGTTCCTTCGGAACATTGTAGCCGTGGTGAGTGGAAAACGTTTGGCGATCTTGAGTCATGATACGGTGGCGATGGAGATCACGGTAGGCGCCGATGTCCATCACAATTTCGAACTTAACGTAGGAATTTTCTAAAGCGCGGCCGACTTTGTACCATCGAGCTTTTCTGCCGCCGATGTAGTTTTCTAAAACCTCAGCTTTTTCGGTTTCGGACATTTTTTTCACACGCTCGTGAATCTTTTCGTAGGATTCGTGGGTTTCGGGAAAAATAACGCTTTCGATGATTTTGTTTTCAGCTTCGGG
>VMFW01000019.1 GCA_007376265.1 Parcubacteria group bacterium Gr01-1014_20
AGAAAATCTTGCAAACTTGACCATGGATATTGTATTTCTTTTCCTCGCCATTCCGATAATTCATGTGGATTTGTTAAGTGGATATATGCGGAAAGATGAGTAAGGTATTCATTTTTATCAATATGAACACTTTGAAATCTACTTCCGAAAAGATGCCCATTCCTTTCGTATTTTGCATTAAAATATTTAGTGTAACTATTACCAATGCGTTGCATTAACAAGGAAATCCCACCCTCATCTAATTCTTTCAAAATCAAATGAAAATGATTTGGCATAAGGCAAAAACAAACGAGTTCAACGCACCTATTAATAAAAACCTTTTTAAAAATATCTTTTTCAAACACGGATTTATCCAACATTGAATGTTGAACAATGGGAATAAATTTACCAGGACTTGTTATAAAATTTTTCCATTGAAACATAAAAAGAATTGTAAGAAATCGCCATCGATCTTCGTTGTCAAAAAAAATAGGTCTTTTTTCTACGCCACGATTGTAGATATGATAATATTCTTCCGGTGCAAAAATATGTTCTTGCATACACACTATAATACCAGATCTCTATTTGACATTCAATATTGATCGCGTATTCTGAATTTAGCGCGAACCTTTTTTGAGAGAAACTGACCGCCTCGCTTCGCTCGGCGAAATCGCTCGGGCGGCGCGGGAAGGAGGGGTGGGGGGAGGAATGCCCGCGCCGCCCTCGCTTGGAAAAAGTTTGCGCCGACAGTTGCGAAAGAAAAAGACGAAAAAGGATTGGAAAGAAACTCTGCGAGTTTCTTTTTTTGTTTTGGCTTGATTTTTCTTGACATTTTAGCTAATGTGAGTCAAGCGATTGTGTACATTTGCAACTGAATACGGAGGGATAAGATGACACCCGAAAAAGTGCTTGAAGTCATCGAGATCTACCGAGAGCTTTTTGTTGAAAGGAACATCGGCAAAATCGATTATCCTCACGATGAATTGCTTGACGGAGAAGCACACGGTCTCGAACATTGTCACGGTATGCTCGACAAGATGGTCGAGTTTGTCCGTGAAGGACGCATGGAGAAGACCTTTCGTTGGCTCGGATTTGTCCAGGGTGCACTCTGGGCCTTTCGAGTCTTCCCTTTAACTGACCTCAAGAACCATAACCGACCGCCGGAAAGAAAGGAGGACTAATGAGTAAAACAGCAACGAGAAAGTGTGTGTACTTACTGGTCGGCCAGCGCGGGTCGGGCAAAAGCTCTTACGCCAAGCGTTTGCTCGCCAATCAGCCCGAGCTCTTACTCATAAGCCGCGACGAGATCCTCGTGCATAAGTTCGGCTCAACCGACACGAACCCCTACGGAGGGGCGCAGTGGTATGTCCTCGAGATTATGCACCGCTTTCTCCGCTTCGTACTCAGAACTCGCCCGATGGCCAAGATCATCCTAGACTGCTGGACGGAGGACAGTAAGGACCGGGCCTCGCTCGTACAGAAGCTCCGGGAATATGGCGCAACTCGAGTCACAGCTCTCTATTTCGTGACATCGCGCGAGGTCGTGAACTCTTGGTTTTGGCTCAAGCCAGGGATTGCGAAGATGGAAGAGATGGGAAAACATGACGGAGAAAATCTCGTGTATTTCTCCGCCGATGCGCCCTCACGAGATTACGATACGTTTCATCGACTCGCGCGACACATCAATTCCGATGGCTTTGACCAAGTCATTCGGATTGATCCCCGAACCGAACCCATCATGTTGGGCTAAAGTCATGAACCCGCAACGCGTTCCAACCGGAGCTGTCATCGCAAGGTGGCAGCTCCTTTTTCTTTTCCAAAGTTTCAAAGAGCAAATTTTATTGCGAAAACAAATTTTTTCAGCTATTATTTACTTGTATTTGTTTTCGCAACTGTCGGCGCAAATTTTTTCCAAGCGAGGGCGGAGTGGGAATTCCTTTCCCCCTCACCCCCCTTCCTTCCCGCGCCGCCCGAGCGATTTCGCCGAGCGAAGCCAGACGGTCAGCTTCTCTCAAAGTAGGTTCGCGCTAAATTCAGAATACGCGACTGTAAAATTTTGTTGCGGGGCGGGAGGGTTTGCGATTAAAAATTTGTCGGGCCCGTAGTTTAGTGGCAAAACGCGGCATTCGCATTGCCGAGATGGGGATTCGATTTCCCCCGGGTCCACTCGATTCGCCCTCGTTTAACTCTGGCTCACTCGTGGCAAGCCACCCTAAGGCGAATTGAGTGTCCCGAGCATCGTCGAGGGACTATAACCTAATTTGATTTATGTTTTTCGTTTACATGATTAAAAATTCCGCTGGCAAGCTTTATGTAGGCGTGACCGACGACCCGCAGCAAAGACTTCGAGAACATAATACCAAACGAGGGGCACATTTTACGAAATATATCTCAACCTATCGAATAGTTTTTCTTGAAGAATATCCGACCATAGCAGAAGCGAGAAAAAGAGAAGTTCAAATCAAAAAATGGCGAAGAGAAAAGAAGGAGAAGCTCATCGAGCGATATCAAAACAGATTACCGACAAAACTTTGATTTTGAGCAGTGCTCTTTCTCTCACCCACCCCAGTTCTTATTCATCAGACTCCAGTCCAGGGAGTTGGTGAGGCTGTCTCCATTCAGGTCAGAGATTACATCAGAGGTGTTCCATTTGGGGTTCATTATTGACCAGTCTAGGGAATTGATTATATCGTCCTGGTTCAAGTCTCCAGCCAGTAAGGGTGGGAAGGTAATGAGAAGATTCTCTGTCAATATCTGGGTTAGTTGGCGTGCCAGGTGAGAAGGGGCAGAGATCCTTACGCCATAGCTTCCTGGCTCCAGGTTAAGAGACAGAAGGGTGATAAGGCCTGCCTGCGGCTGGAGGCTTCGCTCCAGAAGCACCATCCCTGTTACTGGATTAAGAATCTTCACTGTAAAGGTCTTTTGGTCAACTCTTTGGTCTTTCTCCAGTGATGCTCCCAGACGAAGGTTGTTTATTGCGGGGGGAGCACCTACATACTCATAGGCGCCTATGTCCCAGAGGCCTCCCGGAGGCTGGGGGCGGGAGACTCCGGCGAAGTCTATGTTGATCAATGGGATTCCGGTTCCAGAAAGGTCAGCTCCGGTGTTGATGGCGGGGGATCCAGATTGAAGGTTAAAATTCCCTGCGGCGGGGTTGACAAAGAGGGGATCTCCTGTGGTCGTATTATTTGAAATCGTGCAGCTAGGATTGGTAAAACAATCAATGGGATTCCAAGGGTCACTCAACGTGACGTGATTATTACGTATGGTCACATTGGTAGGTTGCCACGACACACCATAGTTCGTAGAGATGCCATTTTCCGTCGTACTACGGATGGCGTTATTTGCGATGTCTATCGTGTCCCCAGCGGCGATATGAATACCGGTGAAGCGGGTCATATTATAAATCGTGTTGTTATAAATCTTTACATTGGTTCCGTATTGATTCTCGATGCCACCCGCATCATCGCGGATAATATTGTGATTGACAACGATGTTATCCCCCGGTGCCAAGCCTAAAGTATATACCTGATGACTAGTATCCCCCACGAATTCGCCTTTTCCGTTTGAATAAATCTCATTGTATCGAACGGTTACATTGCTACGTCCGGTCGCGCTGCACGGATTTTGACACTGTATTTGAATACCCCGAGTGCGATTATTGTATACCCTGCTCCGTTCGATCGACAGCCCACTACCTTCCTGCGAACTGTAAAAACCATGAACGCCAACGTTGGGCTGTAACCCAGCGCGGCGACCATTGTCATGGGAGTCTATGTTGATTAGTTTAATGTTTTCTGTATCTTTATTAATCTGTACGCCATTCGCTCCGCCATTTTTCGCTTCGCTGTTCTTAACGGTTACGTTTGTCGAGCCGCTGTCTATCGTAACCGCAGAATACGGAATATTTATAGCGTCGTACACAAAGCCATCGACTATGATGTTGCTGCTCCAAATATATAGGGGATTGTATAAATCACTACTGAATGGGCGAACAATAGGCCTGGCGTCTCCGGGATAATTGGCAATTGTAATTGGATTCGCTACTGTCCCGTTAATCGCGGTCAAATTTATTCCCTCTGCATAGGTTCCGCTTCGTACCAATAGCGTATCCCCCGCTACAAGCACACTCACCCCTTTATTGATGGTGAGGAATGGATTATTTATTGATCCATTTCCGATGGTGTCGCTCCCACTGGCCGCCACATAGTAAGTAGCGGCAAGAACGTCTGAAGGAAAAGCAAAGAAAACAAAAAATGATGTCAAAAAGCATCCGAAAAGAAGAAAGCTGATCTTGAAACTCGTGGTGGGTATTGGAGGATATTTTATCCTCGTCAAGAAACCGCAAACGCTCAATCTTTTGGGTGGCACGAAGACGGCAAAACTTCCGTCCTCCCCTGCTAAATTGAGTACATCCGGAGCTCCTGCAGAGCCCGTTGATCAAGCGCTGGCAGAAATTACCGTCCTTTCGCAAACAGAAAATGGGTTGAAACTCCAGGTTGATAAAATTCGCGAT
>VMFW01000013.1 GCA_007376265.1 Parcubacteria group bacterium Gr01-1014_20
TGGCCCAACGACCTCGACCGGAGTGGTGGCGACAGACACTTTACCAATCGGTCTCACCTTCATGAATGCGACCTCTTCCCAGGGCAGCTACGTCAGTTCTACGGGCATCTGGACGGTTGGCAATATGCGAGCCAACTCCACTGCCACCCTCGCCATTGCCGCAAAGGTGAACACGAGCACAGCCGGTCAGACGATCACGAATACCGTGATTGCCCAAGAATCTTCAAGCAGTACCGACCAAAATCTCTCAAATAATTCCTCAACCGTTCCCATTATAGTCTTTACTACTTCGACGCAACCAGTTGGCTGTACTACGAATTGTGGTGGAGGAGGAGGTGGTTTGGTAGTCGTGCTAACTGGTGGTGGCGGTAGCGGCGGTAGCTTTTCCTCCTACACCCTCACCATCGATGGCGGAGCAGCTTCAACTTTGACGACAAGCGCAACGCTTGCCATCCAAGCGACAGCAGCTCATACCATGGAAATCTCAAATGATCCCAATTTTACGGGTTCTACGTGGATACCCTACACAACAGCGATGCCGTGGACGCTCACACCGGGCGCCGGCACTAAGACTGTTTACGGGCGGTTCCGCTCAGTGAGTGGCAGTGATATTGGCGCAGCGCAGGATTCAATCCAGCTAGTTGTTGGTCAGGTCTTGGGCGTTTCAACTAACTGCGGCGCCTATCTGACTGATTACATCCGTTTAGGATGGGCGAATAATCCCAACGAGGTGAAAAAACTCCAGATCTTTCTAAATGGAAATTTGGGGATCACCTTGCCGGTCACTGGAAATTACGATCAACAAGATTTTGATGCTGTACAGCAATTCCAGATCAAGTACCATTCCGAGGTACTGGCTCCGTGGGTGCCACTTGGGCTTCCAACAGAGATGACACCAACTGGTTTCGTGTATCAAACAACGAAATGGTGGATTAACGAACTTCAGTGTGAAACGCTAAATCTATCAATGCCCTCCTTGAACGTCTACCAACAATAAAAAAGTTGCGTACGATAACCCAAAAACACCCCGCTCTAGACGGGGTGTTTTTGGGTTTTGGGAATCGGACGGGGAAATGGGTCGAGAAAACTTGCGTGTTCACTCCTTTAGATATACGATGGCGATAGCTTTTTAAGGGAAGGAGCGTAGCATGATTCTCTCGGTAGATAGAGCAGAAATTTTACGTCTGAGTTGCAATGATTGCAAGACAGCAATTCTAGAACGACGAAATAGTATACGCAGCTCTCGAGACCAGCGCGGTGATGATCGCTGTTTCATGGACGATTGGTTGCTATGGAAATGGCTTAGCGACTCTCCTCCTGAGCCCACCGCTTTCAGAATTGAGTGGGGAATGGAACAGTGTGCCCTCTTCTACGAGCATCGACGAATGGAACAAGTGGATCCAGTTCCAAAAGACGCAATTCTAGATTCAGCCCATTGGGATGACGATCTTGAAGCTATGGCACTGAACCAATTACACGATGAATTGGTTCGTATCCAAGAAGCACTCCGTGCCCACAGAGACATCAAGGATCGTCCCCGAACCCTAAAGGACGACCAAGTCTTATACCAAATCCTTCCCGAGAAGATTCTTGCTGATTTTCGCCTGCCGCCCAAAGAAGAGTTCTTAGGAGAATATCGCTCTCCGCACGCTGGGTGCCCTGCATTCTGGCGAAGCCACAGCCAATGCGACACGAAGTGCCATAACCTCCATCAATGGGGTCCGTGCAAGTAACTAATATCAGGCCCGCACTCACAAAGTGCGGGTTTTTGCTTTTCCCGACCACACGGTTTATAAAATTGACATCCTAAAAACAATCATCAATAATAAAATTAGAAAATTAACCGCAAGTAATCTTTATACAAGGGAGGAGTGATGAAGACTGTTTCACGTCTTGGGCAGGCAATGTGCGCGGTCTGGTGTAATTTCTTTGTCGGCCGAAACAAGCTGGCTCTCGCTGGTCTCGGGATCTTCGCTAGCCTGAACACAGCTATGGCATTTGGAACCTCGATCGCCATGGGGTTTTTAATGCTTTATGGCTGGGTGTTCGTCTTCCCATCTGTAATTTTTCTGATTGACACCAATCAGATATGATCGACCCCATTCGAAGCGACCTACATGTCAAAAAACACTCCCAATTTCCTCCATCAAACCCGCACATCTTAAGTGCGGGTTTTTTTCTTGACAAAATCACCATCCGTGCTACACTAGACCCAATCCTAAGACAGCGTGGCCGTAGGTCCCGAGCTTGCAAAAGCGAGGGATTACACTAAGTCCCGCCGAGGAAAATCCAAATTTTGGTATTTTCGCGACTCTTAGGAAGAGTCGTTTTTGATTTTTATTCACAGAGGCGAATAAAAATCACCCTGAGTCTATCGAAGGGTTACGATTTCACTCACACAAGGTCGAATAATTAGAATAAAAAAATGAAGACAAAAGCTCAAAAACAAACTGAACTGGAGAAAGCCAAAAAGCTTTTCGCCAAAAGCCGAACTTTGATCTTGACCGATTTCGGCCGGATTAAAGTGAATGACTTGAAAAAACTTCGAACTGCCCTCCGAGAACAAGGTGCGGACTACATGGTCATGAAAAAGCGTCTTTTGGGACTCCTGCTTAAAGAGAAGGGGATTGAGTTCGACTCCAAGGCCCACAAGTTATCGATCGGCGCAATTTACTCCGACAAACATATCGAAGAAATTGCGGCGCCAGTTGTAAAATTTTTTGGCAACCTTGGCGAAGAAATAAAAGCCGTTGAAAAAGTTCTTGGCGGTTACCACGTTGAAGGCAAAGCCTTCATCGAACCCAAGCACGTGATCATGATCGGCAACCTTCCGCCCAGAGAAGTGCTCCTAGCGCAACTCTTAGGTATGCTCCAAGCTCCGGTCAGTTCCCTGTTGTATCTTTTTCAAGAGCGGTCGAAAAAACTAGCAATCTAAAATAAAAAACATGTCAGACAAATTACAAGAATTAATCACAAAAATTGAAGGCCTAAGCGCTCTCGAATTAGCCGAGATCGTCAAAGCCCTCGAAGAGAAGTTTGGTATTAGCGCCGCTGCTCCAATGGCTGCCGGAGCCGCTGCTGGGCCTACCGCCGAAGCCAAGGACAGCTTCAACGTCCTTTTGAAAGCCACCGGTGATCAAAAGATCAACGTCATCAAAGTGGTTCGGGAAATCACGGGTCTTGGTCTCAAGGAAGCCAAGGACATCGTCGATGCCGCCCCGAAAGTCGTCAAAGAAGGCCTCAAGAAGCCCGAAGCTGACGAACTCAAAGCTAAACTCGAAGCCGCCGGTGCCACCGTCGAACTTCAGTAGGATTCAGATATAACTAAAAACCCCTCAAGTAAGGGGTTTTTAGTTTATAGCGCCTAGTTGTGGTTAAATACCCCAATAATGATAAAATTTTAAGTAATGAATTTTCTTAAAGAAAACGCGACTTGGATCGGATCAGTGCTCTACGCTCTCGGGTTTTTAATTCTTATCATTCCAAACTCCGTAAGAATATATAAATACAAAATAAAGGGAGCTGATTTCAGCAAGACCTCCAAGAAGGTTAAAATTTCTATAGCTATTGTTGCGCTCCTTTTCATTGCTCAAGCAATTCTTCAAACCTCAGCCTCTACCTTCTCAAATCCTTTTGCTTTATTTATGTGGTTGCTGCCCATAGCTTTTTTTATACTTTTTGCAGTAGATATGCGCTTTCCCTATCAAACAAAAAACGACAAAGCAATTCAAAAGTTAAGAAGGTTTAGATATCTTGGTGGTGGCTTAGCGGTTGCTGGAGCAGCATTTATTGCATTTGGACTAACTTCTGGGGGATCAACACCTGTAAACAACTCGAACAACAACCAAGCAAGTTCGTCTCAAATTGCTAGCTGGAAAACGTATCGAAGTGACCAGCATGGATTTGAATTTAAATATCCGTCCAGCTGGACCGTGTATCCGTACGCCCTCGATGGTGTTATAGATTTCATATCTGCTAACCAATCAGACGGAAGTGAGGCCGGTATCGCGGTAAAAAGCATAGGTAAAATGTCTCTTGATGACGCGAAATTATTTGTCGAAAAAAAACGGAAAGAGTTGCAAAGAACTCAATATGGACCTCCAGAATTCGTTACGATCCAAGAGGCCCCCGCAGTAAGGTATTCATACACTCCGTTCGAAATTATACCTCCGGGTTTAATATATTATTTCTACGAGAAAGGCATAGAGTTTGAAATTTCTGATCTTTTTGAAGACGGTCAGATAATGAGTGCCAGTACGGGCACAACGCAGCAAATCATACTCTCGTCAATAAAATTCTTTTAGCCCCGCCGTTTACACCCGGCGGGTTTTTCTATATATTAATCCCATAAGGGCTCGTGGCTTTGCCTGCCAATAGGTAAGTCAGCTTGCCCGCCGTAGCCTATGGCGAAGGAGAGGCACTTCATTCACCCTCCCAAATCTCTGGACTCGTAGCTCAGTGGTAGAGCGTCCCGTTCACATCGGGAAGGCCACAGGTTCGATCCCTGTCGAGTCCACCAGGTTTAAAAGCCGAAAGCAACCCACCAAAACATGGAAAAACTAAATTTTGACAGAAACTTTGACGAAGCCAATACGAAGCTTGAATCTTCGAAATTAGAACTCAAAAAACTTTTAGAAGAAGAAATCCTAGATGAAACTAGCCGAATTCGCCTCACTAGGGTTCTTCAGCTTGTCGAGCGTTATCGTCCAGAAAGAAATTCCAACTCCAACAAGGAAGAACAAGGGCAAAGTCTATGGTTAAAATACATCGAAACATTCCTAAGGTCACTTCCGGCTCTAACCAGTCACCTTACTAGAAGAAAAGAAAAACCAAAACAAGAAGACCCGGAAAAACTGCCTGCTAAATCTTTTTTGACAGCCGAAAAAACCATTCAAAACCTAAGAGAGCTTCGTCACTTTGATTTTGAAATTTATAAAGAGCAAGGTTTTTCTGATGATGAAATAATCGATCAGGAGCGGTCCGGGGAAGTTATTAAAAAAGAAACCCTCGACTCCTCGCTTTCGTTAAGTTATGAACAAAAAAATTGGGGTGTTGAAAGAATTTGCTTGGACGGCGTTCAAAACCACCTCCCGAGTGATTCAAAGGGGGAGCGGGTTTGGGTAAAGTGCCTAATAGATGGTGAGTGGTTAGATATCGATCGAGCTAGAGCCAACCAAGAAAAAATTGAAGCCGTGCGGTTTGCCGACGATGGAGTCGGGTTTGATGTTAAAAATCTCGTCCTTCTCCACTCAACCAAAGCCGGAGAGCAAGGGTCCGTCGGTCAATTCGGTGAAGGCATAAAAATGATTTCTGCAGCAGCGCTCCGCGAGGGTATTGATGTCGAATTCGAATCTCAGGATTGGCGGGCTCGGCCCGTTGCCAAGCCCGTAACCTTCAAAAACACCCGAGACAAAAAGGAGGAAGAAATAAAGCAACTTACTTTTGCCGCCGAGTACCTTAATGGCGAGCCAATGATTGGGTCACGAACCACCTTCTGGAAACCCAACCAGCAATTTATTGACGAGGTTCTCAAGGTTGAGGAGAAAGTTTTAGCGCTGGATAAAAAATACCGGCCGGTTTTTGTTGGCGAAACCGGCCAAATCGCAAAGCTGGAACCTGGTAAAATGTACATCAAGGGTATTTTGGTTGGCGAGCGCGACACCCTCCTCTCTTATAACTTTAACGACATCCAAACCAACCGCGATCGAAACACCACAATGATTCATGAAGGAACTCTCGATCGCAAAATAAAAGGCATTTTGAGCGAAATAAGCGACGTAAAGTTGGTTAAGACCCTTATCGCTCGAGCTGTCGCTAATCCAGGACAAGAAGGCGAAGATTATCACTATTCAATTACGCCCAAAACCCCAACAGTTTGGGTCACAGCCTTTTACGAACTTTTTGGTGAAGACGCCGTTATCGATACTGGTTTTGAACCACCGAAAAACCTCAAAGTGCCGGAAATGAAAAAAATAAAACTTCCCCGAGGATTACAACACACCCTCATCAAAGCCGGCGTCAAAACCGAGCAGCAAGCCATCCCCGACTTCTACGAAGAAACTATCAAAACCTCCTTAACGTTGGACTATGGCAAAGATGTGTGGGGTGAGGAAAGAATTCTCCTCGACACAATCCAAAACCATCTCCCGCATGATTCCGGTGGTTGCAGTATTTGGCTAAGATTCAAAACTAAAGACGGGAAGTGGAGAGATTATAACGAAATCTCACATTTTAAAAATGAAGACATCGAAGCGTTAAAAGTATCCGACGATGGTCGCGGGTATGAAGTTAGCGCTCTCGAACTACTTCACTCGACAAAAGAGGGAACCGAGGCCGCGGGTCGTTTTGGCGAAGGATTAAAAATGGTCTCGGCGGCGGCTTTAAGAAGCAATATCGGCATCACTCTTCGCTCAAGGGATTGGGTTGCTAGCCCCGTTGCTATTCCCAGAGAAGTTAATGGCCTGGAAGTAAATCAACTCGGTTTCCAGGTTGTCAATTCAATAAAAGATAAGAAACCAAAACCCGATGATCCATATGATGCTCATTCCAGAAGCTCCACCACCTTCGAGAAACCAAGCATCGGGTTGATAGATGAGTTCCGCACTGTTGATAAGAAAGTTCTCGCCCTGAACAGTGATCCCCTAGTCGATAAAACTGAAACAGGAGATATCGTCTCTCTCGGCTCCGGTCTTTTATACGCGAGAGAAATCATCATTCCAGGTGACCATCAACTTATGTTCAGCTATCATTTCCCAAAAATCGAAATAAAAAATCGCGACCGAAACACTCTTTCTCCTGAAGAGCTCAAGGGTGCAGTCGGCAGTGTTCTTGAAAGAACTGGAAGCCCGGAAGTCATAAGAACCTTTTTGTTAAACGCGCGTATTGATGCCCAGGGCGAAAACAGAAATGGCAAAACCAAGCTCGAGTTCGATGTCGATTTTCTGCCCAAAGATTCTGGGATTTGGAAAAAAGTGTTTGAAGAAACTTTTGGAAGCGATGTTTCTGTTCGTGATGTGCGCGGTGACGATTTCAATGCAATGCACCAAAACCTTCACGTCGGCTTAGAGCTTATTTCAATGCCTTCTTCGGTCGCGAGAATGCTCGAATATGTCGGTCTGCCGACTTACAAACAAAGATTGTATGAGATGACCGATGTTATCCACATCCCGTACGAGGAGTTAACAGGTCAAGAAAAAGAGATTCTCGAACTACTTCCAATGATAGACGAGTTCCTTCCCGGCAATCGCTCTTCCGAAATTGTAGTTTATGAACCTAAATATTCAGGCCAACACGTAGCTGCCGGTTTTGCCGATGGTTCCAAAATTCACCTAAGTCGCAGCACCCTAAGTTTCTTTGAGCGTGCCGCTGACGTCTATGTTCACGAAAAAACTCACCACAACACCTCTCTTGCCCCCGACGCTAGCGCCGGTTTTAGAAACTACCTAACTTTAGCCGCCTCAAGTATGGCCCTCTCGATGTTGGATAAGCTGAAATCCGCTCGGGCGAATTAAATGGTATAATTAAAAGTGTGAAAAAGAACATCCCGCTTATTTTTGCCATCTCCATTCCGATCCTTATGGTCATTGGCATTGCTCTCAGTATTTACCTACCCGCGCTCTTCATAAAACCCGAATATGACTTTCTTTACTCAATCGGCGGCGACTATAGCTATCGAAATGAATACGTGGTCGAAAACGGCCAATTGATCAAAAAACCGATCACACTCCCCAACACCATAAAAACTGGCCAGGAGCCGGAACTATACGTCCATGATGTTTCCGAAAACGCTAGCACTAAAGTTTCGTTTGAAGAAGCGCAGAACTTGAATCTAGATTCGAACCCCCAGTCACCTGACGGCTTTGAAATCACTTACGGCTCAACTGGCGACGGCATTTTCCCAATTTTTTTCTGGTCAGAGCGAGACTACGGCAGTCGTTACATAAAAGGTCACGGTGTTAGCAAGAAATTAAACCTACAATTAACAAGCTCATTCCAAAGCTACTATAACGATCTGCGTTTTTTGGGATGGGTGAAAAAATAACATGGCAACCAAAGAAGAAGTTTTACAATACGTAAAAACTCTCGCGGAGCAAAACGTCGTTACTAAAGACGAACTAATAAGTGCCTATAATTCTGGTTCAAACGTTAAGGGAGATCAGGTGATCACTAAGCGACTCGGCATTGCCGAAATCCTCTACTACATCGGCGGAGCCATCGTCTTTATCGGCATCGCGATTTTTGTTTTCCAAAACTGGGAAGACTTGAACGGCTTTACCCGTATCCTGGCTACTCTCGGTTCAGGCATTGCCGCTTACATCATTGGCCTTATCTTCTATCGAGACGAAAGAACCGAAACCATCGGTTCCGCTTTCCATTTGATCTCAGCGTTAGTTACTCCCATCGGCCTTTATGTTGTTTTTGACAACGCCGGCTTTGATGTGAGCGGTAGTGGTTGGCAAAGTCTTATTTCTGGTATCCTCTTTGCGGAATTTATGGCTTCCTATTTTGTATTTCGAAGAAGCATCTTTATTCTGTTTAGTATTATTTTTGGAACCTGGTTTTTCTATGTCTTCACTAACTACATGGTCGGTACCCACCCCTACTTTAGTATTTGGAAATATTACTGGTATCGTACACTCGTCGTTGGTAGTGCCTACATGTCTTTAGGTTACTTCTTCAGTAAAAATAATCGCGAGCAACTCTCCGGCTTTCTGTATGGGTTTGGCACCTTAGGCTTCCTGGGCGCCGCCTTCGCGCTCGGCGGTTGGAAACCCGAGCAAAACGCATTTTGGGAGTTAATTTTCCCCCTCCTTACTTTTGGAGCCCTCTTCTTGAGCGTTCATCTCAAAAACACCGCTTTTCTAACTTACGGCACTCTTTATCTGATGGCCTACATCCTAAAACTTACCAGTGAATATTTTAGTGACAGTTTGGGTTGGCCCCTTACGCTCGTCATCGCCGGTCTGTTTCTGATCGCCGCCGGCTATCTGTACGTCTTTCTAAGAAAGAAATATATTTCCACATAGTACCCACTCCCTAAACCTATAGTTTTAGTTTGACAAAACTCGGTCAAACCCATACAATAAACCCCGGTTCTTTTAGTTGGGATCGGCGCAAGTAACCCAAAAGGAGGCAGGCCATGAAAGTTCTGTACGTGGAAGACACCCAGTTGCTTCGGGAGGCAGTTTCAGAGCACCTGAAGTTAGCCGATCATGAAGTTGTCACGGCTGAAAACGCCAAAACTGGACTCCAGCAATTTTACATGGAGCGGCCAGAGCTTGGACTCGTGATCACTGATGTTGATCTTGGTTCTGGCATGAGCGGCATTGAGTTCGCCGATCAAATCGTTGCGAACGGTTGGGACATGAACAAAATCATCATCGTCTCCGGCGATCCCGAGAATATCGCCAAAGCCTCGTCAAAAGGCTACCAAGCTCTTTCAAAAGGGGACACCAAGTTCACTTCTTATCTCTTGAAAGCTGTCGAGGTTATTTCTCGGCTTTCGCCGTCCGCCGTGAGCTAAATCTTATCAGGCCGCCTTATCCAATGGGCGGCCTTTTTTCACCAAAATGGCTACCGAAAAACTTGCTTAATTTCCAGGTTTTAGCTATCCTCTCGACAGTAAATTGATGCTTCAAAAACCCAGAGATAGAAAAACTAGGAGGTTCCACTGAAACCCAGAATCCTGATTTCGGTCACCGACAAAACCGGAATTGAGAAATTTGCCAAGCTCGTCACGCAGGGCTGGAAAATTATTTCGACTGGCAAAACCGCTAAAGCCTTAGAAGCCGCCAATATTCCGTGTGTTCCTATTGAGAGCGAGACCCAATTTCCAGAAATGCTCGATGGTCGACTGAAGACCCTGCACCCAAGGGTTTTCGGCGGCATTCTCGCCAACCGAACCAAACTCGACCACATGCAAGCCATTGCCGAATACAACATTGCCCCAATCGATTTGGTGGTTGTAAATCTCTACGATTTTCTTGGCAATCCCGGCATCGAAACCATCGACATCGGCGGCCCCTCCCTTATTCGTGCCGCCGCCAAAAACTGTGCCTCCGTGACCGTCCTCACCGATCCCAAAGACTACGACGAAGTCATTGCTCATCTTTTTGCGACCGATGAAGTCCCCGAAGAAAAACGAGTGGCCCTTGCACTCAAGGCCTTCGAATACACCGCCCTCTACGATGCGGCCATCTCGAAGTGGTTGCGAGATAAAATCCGCTCCGGCGAGTCAATTTTCCCACTGAACGACGCGAGCCACTAACCCCAGCGAACAAAGGAGGTTACATGTTCATCGATAGAGGTGATGGCACTGTCTTGTCAGGCCCAGCCGACACTCTCTGCATTTTAAGGTTGCCGGTAGGAAGTTACCACGTGGCATTCTTTGAAGAAAAACCCATGCCCGGGCCGGTAAAGCCAATCAACGAGTTATCCATCATTCGACTCAAAAGCAAAATGCACGAGACCAATGGTCACGAAACTCTCGAGGGGGCAAAGGCGAGCCTAGCCGAGCTTCGCAAGAAGTTCATCGTGCCAGACGAAAACGTAGTCGACGACGTGGCTTTCGAGGTTGAAGACCCTGTCCAGGTTTGGGTTGTTGAGAACTGGATCGGTAAGAGTCTCTCACTCAAAAATGCCCTCGGCCTCCCTACGGTTACAGCTTGAAATATCACCAAGGCGCGACTAAACATCGCGCCTTTTTCCTTTTTTGATAATCCACAGTTTTTCGACTATATTTAACCCATGGAAAAAGAGAAAAAAATCGCTGGATTTTTATTCGAAGTCGGGACGATGCGAAAGCTCATCCGCATGCACCGCCAAGTGCTTTTAACCGACGACCTCTCCGACAGCATTGCCTCGCACTCTTATCGTGTGGCCATCATTGGGTGGTTTTTAGCTAAAGAAGAAAAAGCTGATCCATACAAAACCGTTATGATGTGTTTGCTTCACGATATGGGCGAGGCGAGAACCGGCGACCACAACTGGATCCACAAAAAATACGTCAAAGTTTTCGACGAAGAAATTGTCAAAGACCAGTTCGGCACGCTTCCATACCCAGACTTCAAAGAAATCGCCGACGAGTATGAAGAAAGAAAAACCAAAGAAGCCGTCTTAGCTAAAGACGCCGACCTTCTAGACCAACTCCTATTATTAAGAGAATACGATTGGCAGGGGAACAAGGAGGCTGCCATTTGGCTTCACGGTAAAAGTGGCAACAAAACTAACGCCCAACTCGCCAGACTCCAATCCGAAGCCGCAAAAAAAATCGGTGAAGCCATCTATAACGAAGATCCCTCCTCATGGTGGGACAATCTCTGGACTTCCAACAACCGAAAAGATTAGGGGGAGCGAGCAAATTAAAACCTTGACTCCTACCTCCTAAAAGTTTAAACTGTGGCCAGCTTTTAACTTATCACCCCGGAGGGAAACGTGCGCTTGCGCGACGATGAAGTGGCCAAGGCTTACAAACCACCGGCCATCACTGATCGACAGATGGCAGCCTTGGAAGCAATTATCATCAAATCGAAAGATGCGAATGACTTCGCGAAAAGAGCCATCATCTGGACTCTTCGCCAAACTGAAAATCTGACCAAATCCGTGGCCCTGTCACTTTGGTACAAAGACTTCGGCATGGACCAAGTAGATGCCGTTCAAGACGGATCTCACGATATGAACAGCTGTAACGGCTCGACCCACCTCTATTATTTTTTCGAAGCTCTGGCAACCGAGGTTGGTCTCTCCGAACACTGCGGATGCTCAGTTCCTATGCGAGAGGGCGGCAATGTCCATATCAATGAAGCCGCCGGGATCACCATCTGGTTTTCTCACATCTTCTACGATCCGAGAGCCATCCTACTTGTGAAGCCCTCCAAGGAAGACCTCGAAAGCATCGCCTTATCAGTCAACAATTATAGGAAAGAACAATCAACCTAAAAACATAATCAAGAGCCCCATTCATCCGGGGCTTTTTCTTATTTGAATCATTTCGTTCTATAAGCTAACATCCCCCTAGGTCTTTTAATCTAAAAATCGTTGCATTCAAGAGAGGAGGTAAGAAGTGAAACTTCGCGGTGTCGAATTTGGCAGGGTCTGGGGTGCTTCGGGCGTTCAAGGATTTTTTGGTGAAGGTTATTGGTTTCATAAACTCCTACAACCATTCGGACTAAATTGGGCTCACGCCACCTTTGTGGCTAAGACCACTACTCTCGGTCCCCGAGTCGGTAACATGCCGCTCAAATCTGATTTCACGCCCCAAGAAAAATTGCCAAAGTGTATTGTCGTTAAGCCCCTTAAGGGTGTCGCGCTGAACTCGGTTGGCTTGAGCGGTCCCGGCGTAGAAGCCCTGCTCGAGCGTGGCCTCTGGCAAATCCGAAAAAAACCTTTCCTCATTTCTTTCATGTCTGTAGCCGACACTCCCGAAAAAAGAGTACACGAGCTTCACGACTTCGTGACTATCCTAAAGGAACATCTGCCAAAATTTCAAGCGCCAGTCGGACTTCAAATCAACTACTCCTGTCCGAACACCCACATCCACATAGGAAACTTAATCGATGAAGTAGCCGAAGGACTTGGTGTTGCAAGCGAGCTAGGCATTCCTCTTGTCCCTAAATTCAGTGTCACCTTGCCCGCCGAAGTTGGGGCAAAGATCGCTTCCAATCCCGCCTGTGACGCTATCTGCATTTCCAACACCATTCCCTGGGGTGCGTTCCCGGAACAGATCGACTGGAAAGGACTTTTCGGTAGTCGCACGTCGCCCCTGGCTCATCTGGGTGGCGGCGGTCTCTCGGGCGCTAATCTTCTTCATTTCTTGATGAGCTGGATCAGATCCTCACGTCGTGCTGGACTTCGGAAACCTTTAAATGCCGGTGGTGGCATCTTAGGCAAAGAAGACGCCTCGCTAGTTCTCGGCATCGGCGCCGAATCCATTTTCCTCGGTTCCATCGCTTTCCTGCGCCCCTGGCGAGTGGGAGGAGTTATTGATTTCGCGCACAGTTGGCACATGGGTGCCTATCATTCTCAAGCGACTGCCTGATTTTCGGGTAGTCGCTTTCTATTTTTGAAAAGCGGGTGAACCCAGGCCCCGTCTCAAAAAATTAGGCAGACAGGGGTCCAAAATGCTATATTTAGTGCTAGCAACTCGATTTTTACCTTAAACCAGAGAAGAGGAGGCCAAATGTCTAAAGTTGTTCCTAAAGACAAAACGGCCAGGGGATTCTCCGGGCCACTTTTTGCCATCACTATCGTTTTAAGTCTCGGCGCACTATTTTCCGCTTTCTACCTCGTTGCTCCTAGGTCTGTTTGGGCGGCACAGGTTTCGGCGAGCTGGCTTAAGTTCGTCTTCGCCTTTGTGGTAATCAGTGCGGTCAATTGTTTCGCGGAGTACCTTTTCCATCGATTAGTGCTTCACAAAGAAGCCTTCCCGTTTCTCGGAGGGTTTTATCAAGCGCATCATTGCACGCACCATCCGCTCACCAGGATTTCAAAGGAAAAAGTGAAGGATGGTAGCGGGCGAGAGATCCTGGTGCTTGTGAACGACTATCCCATCACCCGACCTGAACAAAAAGAATCTTCGATTTTCCCGTGGTACTCTCTTATTTCATTTGGAGTTCCGATGTCACTGCTCTTTGTTTTGCTTTGGTGGAGTTTGCCGTCTTTCCCATGGTTCTTTGCGGGGTTAGGAGCGCTGGCATTTTCTCTGACGCTTTATGAAGTAGCACACTTTATCGAGCACTTGCCGCTCACCTGGTGGTTGCCACTCATCGACCATCCACGTTGGGGCTGGTTCTGGACCAAGGCCTACGGATTTCACCTGTATCATCACGCGGTGATCGAATGCAACGAAGGAATTTCTGGGTTTTTCCTCTTTCCTCTTGCCGACATCGTTTTCGGAACTTTCAAAACTCCGGACACTTTGTTTGTAACGGGCGAAGGGTGGGACCCTTCAAAATTCAAGAAACCAACTCCGGTTTGGCTAATTAGGTGGCTTGATGCTTGGACCGATAAGTTGCAAAAAAGCCGGCGCGCTAAGTTGTTTGCCAAAGCCAAGCTCGCCAAGGCCTCCGTCGTAAACTAAAACCGTTCCGGTAATCATCGGAACGGTTTTTTCTTTTTGAAAAACCCTCTCGCAATCTAATTTATCGCTTGCCCCACCCTTCAATTCCTGTTAACTTATGGCTAGCAAAAGCGAATTCTAAGTAGCTTTAAAACTTATCAAGAAAGGAAGGTCGGAGTGGCAAGCACAGAAATCCTAAGTTCAAGCGAGTATGCCGAAGCGGGCGTAGATTACACCAAGATTGAACCCTTCAAACGGGCCATGGTCGAGGTGGGTAAGAAAACCTTAACTTTCCCAGAACACCGTTTGGTTTTTGTCGATCCTCACGATCACGGCTCGACTTACGAATACCGTGGTCACTATCCGCACGCTTGGGCCAAAACCCAGGAAGGGCTCGGAAATAAGAACTGGATCGCCGAATGGATGTATCAATTTGCCGGCACGGGTTGCACTTATTACGAGGGCATCGGTATCGATACAGCCCTCATGGCCGTGAATGACCTGATTGCCTGCGGGGCTATGCCGGTAATCTACACGGACGAAGTAGCCGCTGGTGACTCCGATTGGTTCAAGGATGAAAAGCGCGCCAAAGTTCTCGCCGAAAGTTTTTACCAAGTCTGCAAAATGACCGGTATGGCCCTTCCAGCTGGTGAGTCGCCGGCCCTTCGTTATCTCGTCAAAGCCGAGCCGCCGGTCAAAAGCGCGCCCTCGCTCTCCGGTTGTGTTACCGGCATCATCGCTCCTAAAAAGCGGCGTATCACCGGATCAATAAAAGCCGGCGATCACATCCTTGGCGTCACCTCCTCGGGTATTCATGCAAACGGCATCTCACTCATCATCAAACGCGCCCTGACTCTTCCCGATCAATTCCTCACCAAGCTGAATGGCCACACCCTCGGCGAAGAAGCCCTTATCCCGACCCGATCCTACGTTTCATTGGTTAAGGCGCTTTTGGATGAAGAGATCGACATCCACGCCTTTCTCCCTGGCACCGGCAGCGGTTTAAGCAAAATCGCTTTTGATAAACGGCCGTTTACCTATCGCATCCACTCCTGGGTCAATGTTCCGCCACTTTTTAAATTCATGCGCGAACTGGGTGTCTCGCTCGAAGATTGTCTCACCACTTTCAATTGGGGCATCGGCTACTACGTTTTTGCTTCACCGAACGTGGTGCCCGAAGTTCTGTTTATCGGTGAGCGCGCCGGCTACGAAGTTCACGACCTCGGTGTCGTCTTTGAAGGGGAGCGGAAAGTGGTTTTCGGTCCCGAAAAGATCACCCTGCCTCCTCCTGGCGAAAACTAGTTATTCTTAAGCCCAAGCACTCCCGCGCTTGGGCTTTTTTTTATCTCGCTGAAGCACTATACTCAGTCTATGAAAAATGGAATCGTAATTTTAATTCTAGCGGTCATACTAGTCGTCACAATTGGCGTTTTTGTTTTTAATTTCGATGGCGACGAAGATGCCCAGCCGAGTCAAAATGAATCTGATGTTAAAAGCCTGTCTTATTCTGTCAACGGCGAAATCTTCACCCTCAAAGACGGCAAAGCCGAAAATGAACTTGTTCCTGGTTCCGCCACCAAAAACAAGCTCTCTATCTTCGGCGAGCCAGTCTACGGTGATCTCGATGCCGACGGCGACGAGGACGCCGCCATCCTTCTTGCCAACGACCCTGGTGGCAGCGGCATCTTCTATTACGCCGCGTTAGCTATTAAGAACGGCACAACTTATCAGGTCACGCCCGCCATGTTCCTTGGCGATAGAATCGCACCCCAAACCGTAGAGATCCACGACGGCCACGCTGTGTTCAATTTCGCGGAAAGAAAAGCCGGCGAGTCTCTGTCCACTCCTCCCTCGATCGGCAAAAGCGTCTGGGTTCACTACGACCAAAAAACTGGCGAGATAGGGGAGTGGGTCAAAGACCTTGAGGGCGAATCAGCCATCCCTCGACCCTAGCCCCCTAAACCTATTGACAAATACTGGTTTATCGTGTATAATACCAGCTAGTATCCCTGGGAATTTTCCTGGGGCAAATCGAAATCACCACAAGGAGGAGGGAATATGTTTCTCATCGTCTTGATCATGGCGTTGAATTTCGCAATCAGCTGGTTCAATGCTTGGGCTGTCGGCAAGGCTTGGGTTGAAACCAAAGCCGTCGGTGGCTGGCCCCGCTTCATGGCTTGGATGGGTGGAATAATGAGTGCCTGCGGTTTCACGTGGGTCTACCTCTTCATTCTTGCCCTTCTCGCGCAAGCGTTCGGCCGCCTTGGTCCGGAAGAAATAAACGGGATGCTCTCGTTGGGTTATCTCGTCATCATTCTACCGATCATTGGTTCTGGCCTCGCGATCACGATCGATTCCTGGGCCCACTTCTGGCGCAGGAAAAGCTTTGGCAGTGGCGCAGTTGCCGGCTACAATACGTTTGCCCAGACCTACAACACCTACCAGGCCATCAAAACTGTCCCCAAGGCATTTGAGGCCGTCGGTGGACTGTTCAAGGGTAAGGGTAGTCGCGATGGTAAAGGCGCTGCTGCGGTTTTTATCTTGATTCTGGTTGTTCTTGCCATCTGCGGCGGAACACTCACAACGATCGCGATCGTGCGCGCCACAGCCCGCAACCACGCCGGCAGTATCGCCAGCCGGTTTGGCAACGTCACCCGTCGCCCAGCCTACCAATCCTAAGATGGGAGATAGTCATGCCGTTGCATCACACCGACGACCCCCGCGAACGAGCAGCTGATATCGTCATCGGGGAAGAACTTCGATCATATCATCAAACCGGCGATCCTAGTTCGAAAAGCTCTTTCTCCTACGGGGATACGCTTGCAATACTTGCGGGTGGGGTTCCATCCTCATGGGACCCCACCGAAGATTTCGAGTAAGAAGACCTATGGCCAGTGGCCATCTATGGCGCGATTCACAAGATCGCGCCATTTTTTTGATAAAGCGCTCATTTAGCTATATATTTAACCCATATGTCCAAGCGAGTTTTCATCATTCACGGTTGGGGTGGGTATCCCGAAGAAGGTTGTTTTCCTTGGCTAAGACTTAATCTCGAAAACCGAGGGTTTGCAGTTCAGATTCCCGCCATGCCCGACACCGACTGGCCGCAGATTGATCCCTGGGTGAGTCATCTGGCTAAAGTCGTTCATTCTCCGATATCTGCAATCTTTGAGAGAGGGTGAAAACATCGGGGGAGCGATATTTTTAGCCGGCTGGGTTAATTTGACCGATGCTGCGCTCGATGAAGAGCCGAACAATCGAGAAATTGCGAAGCCGTGGCTGGAGCAATCGATCAACTGGGAAAAAGTAAAATCCCACTGCAACCAATTCACCGGTATCTTTTCTGATGACGATCCCCATGTACTGCTCTCAGACTCCAAAATTTTCGAAGCCAAACTCGGCGCCAAAACTATCATCGAACACGGCAAAGGTCACTTTAGCGGCTCTGATGGCATTACGGAACTCCCCAGCCTTTTGAATGCGGTTTTAGAGATCAGTAACTAATTGAATGGATAAGGTTTTTATAAAAAACCGTAATGGCGTAAAGCTTGCTATCGTTGTCGAACAAACCCCGAACCAAAAAGGCCTTGCTTTTGTAATGTATGGCCAAGGGGGATTTAAGGAAGATTTGAACGTTCGCACTTTTACCGAAGCCTTTCTAGGAAAAGAATATACCGTTATCACTTTCGATACCACCAACACAATCGGAGAAAGCGGAGGCAAGATGGAAGATGCCACTATCACGAGCTATTATCAGGATCTCGAAGACGTTATCGAGTGGTCAAAATCCCAAGAGTGGTATCAGGAACCGTTTGTTTTAGCTGGCCACAGTTTGGGCGGTATATGCATCGCTTTGTTTGCCCAAAAATATCCAGAAAAGGTAAGAGCGCTGGCACCAATTTCGACGGTGGTTTCAGGCAAACTAACTTGGGAGACTATGCCCAAAGAAGAATTAGAGGAATTTCGTCGAAAAGGTTATATCGTTACGCCCAGCATATCTAAGCCCGGCGTTATGAAGAAGCTCAGCTGGGCGAGCATGGAGGACAGATTGAAGTACGACTTAATCCCGGAAGCTGGTAAGCTTATTATGCCGGTACTGATGATAGTAGGAGAAAAAGACACCTCAACACCCCTAAGGCACGAAGAACTACTCTACGGCAAACTTCCAGGTAAAAAAGAAATTCATGTTATAAAAGGCGCTCCGCACACCTTCCGCGACCCAGAGCACCTAAAAGAGATCAAACAAGTTTTCTTAAATTGGATTGATAAAATATAACAATGAACGAAGTTCAAGAACTCAAAACAAAAAAAGAATTAAAAGTCTTTTAAGTATGTCACAACAGGAAGACGACCAAAAAGCAGAGGAGTTATATTTAGCAAGAATATTCATAGAATGGCTCAATAAAAAAGAGGATCGCGACTATATTTGCTCAAGTAGTAAAGTACAACAATCTCTAGTTGATGTATATGCGAAAAGTGTATCGGGAAAATTTACAGACATAAAAATTCAAGTTACTACAGCAGAGGCAGATTATGAAAAAATAAGAGGGATTACACTGGCTCGGATGAAAAAGTACGGTGATAAAAGCCAGCCTAGGCCAATTTCTTTTAATCCAGTCGAATGGATTTTAAGAAGTTTGGAAAATAAAGAAAATGCTATCGGTAATGAAGATAAGGGTCAAATTACTTTACTACTCAAAGCCGGAGCAGTTCTTCGGCCCTCTAACGCTGAAAATTTAAAAATTCCCGCGTCTCCATATAAAGAAATTTATGTCGTATATAAGCCAACCAATCAAAGTATGATTGATAATCCTGTGATACGATTAAAGTAAAGCAAATCCAAAGTGCTATAATAAAAACCATGAAGAAAATCATCATTGGGGTCCTGGGAGTAGGGGTAAAAACGGTAATTTTACCTACTTGACTAGGTTGTTGCTTTTTTTAGTTTCTTTTGTTATTACTGATTCCAGAGTGCTTTTGACATTATCCAGTAACCAATAACCAAGTTAGGAGGAAGGAGCATGAAAACGCTGTATTTCCCAGAGGTAGATACAGGAACTGATACAACCCCGGAAACTCCTCAGCAAAATCACCTCAAAGCAGTAGCTTTGGGCTTCTCGGAATTAGCCAAGATGTCCAATGACTTCAAGGCCTGGCTCAAGCGACAACTGCTCGACCGCGAGCTTATTTTGCTTGATGCCGCGAATTCCCCGGTCGACTCTGAACGCGTGGATGTCGATTGGGTTCCATCAATTCATCCCGCGATTGCCGATCGCAAGCTCAATTGGCTTTTCGAAGAGATTGAGCTTGTTCCGAAGCCGCAAAGGCAAGAGGTTGTCAGAGTTTTCAATCTGGCTTGTGGCGACACAGCGCCGAAGGCGGCCGCATGGGGTGTTGTCTTCGTCGAGACGCTGGGTGTTTTCGTGGCAGGCCATCCATTCCGGAGTCCACGGTTGGATTATTCGCAGACTGTAATCCTGGGTCCCGGTTGGAATCAGCTCCAACCACAAAACCTCACCAAGCAAGTCAGCAAAGCAAGTCTGGCGGCGCTGACGAAGTGTGTCGAGGACGCAGACTTCAAGCTGGAAAGACTTGAGCCGGAAGTCAGCGCCTGGCTTCTCGAAGGATCGGGAGTCAAGCTTTATGGCGCTGAGAGCGGCCAGGATTTTGCGGATGTTTTGGCCCATGTGCGCAAGTCCGGTCTTCCATTCGCTTCAAGCTCCGAAGAGGTGGATATGCTCGCTTTGCAACCTTGCATTAACGGCAGCTATGACATCCTCCTTGCCGGGTTGACTGTGCTGGAATAAACTAAGGCGATCTTTTCCTAGGAGTATCAATCACAGGGCTCGACATTATGTCGAGCCCTTTTTTATAAGGATATACTTAACAAGTTCCAATATCGATCAGTAAAAGGAGTTGTGGTATTGGATTTTATTCTGTAGTTGGTAGGACATAAAATGATATAATAAAACTATGACAAAAAAACTAATTATCGGGGCGGTAATTGTAGTCCTAGTGGGGGTCGGGGCGTATTTCCTCTTTCGAAATTCATCTAAAGATGTAGTTATAATCCCGGGGGACGAGAGTGGGGCAACCGGCACCGATCAGCCACCCACGGGTGGAACACCCGGGGTGGTGGATAAAACTAAAACCGTGATCGGCCAATCCGCCGGTGGTCGCGACATCCTCGCGTATCACTACGGCGAAGGCGCGAAAGAGATTTTGTTTGTCGGTGGCATCCACGGCGGGTATGAGTGGAACACCGCGCTCGTGGCTTACGAGATGATGGATTTCTTGAAAATGAATCCGACCGCAATTGCGAGCGGCACGAAAGTGACCGTCATTCCAGTCTTGAATCCCGATGGTCTTGCGAAAGTGGTTAGCTCAACCGGAAAATTTGCGAAAGCCGACGTCAACACCTCTCAGACCGTTCAAGTCTCCGGCCGTTTCAATGGAAACAACGTGGACCTAAATCGCAACTTTGACTGCGACTGGCAGACCAAAGCCGTCTGGCAGGACAAAACCGTGAGCGGAGGCAGCGCGGCTTTTTCCGAGCCTGAAGCCCAAGCGATCAAAACCTATGTCGAAACCAAGCGACCCGTAGCGGCCGTGGTTTGGAACAGCTCGGCAAACGGCGTGTTTGCTTCTAACTGTCACGCTGGAGTTTTGCCAGAGACGCTCACGATCGCGAACGTATATGGTAAGGCCTCTGGTTATAAAGTGTACAAGGAGTTTAATTTTTATGAGATCACTGGAGACATGGTCAACTGGCTGGCTAAGCAGGGGATTCCGGCCATTAGCGTCTTGCTGGCGACCCACGAAGACACCGACTGGACCAAGAACGAAGCCGGCATTAAAGCTCTTCTAAGTCATTACGCCAAATAATGGGGATTATTTTTGAGAAGCGAACTCTCGCGGCCACGATTAGTGTTGCCGTACTGGTCCTCGGTTTAATTTTGTTTTTTGTCTTCAAAGGCGGTAACCCACCGGCGCCACCGGTAGAACCAGCTGCGGCAACCCTCAAACAAGAAACGATTGGTTTCTCGGTGGAGGGGCGGAAGATCGAGGCTTACACCTACGGGACTGGTGAGACGCGTCTCTTATTGGTCGGTGGTATCCACGGCGGGTATGAATGGAATAGTGTGATCTTGGCCTATGAGTTTATGGATTACTTAGACCAGACCTCCGGCACTATTTCTAAGAGTTTGGCGGTAACAGTGATTCCGTCGGCCAACCCTGACGGGGTTTTTAAAGTGATTGGTAAAGAAGGACGCTTTGCAATTGGGGGTGTGCCGACGTCGCAGTCTCTTCAGGTCTCCGGTCGGTTTAACGCGAATAAAGTGGACTTGAATCGGAACTTTGACTGCAGGTGGAAACCGGAGGGTGTCTGGCGGGGGAACAAGGTGAGCGCCGGCTCGAAAGCCTTTTCAGAACCGGAAGCGGTAGCCATCCGAGATTTTGTTTTGAAAATTCGGCCAGTGGCCGTGGTCTTTTGGCACAGTCAGGCCAACGCCGTCTACGCCTCCGAGTGCGAAGACGGAATCCTCCCGGAAACCCGGGCAATTCTGAACACCTACTCGCGTGCAGCCGGCTATCCAGCGGTAGACAGTTTTGACGCGTATGTAGTGACGGGCGCGGCGGAAGATTGGCTGGCTTCGATCGGCATTCCGGCCATCTCGGTTGAGCTTAAAACCCACGAAGCAATCGAGTGGGAAAAGAATTTGGCCGGCATCAAAGCGCTTTTTACACACTACGCAAAATAACAAAAAGGAGAATAATTCCCATTAGCGCGAATTTTGTTCTCTCCACAATACTCCAACATTCTTGAGAATGTTGGAGTATTGTAGTACAATATATCGATGAAAACCTCAAAACAGCTAGAGAGGCACCTGAAAGGCGTAGCCAATCATTATCGAATCGAAATTCTTCTTACGGTTTCAAAGAATCCCAGCATAACACTCGAAGGAATGGTCGAGGAGTTAGACGGTAATATGAAAACTTTTTCAGAGCATACCCGAAGGTTGGTTCAGGCCGGCTTGCTCAACAAAAAATACCATGGTCGCAACGTCATCCACTCACTATCTCCCTATGGAGAAATTTTCGTTAAATTTATCAAAAACTTCTGAGATTACAACAATCCAACATTCTCAAGAATGTTGGATTGTTGTAATAATTAAGTAAGGGTATGAAAAGTATTACATCAGCCAAGTTTTTAAAAGGATTAACGGGGACCAACGAGACTCTCGAGGACGGTACGCCCCAGGTGGCGCTTTTGGGCCGATCGAATGTGGGCAAATCAAGTATCATCAATTCTCTCACTAAACAAAAAGACCTAGCGAGAACCAGTGCCTACCCCGGACTGACTCAAGAGTTGAATGTATATTGGATAAATAAATCCCTTTATCTGATTGATCTGCCAGGGTATGGATTTGCGATGGCCTCGCAGGAGGGGAGGGAGCGACTACAGAAACTAATTTATTGGTACCTATTTGATTCGGGTTGTGTCCAGAAAAAAGTGCTGCTCATTATAGACGCAAACGTGGGCCCGACAGACAAGGATTCAGAAGTCCTTGCAAGTATGGAGAAAGAGAATAAAAATATTGTGATCGTGGCAAATAAAATCGATAAAATAAAAAAATTAGAATACGAATCGAAAATGAAAAAACTAGCGGAGTTAGTCGGAGAGCATAAAATTATCCCGTACTCGGCCAAAGAGAGGATCGGAGTGAGTGAGTTGACTCAAGAGATTTTGGGGTAAGGGAGGGACGAAAGAGTAAAAATACCCCAGCTTTCAAAGTTTTTTGCCAATTATTGTATTAAATAAAAGTTATATTATGGAAGGTTGGAAAACGTGGTTTAGAAAAATATTCGACAAGAATTATCCAGGTAGAAAAATTGTTGGGGTAATATTAATAGCGCTCGGCTTCCTAGCTCTCATCACCCCGCTCACCCCTGGCTCTTGGCTTATTTTCGTTGGCTTAGGGTTCCTGGGAATTCGCCTCACAATCTGGGATCGGATTAAATCGTGGTTTCTAAAATAAATAGTATGAACGGACAGAAGAGAGACGATATTAAGCCAGGTTTAGAAGTAGATATTGTTTTAAAAGAAGATCAGAGAAGCGGCAAACTTACCCATGGCGTTGTGCTGGATATTTTAACCAATTCCAAGTTCCATCCACACGGTATTAAGGTGCGCTTAGAAAGCGGAGAAGTCGGCAGGGTACAAAATATTAGTGAATAATCTTTATTCAATTTTCACACCAGAATTAACAAACTTCCACTCAGACCATTCCTGAATAATTATGAATTCAAAAAAGGAGTACAAAATAAAAACCAACGTTTGGCTTTACCCTGGGATGGCTGGTTGGCATTTTGTAAACCTGCCAAAAAAAGAGTCGAGGGAGATTGGGGCGACATTTGGAAAGGTGAGCCGGGGGTTTGGGTCGCTGCCAGTTACCGTCACGATCGGCAAAACCAGCTGGAAAACCTCTATTTTTCCGGACAAGAAGTCAGAAACCTATCTCCTGCCGCTCAAAGCCGCTATCCGTAAAAAAGAAAGGTTTGGAAATGGCGACCATATCGCTTTTTTAATCAAAGTAGCAGTTTAAGGTTCTTTCGGTGCGGGGGTTTGAAAAAACATCAAAAATGCTATAATCCTCCCTATAGATATCCAGGTCGAAACCCTCCGAACTACTGACTAATAAATCGGTATGAAGGGGGCAAACAACATAAAATCAAAAAAACATGCCAGGAAAAGCAAATTCGGCGTTTATGAAGCCGTTGACTCTTAGCTCCGAGCTTGAGGCGGTAGTGGGGAAGGGCCCAATGCCCAGGTCGGAAGTGGTGAAAGCCCTTTGGGTCTACATCAAAAAGCACAATCTTCAAGACCCGACCAATAAGAGGAATATCGTTGCCGACGAGGCCCTGAAAAAGGTTTTTGGCGGTAAGGCAGTGGTCAACATGTTTGAAATGACCAAGCTCGTTTCAAAGCACCTTACCTAAGCATTTTTCTTGTACAAGAAAACAAAGAACCGCTCAAGGGCGGTTTTTTGTTTATAAAACCTGATTTTCCAGTTGACTTTCTGCACTCCCGGGAGTAATATGAAAAGCATGAAATCCCAGGGGTATATTATTCTTCTCGCCTTTCTGTTCTTAAGCACTCTCGGTTTTTCGAGCCTAGCGCACGCGGATCATGCCTCGCACCATTCTTGTCTTTTTAACCTTGCAAACAACTGTGCTACATTGGCCAATCCTGTAAACTCTGCCCTTGAGCACCTTTCGAGCCTACAGAGTTCTGTCCAGGCTTCCCTTGCTCAGTCCAATATTCTTGCGCTCCTCCTCTTAGCTTTCTCGTTTATTATCGCTGGCTTGTTGTCGATAAAGGCACGGCCTAAGATCCTAGCGTACTTCCAAAACCACAAAGCCCGATCTTCTGAAAACCTTTTTGAGTTCCAAAGTCGCTTCCTAGCCTGGCTTTCAATTTTAAATAAACGCGATCCGCTAATGTTTGCTACGGCGCGCTAAACGCTTTCAAAAAGCGATTTTTGTGGCGCGCCGATAAACACCTAAGTCCGGGTGTTTTTTAGTTATCGAAAAAATAATCCAAAAAATGAAAATAAAAAACATCATCACTTTTGCTATAATTGCCCTCATCGTTTTCGGCGGTGTATTCGTGTTTAGTCAGAATAGTAACGATGACGCGAAAACGCTGACTCAATCGGCCAGTTTACTAAGTGCTTTTGAGAAAGACTTTGATTTTGGCCCGATCTCGATGAAAAACGGCAATGTTTCAAAGGTTTTTGAGCTAAAAAATGAGGGTGTCGAACCGATTGCGATTAGCAAGGTTTACACTTCGTGTATGTGCACGGTTGCGAAAATCACAGACGCTAAGGGTGTTGTTTCGGGACCTTTTGGAATGCCCGGTCACGGTGGCGGCATTTCGAAGGCCGATCTCGAAGTGGCGCCAGGGGAAACAATTAAAGTTGAGGCTATCTTTAACCCGGCGGCCCATGGGCCATCGGGCGTGGGTTTGGCCAATCGAACTATCTTCATCGAAACCAACTCCAGCCAAACGCCAAAAGTCGAACTGAATTTTACGGCTACGGTTACCAATTAGCATGGAGCTTATCTTTAGCGCCTCAATTCTCGCGGCTTTCTTAGCGGGGATGGTGGCGCTCTTTGCGCCTTGTTGTATCACCGTGCTTTTGCCTGCGTACCTCGCTTCAGCTTTTCGAGAAAAGAAAAACATCATCCGTATGACCTTGCTCTTTTTCCTGGGTATCGCCGTTGTTCTAATTCCTATCGGCCTAGGCGCGGCCTGGCTTGCGAGTATCTTCCAGGACTTCCATAAAGAAATGTATTTGATTGGGGGGACATTCATGATCATTCTCGCCATTTTTTCGATTTTCGGAAAAAGCATAGCCATGATTCCGATGCTTAAAAACATCAAGCCGAAACTCTCCGCCTCCCATCCCAAATCCGTCTTTCTCCTCGGAATCCTGTCTGGCGCCGCCACTTCTTGTTGTGCGCCAGTTTTGGCCGGAGCAGTGACTCTTGCCGTGGTCTCGGGAGCGTTTTGGAAGGCGCTCATTGTTACCTTTGCTTATGTTTTCGGAATGGTTTTCCCGCTCTTCTTGGCGGCGTACTTCTACGACAAGTTCAAACTGGAGAAGTCTAAAATCATTCAAGGCAAAGTAATGGAATTTAGAATTAGAGGAAAGGATTACTTTATTCACTCAACCAATCTTCTGGCCGCTGGCATATTCTTTCTAATCGGCATTACGATGGTGGTGTTAGGTTTTTCTGGCGACACTTATTGGGCGCCCGGCTCTCAGGTGGCTGTCGGAAATTTCCTAAACCGAACCACTATTAGTTTCTTTGAAATAGCCAAAGGTGTGCCCGAGATAATTTGGGCAGTGCTTATCTTGGGATTGTTCGGCTACTTCATTTATCGAGCCGTCAGAAAATCTACGGAACTGGAATTGCCAAAAGAAGGTGAGGCTGAAGCAAAAGAAGAAAAAAAGTCGTGTCATTAAAACTCAACCCTCCCAAGTCCTGCCATGGCTGGTCCTGGGAGGGGAAACAACAAAATGGAGGAACAAAATAAAAATCTTGAAGAAATACCTCCTTCACAAAAGGAGAGTTCGTGGAAATGGATCGCTGCTGGAGCCATTATCGTTTTAGTTGTTACTCAAATCTACTATCTCGGCTTAAACTCCCAAAAATCAAAAAGCGGTGGCGACCCTGATCGAGCTGGCGTTGTTCTGAATTCCGAAAGTGGAGTTTTGCCAGCAAGCGGCATTGAACTTCCAATCAAATGGAATGATATGGGCAAAAGATTAGCTGGTTCTGGCGTGATCGACGTTGAAGCGTTTGAGTCCCTGTATTCAGCTCGAGGCGGTTTAAGTCCGGAAGAAAAAAAACTTCTCCTGGGACTCACGAGTGGAAAAATCGTGATGACCGAAAGAAACTCCAGCTACTGGCTAAATCTCTTATGGGCCTTTGGGTTAGCCAATAAAAATTCGATTCTTGAGAAAGGTCCGATGGTTAATTATGACGGGAAAGTGGGTTCGTCTGCAGAAGCCCTGGCAAAGGCAGGAAGATTTGCTTCTACCGGAGGTTGGACTCTAGCGAAAGGTGATCCAATGGACCACTACTCGAAACACGAAATGATTAAATTAACGCCCGAGCAACAGGCGCTAGTCGAATCAGTTTCAAAAAATGTCTACCGTCCGTGTTGCGGAAACTCCACCCATTTTCCCGACTGCAATCACGGTATGGCCATGCTGGGTTTGCTAGAACTAATGGCTGCGAATGGCGCGAGTGAATCAGAAATGTACAAAGTGGCGCTTAAGGTAAATTCTTACTGGTTCCCTGATACCTATCTTACGATTGATCAGTATCTTAAAATGAAAGGAATGAGTCTCGCAACCGCCGACCCGAAAGAAGTTCTTGGAAAAGATTACTCAAGCGCCTATGGTTATGCGAACATCTTGAGCCAGGTGCAGACACCAGAAAAAAAGTCGAGCGGGGGAGGGGGATGTGGAGTCTAAACTCGTGATCATTAGATCGGTTGCAATAGGATTCATCGCTTTTTTGATCCTTCTGGCAGTTTATTTCGGCCTAGTAAGTTTGATTTCAAGTTTTGATTTCGCGAAGAGCCAGTTCGGAGAATTCTGGTATTTCATCCTGAGCTTGGCGCTTGGTTTCGGAATTCAAGTCGGCCTATACGCTTATCTGAAAAGTTCCGTTAAACAGATGGCCTCAAAGAAAGTTTTAGCCGCTTCAGGTGCCACCTCCACTGCCGCCATGATCTCCTGTTGCACTCACTACTTGGCTAATATCCTGCCTATCTTGGGCGTGGCAGGAGTTGTCACTTTTGTCGCGGAGTATCAGGTCGAGATCTTTTATGTAGGTTTACTCTCCAACTTTTTGGGGATCGCCTACATATCGAGGAAAATCATTCAATTCAAAAAACATGAGTCATCGAATCCTGCTGCTTGTTAGCGTTATCGGAGTGATTATAGTTTTAGGGCTAGCTTTAAGTAACCGATCTGACAAAAATGAAAACTCTGTTTTATCCGCGCCGATCGAAAATCAGCCCGCGTTTGAGCCCATGACTTCAAGCGATGGCGGGGTTGAAATAATAGTCCGTCCGACTAACCTGTCGAGCGGTTCTCCTACTTGGTCTTTTGAGGTGAGTTTGAGCACCCACTCGGTTGAGCTGTCCGAAGACATGGTTGCGGTCTCGAAGCTTGTTTTAGATTCCGGTGAGACTTTAAACCCCCTAGCGTGGGAAGGAGATCCTCCCGGCGGCCATCATCGAGGTGGCATTCTAACCTTTGCAGCGGCGCCAACAACACTCCCATTATCCGTCACTCTCAAGATTCTTAAGATCGGAGGAGTGCCGGAGAGAGAATTTAAATGGAATATAAAGTAAGTAAAAATGAACAATAATAATCAGTCAATCAAATACACTAAGGTTTTTGATATAGTTTGTGGTATGGAGCTTGATCCGGCTAAAATTAAAGGAGCAGTGGAGTATAAAAGAGAAACCTACTACTTCTGTTCTGATTCTTGCCGAAAACACTTTGTCGAGAAACCCGAACGTTATACCGTTTAGGTTTTTATCAAAACGAAAAGGTCCCAGTCAATAATAAAAATCAAAATGAAGTTAAACACGAAAAAGTTTTCGCTAGCAGCGGCACTAACAATGGCGATTATCTATGTAATCTGCACCGTTTTTGTCGCGATCTTTCCGGAGGCGGCGACAAAAATTTTGGGGTGGATGATTCATATGACCCTCGGGGATGATATAGCGCGGGGGCAAGCTATAACTTTCGGAGGATTCTTTGTAAGTTTAGTCCAGCTCGTATTTTACGCGTCACTTTCCGCTTGGATTTTTTCGTCGCTATATAATAAATTTATTAGCAAAAATTAGTAATGAAAGATCATTCTTGTTGCGAAGATGGTAAAAATCTGAAAAATCAAGAGCCGACGGATATAGTAGGCGGTGTTTCCTATACTTGTCCTATGCATCCAGAGATCCAACAGGATCAGCCCGGGATGTGTCCAGAGTGTGGAATGGCATTGGTAAGTCAAAAGTCAAAAGTTAATAGTCGTAAGTCGGAGCACGGTGAACACGACAAGCACGCCGGGCATTCCACGGAACAATTCTTAAAGAAGTTTTGGGTGAGTCTGGTTTTGTCGGTGCCGGTTGTTCTCTATTCTGATTTCGCTAGCCAAATCTTGAAAATCGAAGCGCCGGAATTTCCTGGCTCTCGGTACCTGCCGTTTATTTTGGGTTCCTTTGTTTTCTTCTACGCTGGCATGATTTTTCTCGCGAGCGCTTGGAGAGAAATTCGGGCCAAGCTCCCCGGCATGATGACTTTGATTTCGCTCGCCATCACCGCCGCCTACCTCTACAGCGTCTTTGTGACTATTAGGGGAGAAGGAGAGACTTTATTTTGGGAACTAACCACGCTTGTTACGATCATGCTTTTAGGGCACTGGATTGAGATGCGGGCGGTCAAAGGCGCTCAAGGCGCCTTAAAAGAGCTCTCAAAACTCCTCCCGGACACCGCCGAAGTGATTCGAGGCGGCGAGCAAAAAATAGTTCCCTTAAGCGAACTCAAAGAAGGGGATGTCGTTTTCGTTCGCCCCGGCGGAAGGATTCCAGCTGATGGCATAGTCATTGAAGGAAAATCCGAAACGAATGAATCGATGATCACCGGAGAGTCCGCGCTGGTGCCTAAGAAAGAAAATAGCGAAGTCATCGCTGGCACAGTGAATGGTGACGGTTCTCTTAAAATCAAAGTGACCAAAGTGGGGGACCACACCTTTCTCTCTGGTGTAATGCGTTTGGTTCGCGAAGCCCAAGCTTCGAAATCAAAACTCCAAATTTTATCCGACAAAGCCGCTTACTACTTAACCGTAGTCGCCATTGCCTCGGGTGGCCTCTCTTTTATTCTTTGGCTTTTAGCCAAGGCTGGTTTCGATTTTGCGCTCGAGCGCCTCGTGGCAGTCTTGGTGATCGCTTGCCCGCACGCGCTGGGGTTGGCGGTGCCACTTGTTGCTTCCATTTCCACCACCATGGCCGCGCGAAACGGATTTCTCGTGAAAAACCGCCTAGCGCTTGAGATGGCTCGTTCGATTGATGTGGTTCTTTTCGATAAAACTGGCACGCTTACCAAGGGTGAATATGGTGTGACTGATGTTTGGTTAAGCAAGTCAAAATCCGAAAACGATTTAATTCAAATCGCCGCCGCCGTGGATTTTCACTCCGAACATCCGATTTCGAAAGCCATAGTCGCTGAAGCCAAAAAGAGAAATCTAAAAATAGATTCTGTGGCGGATTTCAAACGCCTGCCCGGCAAAGGCGGGGAAGCTAAGTTGGATGGGCGAAGAATCTTGGTTGGCGGCCACGCCATCCTCGAGAATAACTTCAATTTGTCGAGCGATATTAAATCCAAAACTGAAATCGAAGCGGATAAGGGAAAAACCATTATTTATGTTCTCGAAAATAATGAGCTTTTGGGTGTCTTGGGTCTTGCGGATGTTATCCGTGAGGAGTCCCGCGAAGCCATCCAAGCCCTAAAAGCGATGAACGTAAATGTGGCGATGATTACCGGTGACTCCGAAAAAGTGGCCGAGTGGGTTGCCAAGGACTTGGGAATTGATGAGTACTTTGCTCGGGTTTTGCCGGGTGAAAAGTCTGAAAAAGTTAAACTCCTACAGTCGAAGGGCAGTAAAGTGGCGATGGTGGGGGACGGTATCAACGACGCGCCGGCTTTAGTGCAAGCCGATTTGGGAGTCGCGATCGGTGCGGGGACAAATGTGGCGATCGAGTCGGCCGGAATCATCTTGATGAAAAATGACCCGAGGGATATAGTAAAGATCATCCGACTTTCTAGGTTAACCTACACCAAAATGATTCAAAATCTTTTCTGGGCCACGGGTTATAATATAATCGCGATTCCCTTGGCGGCCGGCGCGCTCTGGAACCAAGGCATTACGCTAGCTCCCGCCTTCGCCGCCGTTTTGATGTCACTCTCAACCGTGATTGTGTCAGTAAACGCTGCTTTTCTACGCAAAAGGTCGTTATAAAAAACAATATATAATGAAAAAATTCTTAGTAGTTACCTCAATGTTGGGAATTTTGGTAATGCCCCCGTTTGCTTCTGCCCAAGGTATGATGAATTTTTCTGACGCCCAAACGCCTTCGAATATGATGCAGTACCTCGGAGAAAAAACTCTTGGTCCAGAAATTTACGCCGAAACCCAAGACTTGATGGCGAAAATGATGACCGGTAAGTTGACGGAAGAGGAAGCCAGCCGGATGATCGAAATTATGAACCAGTATCCTGGCCCTATGGGAATGATGATGGGCGGTTACAACCAACAGGATTATCGTAGTCAGAACTGGGGGATGCCACACATGGGCTATTGGGCTGATAGCAATTATAGTCCTTGGTCATGGGTTAGCGGCTTGATGCATCTCGTATGGCTCCTGATAAGCATTCTCGCGTTAGTTTGGCTTTGGCAAAAAGTGACGAAAAAATAAGTTGGCACCACTGCTAAATCCTAAAACCGCGCTTATTTGGCGCGGTTTTAGGATTGGGGTAGAATAAAAACGCTATGAAAAACCTTTGTTCAAAATCAGGTTTGGCAGCTGCAGTCCTGATCGGCATTATTACGAGCGTTATTATTTTGGGTAGTATTATTTATTTTACCTCGTCGAGTCAAAGTGAAACGGCGGAAACGTTCGATGACAAGAGTGATATTACGCCGGTGGACAAGAATGGTGACGCCGTGATAGGTGAGAAAAAAACGATGCCGATCATGAAGGACGATATGGAAAAAATGATCACTTTTTCTGGAACTGTTTTGGCCGGCAGCGCCGCCCCACTTCTAGATTTCACAAAAATCGACTACGAAACAGCCCTCAAATCCGACAAACTCGTTGTTCTTTATTTTTATGCCAACTGGTGCCCGATTTGCAAAGAAGAAGTACCGAGATTACAAGCGGCCTTCAACGAACTCCAAACCTCTCGGGCGGTTGGTTTCCGGGTGAACTTTAAAGACAACGAAACCGATAAAGACGAAGAAACCCTTGCTAGGCAATTCGGAGTTAGCTATCAGCACACCAAGGTGTTTCTCAAAAATAGCGAACGAGTACTGAAAGCTCCAGACAGTTGGAGTAAGGATCGTTACTTGAGCGAGATTAATAAATTTCTAACAAATTAATGGAAAACCAAGCCTTACCTCAAAAATCTTCCAGCCCAAGCCGTTGGGACATTTTTCTATCCAGCTTCTTCTTTGTTCTAGGTTTTTCCGTAGTTTTTTCTCTAGTCGGTGTTCTCCTCCAAACCGTGCTTGAAAGTTCATCCTATACCGTCCAAGAATGGTTAGGGCGAATTGGGGGGGCGATCATCATTCTTTTCGGGTTGGTCGTCTTAAGACTTTTAAAAATTCCGTTTCTAGAACGCGATCATAAACTCGCGGTCAAAACCCGTTTCAGCTCGCGTTACCTAACCTCTTTTGTTTTTGGCGCCGCCTTCGCCGTTGGCTGGACGCCATGTGTAAGCGCGGCCCTGGGAGCTATTTTAGCCCTAGCCGCCACCGCCCCCGGAGGCGCCTTCGTTCTCCTCATGGCCTACGCCCTTGGTATCGGGCTACCATTTCTCCTTGTTGGCCTTTTCACTAGTCAGGCTCAAAACCTAATCAACCGCGCCGGTCGGTGGCTCGAATATTTTCAGTATTTCTTCGGGGTAGTCTTAATTATTCTTGGCATCTTGGTTTTTGTCGGCCAGCTGAACCGAGTCGCTAATTTAGAATTTGTCGTTAACTTTCTAGACACGCTCGGCGTTTCTACCTCTGCCGGCGAAAATATCAACTCCCTAAACCCAATAAATCTCGGCATCGCTTTTTTTGCCGGGCTAGCTTCTTTTCTTAGCCCCTGCATCTTGCCGCTTATCCCAGGATTTATCTCTTACTTAGCCTCGACCACTCCCAAAAAATCATCAGTTTGATTATGGGAAACAAAAAAATCCTTCTCCCCCTGGTAGTCATAGCCATCATGGCGACCATTCTGTACCTAGATTCGGGTAAAATAAAACCCAGCGAAAATCTGCCCAAAGATCAAGCCGTCACTCCCTGTGACTTGGCGAATAGTTCGAAGTACGAGTGCTATCACGAAATTTCTACCCCGGATGGATTTCTAAACACCCCCTCGGTAAACCCAGGACAACTCGAGCCAATCACGATAGGGGAGCTGGTTGGTAAAAAAGTGATTTTGGTAGATTTCTGGACCTACACTTGCATCAACTGCCAACGCACTCTGCCTTACCTCAATGCCTGGTACGAGAAATACGAAGACGAAGGGTTGGAAATTATCGGTATCCACACGCCCGAATTCGAATTTGAAAAAAAATATGAAAATGTCAAAGCCGCGGTGGATAAGTTTAAAATTAAATATCCGGTGGTTCTAGACAACGACTTTTCCACCTGGAATGCTTATCAAAACCGTTTTTGGCCAAGAAAATATTTAATCGATATCCGCGGGAACATTATCTACGACCACATTGGCGAAGGAGGTTATGAGGAAACCGAAAAGAAAATTCAAGAAGCGCTGAAAGAACGAATGAGCGTGTTAGGAGTCGAAGGTGAACTCCCGAGCGAAATCGGCTCTCCCAAAGGCGTGACCGCAGTCGATCCGTCAAGAGTTGGGAGCCCCGAGGTCTACTTTGGCGCCGCGAGAAATGAGTTCTTGGGCAACGGCAAAAAAGGAGTGGTGGGAGACCAGGCCTTCGGCGAACCCGAGGATTTTAAACGAAACATCCTTTTCTTAGTTGGAAACTGGAATATCAAAGAAGAGTCCGCGGAAAACAAGACTGCTAGCGCTAAAATTATTTTTAAATATAGCGCGAAAAACGTCTACATGGTGGCTGGTTCAGAAAAAGGGGCTAAGCTAAAAATTATAAATGATGGTAAGGAGGTAAACTCCCTGATCGTCAAAGAAGAAGTGCTGTATCCGATCATAGAGAATTCAACCTACGGCGAGCACCTCCTTGAAATCATCATCGAAAATCCGGGTCTCATCGCTTTCACCTTTACTTTCGGTTAAACTAATTGGCACCTCGAAGATAAAAAAATCTACGCCGATTTCAAATTTAAGAATTTTAAAGAGGCGATGAGCTTTGCTAATCGGGTGGGGGATATCGCCGAAGCGGAGGGCCACCACCCCGACATCCTCGTTGGCTACGGCCGAGTCAGGGTTGAAACCTGGACCCACGCTATCGGTGGCCTCTCTATCAACGACTTTATCCTGGCCTCAAAAATCGACGAGCTAAAATAATTGATTTCCTGGCCTCCGCGTGTTAAAAATCATCTAAACAATAGGGGTTGTTTTTGTCATTCTGACCAATAATTGTTCTTTAACAAGGAGGAAAAATGAGAAACTACCACGAGCTTCAGAAAGCTCGCTGGGAAGAAGGCTTGTTTGTCTGTATCGGACTAGACACCGATCCGGAGAAAGTCCCAGCTCACCGTCGTTCGGCACTTGTTGAGTCGACCATGCTTCACTTTAACTGCGATATTGTCGATGCCACTCGCGACATCGTCTCGGCCTACAAACCTAACACCGCTTTTTACAAGGCCCATGGTTCCGCTGGTATTCGTGCCCTCCAGGCAACCACTCACTACATCAACCTCAAGGCGCCAGACGTACCAGTTATTTTGGACGACAAAAGTGGCGATATTGGCAACACTAATAATGGCCACGTGAAGTTTGCCTTCGAGTATTGTAATGCGGACGCGCTCACCATTAACCCTTATGTTGGCCGGATGGCGCTCGAACCGTTTTTAGCCAACGGCGAAAAAGGCTTCTTCATTCTTTGTAGAACTTCGAACCCCGGAGCCGGCGAATTCCAAGACCTACCAGTTCAAACCGAATGGGCTCCGGACGGCACTATGTTTCTCTACGAATACGTCGCTTTCCGCGCCGCTAAAGATTGGAATGAAATCAATAACTGCGGGGTGGTTGTCGGCGCCACTGTTCCTGATGAACTTTTGAAAGTTCGCCAGCTTGTTGGTGATATGCCGATTCTAATTCCCGGTGTCGGCGCTCAAGGGGGCGATCTCGAAGCAATTCTTAAAGTTTGCCGCGATTCAACTGGTCAAGGTATGATCATCAACATTTCCCGCTCAGCCATCTACGCTTCCAGCGGTCCGGATTTCGCCGATCGCGCGCGGGACGAAGTAGTGAGGATGAACCAAATTATTCAGCGAACTTTAGGAATCACGAAAGGGGAGTGACATGCCGGAAAGCAAAGCCAGAGAAATTCTTGCGAGCGTCGACGCCGTAATCGATAACGATCACTTTGTTTACACCTCCGGCCTACATGGTAGGGCTTATGTGAACAAAGACGCCGTCTACCCATTCACTAGAAAAACTTCGACACTTTGCCTCGAGATCGCCATGCATTTTTTAGAAAGCGATATCGAAGTTGTTTTAGCTCCAGCCGTAGGCGGTGTCGCTTTAACCCAGTGGGTTGCCTTCCATCTTTCTGAAATCACCGAAAGAGAGGTTCTGGCTCTCTACGCCGAGAGAAGTGAAAGCGTGATTGTTGCCACCAGCCCATCCGAAAACTACATCAGAGTAAAACACGGAAGGGTTGTCTATCACCATGATTACGGTGATAGTGAAATTGGGGGGACAGAAGTTCTTCAATTGTTCCGGGGCGATCAACTCGTAAAGAAGTACGATTCTCTTGACCTCAAACGCGGTTATAACAAACTCATTGCCGGAAAACGAGTTTTGGTTGTTGAAGACATCTTGAACACTGGTGGCACCGCCTTGAAAGCCGTGAATGTTGCGCGTCAAAACAAGGGCCAGGTTGTCGCCGTTGCTGCTCTCTGCAATCGTGGTGGAGTTACAGTCGAGATGTTTGGCGTCGAAGAGTTGTATTCTCTCCTCAACATCAATATGCAGGTGTGGACGGCGGCAGAATGCCCCATGTGTGAAGAAGGCATCCCCGTTAACGTTGCCCTTGGTAAGGGTAGAGAGTTTTTGGAAAGTCGAGATAAAAAGTAATTCAAAATCCGAAAGCCCCTTTAAAACGGGGCTTTTTTCTTAGTGGGGAATCATAAGAAAATTCAGGGTGCGTTAGTTGTGGATATCCCAAAAGTCACATCCCCATTAACCCTTATAAACTAAGGGTTTTTTATTTTTCACGCTATACGAGCGCTTCTTTGACAGTAGCGATAAGTGGTTTAGAATTAAATGAAAGTGGGGAGCTGTGGAGAAACATGGGGATAAACGCCACTTTTAGAGCTTTTCTGGGGATAACTTCCTGTTTCTAACAAAGAATTAAAGAATCCCATTTTTCTACAATGCTTCTCGGCGAATACAAGCACAATTTAGATATCAAAGGTCGCGTAGCTGTTCCGGCTAAGTTTCGCGAGAAACTAGTCGGAGGAGCAATTATTACTCGCGGACTTGATAATTGTTTATTTGTTTTCGGAAGCAAAGAGTGGGAAATTTTGGCTCAGAAGTTGGTTAACTTGCCACTGGCACAAGCTAACTCGCGAGCCTTTTCTCGCTTAATGCTGGCTGGAGCGATGGATGTAGAGCTCGACAATCAGGGAAGAATCCTGATCCCCGATTACTTGCGAAAATATGCCGACCTAAAAAAGCAAGTTGTGGTTGCCGGGCTCTACAGCCGCGTCGAGATTTGGGATCAGGACAATTGGGATAAATACAAACAGAAAACGGAAAACTCTTCGGAGGAAATCGCCGAGAAATTAGGAGAGTTAGGCATCTAGATGTCCCACATCCCCGTTCTTTTACAAGAAACCATTGATTGCTTAGACCCGGAGCCGGGAGAATTTTTCATCGACGGTACCGCAAATGGCGGTGGTCACTCGAAAGAAATTCTGAAAACCATTTCACCGGGCGGAACACTCTTATGTGTTGATTGGGATGAGACCGCGATTAAGAAAATCAAGCAAGAAATTCAGTCCGAAAGCTCTAAAATAGTTTTCGCCAACGAAAATTATGCCGGACTACCAGAATTATTGAAAAGAAAAAAACTCCCGAAAGCTAATGGATTACTTCTGGACTTGGGATTTTCCTCAGATCAACTGAATACCTCCGGTCGGGGATTCAGCTTCCTCGAAGACGAGCCCCTCTAC